>NZ_JBWKYC010000006.1:0-60187 GCF_059423525.1 Arthrobacter sp. GW460-12-1-14-TSB2
GATGACCAGATCTGGAACCTCAAGCGCGGCGGCCACGACTACCGCAAGGTCTACGCCGCGTACAAGGCAGCGACCGAATTCAAGGGCAAACCCACCGTCATCCTGGCCAAAACCGTCAAGGGCTACGGACTCGGACCGCACTTCGAAGGCCGCAACGCCACCCACCAGATGAAGAAACTCACCCTGGATGACCTCAAGTCGTTCCGGGACCACCTGCGCATTCCCATCACGGATGAGCAGCTTGAGGGCGACCCCTACCAGCCGCCGTACTTCCACCCGGGCAACGATGCGCCGGAAATTGCCTACATGATGGAGCGCCGCGCAGCCCTGGGCGGGTCCGTTCCGGAACGCCGCAGCAAGCACGCCGCCCTCACGCTTCCTGACCCGAAGTCCTACGAAGTGGCAAAACGCGGTTCGGGCAAGCAGCAGGCAGCCACCACCATGGCCTTCGTCAGGCTCCTCAAGGACCTCATGCGGGACAAGGAGTTCGGCAAGCACATCGCCCCGATCATCCCCGATGAGGCCCGCACGTTCGGTATGGACGCGTTCTTCCCGACGGCGAAGATCTACAACCCCAAGGGCCAGAACTACCTGTCCGTGGACCGGGACCTGGTCCTGGCCTACAAGGAATCCGCCCAGGGCCAGCTGATCCACCCCGGCATCAACGAAGCCGGCGCCG
The DNA here is from genome assembly GCF_059423525.1 of Arthrobacter sp. GW460-12-1-14-TSB2. Taxonomy (NCBI): domain Bacteria; kingdom Bacillati; phylum Actinomycetota; class Actinomycetes; order Micrococcales; family Micrococcaceae; genus Arthrobacter; species Arthrobacter sp. GW460-12-1-14-TSB2. Next base: position 680 of record NZ_JBWKYC010000006.1, read on the forward strand.
TCGCAGCCTTCACCGCCGCCGGCACCGCCTACGCCACCCACGGAGTGCCGCTGATCCCGGTCTACGTGTTCTACTCCATGTTCGGCTTCCAGCGCACCGGCGACGCCTTCTGGGCAGCCGCGGACCAAATGACCCGCGGCTTCATCATCGGCGCCACCGCAGGCCGGACCACCCTCACCGGCGAAGGACTCCAGCACGCCGACGGCCACTCCCCCATCCTCGCCGCCACCAACCCGGCAGTGGTCACCTACGACCCCGCCTACGGCTACGAAATGGGCCACATCGTCCGCGACGGCATCGAGCGCATGTACGGACCGGATTCGACTAACCGGAACCTGATGTACTACATCACCGTCTACAACGAACCCATCTCCCAGCCGGCCGAGCCGGATGAACTGGACGTTGAAGGCGTGATCAAGGGCATCTACCTGCTTGCACCGGCCAAGATCGACGGCCCCCGCACGCAGATCCTGGCCTCGGGCGTTTCCGTTCCGTGGGCCCTGGAAGCCCAGCGCCTCCTGGCCGAGGACTGGGGCGTCTCAGCGGACGTCTGGTCCGTCACGTCCTGGAACGAACTGCGCCGCGACGCCATGGCAGCGGAAGAGGACGCGTTCCTCAACCCCGGCGAACCGGCACGAGTGCCGTTCGTGACAGCACAGCTCGAAGGCGCCACCGGCCCCATCGTGGCGGTCACGGACTACATGAAGGCCGTCCCCGACCAGATCCGTCAGTACCTCCCGAACGAGTTCGCTTCGCTCGGCGCGGACGGCTTCGGCTTCTCCGACACCCGCGCCGCGGCCCGCCGCTTCTTCAAGAACGACATCCACTCCATAGTGGTCCGTTCCCTCGAGATGCTTGCGCGCCGAAGCGAAGTGGACGCCCAGGCTCCTGCCCAGGCGATCGAGAAGTACCGGCTGAACAACGTCAATGCCGGCTCCACAGGAAACGCTGGCGGCGAATCCTGATCCGGCTGCAGTGAATCACGACGGCGGCGGTCCCCACCAAAAAGGCGGGGGCCGCCGTCGTCGTTGTGTTCCCGGCGTCAGGCGGACTACGGGTCTTTGTGACGCAGCGCAAATCGAGTTGTAGCCTTTGCACAAATGGAGCTTGGCCTGCGCGCACCGTATGCTCGATGCATGGCAGAGCCAACCCCCACTCCCGCAAAGCGCAAGCCGGCCTCGCGCGCCCTGACGCCGGAAAAAACCCAGACGCTGAAGAAACTCCGGGCCAGCGTGGGGCAGTTGTCCACCACCACCATGCGCCAGCTCGAAAAATCGCTGCCTTGGTACGGCCGGCTCAGTTCCGATGAGCGGTCCGCCCTCGGGATGGTGGCCCAGAACGGCATCGCCGCATTTGTGACCTGGTACGAGCGGCCCAGCTCGCCGTCGTGGATCCTCACGGATGTTTTCGGGACCGCCCCCACCGAGCTGACCCGCTCCATCAGCCTGCAGAAGGCGCTCCAGCTCATCAGGATCGTGGTGGAGGTGGTGGAGGACCAGGTGCCCGTCATCGCGCCGGAGGCGGACCAGCCGGCGCTGCGGGAAGCCGTGCTCCGCTATTCACGTGAAGTGGCCTTTGCCGCCGCCGATGTCTATGCCCGGGCAGCCGAGTCGAGGGGTTCATGGGACACCCGGCTTGAGGCCCTGATTGTTGACGCCATCCTGCGCGGCGAAAACACCGATGCCCTGCGGTCGCGCATTGCCGCCCTCGGCTGGAAAGCACAGGAGCGCTTTACCGTAATGGTGGGGAATTCGCCGTCGGAACCGAGCGCCAGCTACGTCAGCGAGCTGCGCCGGACGGCCGGCCGGTTCGCCGAGGACGCGCTGGTGGGGATCCAGGGGGACCGCCTGATCCTGATCCTTGGCGGAGTCCAGGACCGTGAGAGCGCCTACCTGAAGCTCAGCGAACTCTTCGCCCCCGGCCCTGTTGTCTACGGGCCGGAAGCGGGTTCCCTGCTGGAAGCCAGCAGCTCGGCGCAGTCCGCCTTTGCTGGGCTGACCGCAGCGCGGGCCTGGCCCTCGGCGCCGCGCCCGGTGGCGGCAGACGACCTGCTGCCGGAGCGGGTCATTTCCGGGGACGACGCTGCACGCCGGTCCCTCATCAAGAACATCTACCGGCCTCTGATTGCCGCGTCCAACGGACTGGTGGAGACCCTGGGCACCTATCTCGAGCTTGGACACTCGCTCGAGGCAACGGCCCGTGAGCTCTTTGTGCACGCGAACACCGTCCGCTACCGGCTCAAGCGTGTTTGTGACGTCACCGGCTGGGATCCGCTCCTTCCCCGGGAGGCGTTTGTGCTTCAGGCGGCCCTCGTGGTGGGACGGCTTTCCGTGCCGCCCAAGGCACCCACCGAACGCCAAACGTCCCGGAACGGCAACTGAACCGTTGTAGACTTCCTACAAACTGACCCAGTGAGCTTGGTGTATGAATACACCGAGAATCACGCGGTAATTTGGAAAGCTGGATACGTGCTTGCAATCGTCTGCCCTGGACAGGGCTCCCAGACCCCTGGTTTTCTGGCCCCCTGGCTGGAACTGCCTCCCGTCGCTGGCCATTTGGCCTCCCTCAGTGAAATAGCAGGCATCGACCTCACCGCACACGGCACTACGTCGGATGAGGAAACCATCAAGGACACGGCGGTGGCGCAGCCGCTGATCGTGGCGGCCGGCCTGGTGGCCGCAAAGTCGCTTTTCGACGTCGAACTCAGCGCTCTCCCTGTCATCCTCGCCGGACATTCCGTCGGCGAGATCACGGCGTCGGCGCTTGCCGGAGTCCTGACGGAGACCGAGGCCATGACGTTCGTGCGGGAGCGTGCCAACAGCATGGCCGCTGCCGCCGCGGTCACCCCCACCGGCATGAGCGCCGTGGTTGGCGGAGACCCGGCCGAGGTACTGGCCGCCATTGAAGCAGCCGGCGCCACGCCGGCCAACGTCAACGGGGCCGGCCAGACCGTCGCGGCGGGCACGTTCGAACAGCTCAAGGCCCTTGCGGAGAATCCTCCGGCCAAGGCGCGCGTGATCCCGTTGAAGGTGGCCGGAGCGTTCCACACCTCGCACATGTCACCTGCGGTTGCGGCGCTGGAAGCGCTGAAGCCCTCGCTGCAACCCCGGAATCCGCAGGTGCCGCTCTTGTCCAACTTTGACGGCAAGGAAGTGACCGACGGCGACGCAGCTGTCGGCAGCCTCATCGCCCAGGTCTCCCGCCCGGTCCGTTGGGACCTGTGCATGGAAACGCTGGTGCAGCGCGGCGTCACCGGCGTCATTGAACTTGCACCGGCCGGAACCCTGGCCGGACTCGCCAAGCGGGGCATGCCCGGGGTCAAGACCGTTGCCGTCAAGACGCCGGACGACCTCACCGCTGCCCTGGCCCTATTCGCAGAACTGGAGGGACAGGCATGAGCGCTCCCGCACTCAAACAGGCACCAATGCGCGAACACACCCGCATCCTCGGACTCGGTGCTTACCGGCCGGACGTCATCGTCACCAACGAAGACGTCTGCCAGTGGATCGATTCCTCGGATGAATGGATCCGGCAGCGCACCGGCATCGTGACCCGTCACCGGGCTCCCGCAGACGTCAGTGTCATTGACATGGCTGAGGGCGCGGCCCGCGAAGCCCTGGCGAAAGCGGGCATCGAGGCCAGCCAGCTGGGCGCCGTGATCGTCTCCACCGTGACGCATCCGTACGCGACGCCCTCGGCCGCTGCCAGCCTGGCGGACCGCATCGGAGCAACGCCCGCTCCGGCGTTCGACATCTCCGCAGCGTGTGCCGGCTACTGCTACGGCATTGCCCAGGGCGACGCACTGGTCCGTTCCGGCGCAGCCGAATATGTGCTGGTGGTGGGTGCGGAGAAGCTTTCGGACGTCATCGACAACACTGAACGCACGATTTCCTTCCTGCTGGGCGACGGCGCCGGCGCCGTGGTGATCGGTCCCTCCGACACCCCGGGCATCGGACCGTCCGTCTGGGGTTCGGACGGCAGCAAGTGGGACGCCATCGGCATGACGCATTCCCTGCTCGACGTCCGTGAGCTTGCCCTTGCCGCGAACAAATCCGGGGCCCTGAGCACCGAAGAGGCTGCGGTCACCGACGCCGCCATCTGGCCCACCCTGCGCCAGGACGGCCAGACTGTTTTCCGCTGGGCAGTGTGGGAGATGGCCAAGGTGGCCCAGCAGGCCCTCGACGCCGCCGGCATTGCGGCGGAAGACCTCGCAGCGTTCATCCCCCACCAGGCCAACATGCGCATCATCGACGAGATGGTCAAGAAGCTCAAGCTTCCCGAGACCGTCAAGGTGGCCCGGGACATTGCCGAAGCCGGAAACACGTCGGCGGCTTCCATTCCGCTTGCCACCCACCGCCTGCTCCAGGAAAACCCCGAGCTCAGCGGCGGACTGGCCCTGCAGATCGGATTTGGCGCCGGACTGGTGTTCGGTGCCCAGGTGATAGTGCTCCCGTAGCCGAACCCTTTACCCACAACTGAATACGTTCTGAAAAGCACGGATTCGCGAACCAAGCCGTAACCGCGGTTTGAATCATTTCCGGCAGCACCTGCCGGCAACAACAAGAAAAGGAGCCATCAATGGCTAGCAACGAAGAGATCCTGGCCGGCCTGGCTGAAATCGTCAACGAAGAAACCGGCCTCGCCACCGAAGCCGTCGAGCTGGACAAGTCCTTCACCGAGGACCTGGACATCGACTCCATCTCCATGATGACCATCGTGGTCAACGCTGAGGAAAAGTTCGGCGTGCGCATCCCGGACGAAGAGGTCAAGAACCTCAAGACCGTCGGTGACGCTGTCAGCTTCATCGCCGACGCACAGGCCTAGTCCTGGCTCCTGCCGGCAACGGCCGAATCCGGTATTCGGTCCGGGGCGCTGATCCAGCGTTCCGGACCGGACACCGCTGAATGACCCCAAGTTTTCCCCACGCATCCCCGGCCAGGCATTTCCCGGACTCGGCATGCGCACCGATAGAGAGTGATCCCATGGCACGCAAAGTAGTCATTACCGGTCTGGGTGCCACCACGCCCATTGGCGGCGATGTCCCCACAATGTGGAATAACGCGCTGAAGGGCGTCTCCGGCGCACGCACGCTCGAGGACGACTGGGTAGCGAAGTATGAACTGCCCGTCCACTTCGCAGCACGCGCCTCCACTCCCGCCCTGGACGTCCTGAGCCGCGTGGAAGCCAAGCGCATGGATCCGTCCACGCAGTTCGGCGTTGTCGCTGCCCGCGAAGCCTGGGCCGACTCCGGCATTACCGAAGTGGACCACGACCGTCTGGCTGTGGCTTTCGCCACGGGTATCGGCGGCGTATGGACCCTGCTGGACGCGTGGGACACGCTGCGCGAAAAAGGCCCGCGCCGTGTCCTGCCGATGACCGTGCCCATGCTGATGCCCAATGGCGTGGCAGCAGCGGTAAGCCTCGACCTTGGCGCCCGTGCAGGAGCACATACTCCGGTGTCCGCCTGCGCGTCAGGCACCGAAGCCCTGCACCTCGGCCTGGACCTGATCCGTTCCGGTAAGGCGGACGTCGTGGTCTGCGGTGGCGCCGAAGCGGCGATCCACCCCATGCCCATTGCCGCGTTCGCCTCGATGCAGGCTCTTTCCCGCCGCAACGACGATCCCGAGCACGCATCGCGCCCCTATGACACGGGCCGCGACGGCTTCGTCATGGGTGAAGGCGCCGGCGCCCTGGTCATCGAGGCCGAGGAACATGCCCTGGCCCGCGGAGCCCGGATATACGGCGAGCTCGCCGGAACGTCCGTGACGGCAGACGCCTATCACATCACCGCCCCGGACCCGCAGGGCCTGGGAGCCACCCGTGCCCTGAAGGCGGCCATGTTCGACGGCAGGATCCAGCCTGAGGAAGTGGTCCACGTCAACGCCCACGCGACGTCCACGCCCGTGGGTGACAAGCCGGAATACACTGCCCTTCGTGCCGCCCTTGGCGCGCATGTCGACAATGTTGCGGTCTCCGCGACGAAGTCACAGATGGGCCACCTGCTGGGTGCCTCAGGTGCGGTAGAGGCCGTGCTGACCGTGCTGGCCATCTACGAACGCAAGGCGCCGGTGACCATCAACCTGGAAAACCAAGACCCGGAGATCCCGCTCGACGTCGTCACCAAGACTGCCCGCGACCTGCCCTCCGGCAACATCGTGGCACTGAGCAACTCGTTCGGGTTCGGCGGCCACAATGCCGTGATTGCGGTCCGCAGCATCTAACGTCCGCGCTAGCAATAGCAAGAGGCCCCCCCCGTCCGGCGGGGGCCTCTTGCGTTATGGAGGTTGTGGCAAAACGGCGGCCGGTTAGCCCACCTGGTGCAGCCAGCGCACGGGTGCGCCCTCGGCAGCGTGCCTGAACGGCTCGAGCTCTTCGTCCCAGGCTTCGCCGAGGGCAAGTGACAGCTCGTGGTAGACGGCGGACGGGTCGCCGGCACCGGATTCGTAGGCGTAGCGGATGCGGTCTTCGGAGACCATGATGTTGCCATGCACGTCGGTGACGGCGTGGAAGATTCCCAGCTCGGGAGTGTGCGACCACCGTCCGCCGTCTACGCCTTGGCTGGGCTCTTCAGTGACCTCATAGCGAAGGTGCGCCCAGCCGCGCAGGGCGGACGCCAGCAGCGCGCCGGTGCCCGGGCTGCCGGTCCAGGACAGTTCCGAACGGAACATTCCGGGCGCAGCAGGCTGAGCAGTCCACTCAAGGTCCGTCCGCTTGTCCACGACAGACCCAATGGCCCACTCAACGTGGGGGCACAGGGCGGTCGGGGCCGAGTGAACGAACAAGACACCGCGGGTCATTGCAACAGACATTCCATCCTCCATAGCTGTAGGTACGTCTTCCCCAACGACCTCTGCCTGGATGTGTGTCTGCCGCGCCGGGTCCGCATGCTGCCGTGGTCCCTGCAAAGCTATGAAATTAGTGCCGGCTGATGCCTGAAACTGCTTGAGGGCGAGCTTCAAGCCTGACTTGAGAGTTGCCGGGCATGACTCTTATTGTGCCGTACCCCGCCTAATTACGCCAGTGCAATTCGGCGCGCCGGAAGCGGTCTGGAAATGTCACGCGCGCGGGTGCGCCTGCTGGTAGCTTCGCCGGAGCCGGTCAACCGAGACGTGGGTGTAGATCTGCGTGGTGGCCAGGCTGCTGTGGCCGAGGATCTCCTGCACGGCCCTGAGATCGGCTCCGCCGTCCAGCAAATGGGTGGCGGCAGAGTGCCGGAGTGCGTGCGGACCGGTGGCAGCGGTGTCGCCCAGCGCGTCAAGAAGGTCCTTCACCACCGCACGAACCTGCCGCTGGTCCACCCTGCGGCCCCGGACCCCCAGGAAGAGTGCCGGACCGCTCCCCTCGGCTGCCAGCAGTGGCCGTCCGCGTCGCAGCCAGTCGTCGACAGCGACCGCAGCCGGGAGCCCGTACGGCACCGTCCGCTCCTTGTTGCCCTTGCCGACCACCCTCAGCGTCCGGCGGTCGGGGTCGAGATCGTCAACGTCCATCCCTGCCAACTCCCCCACCCGGACACCGGTGGCGTAGAGCAACTCCACCATGGCGCGGTCTCGACGGGCGAGGACTCCGCCGTCTTCAGCAGCAGCCTTCAGCCCGTCCATGACACGGACAACCTGCTGCTGGTGCAGAACGCCGGGCAAGGACTTTTCCCGCTTCGGCGCCTTCAGGCGAAGCGCCGGGTCGGCCTCGAGGAGCTCCTCACGGACAGCCCAGGCGGTGAAGGACCGTGCGGTGGCTGCCCGCCGCGCAAGTGTGGAACGGGACACGCCGGCCTCACTCTGCGTGCCGAGCCAGCGCCGCAGCGTTGCTAGTTCGATCCCGTCGAGGTCGGTGGCGCCGTCGGCTGCGGCGGCCGACAGCAGGCTGTGGACGTCCGACAGGTAGGCGCGAACGGTGTGGGGCGACCTGGCGCGTTCATTTTCGAGGTAGCGGCCGAAGCCGTGTGCGGCGCCAGCGAGGGCTGCGGGAAGATCAGGGGTGTCCACGCTCCCACTTTCCCATCATTTGGCGGCCACGCAACGAACCACGTGACTCAACACGCCTTGCGGGAACGCTTCCAACCGCCTCGTTCGGATTCAGCGAGCCCCAACAACCCCAGCCTGCCCAGCCCCGCCCTGACGGAATCAGCACTTAACCCGGCAACTGAAGTCAGCTTTTCGACAGAACTGGTGGTCCGCAGCGGTAGTGCGTCGAGCAGGATGAGGTCCTCCAGCGTGAGGCCATCATGGTCGGCGGGCTGTCCCGGGCCAAGGTTGGCCAGCGACTCACCACTGGGAGAGGCAAGTTCGGCAATTTCCCCGGCATCAGTAACGCACACGGCTCCCCCCTCGCGAATCAGCCGGTGGCAGCCTGCGGAATTGGCGCTGTGCACGGATCCGGGGACGGCGCCGACGGCGCGGCCCAGGTTTTCGGCATGATGGGCAGTGTTCAGTGCACCGGAGCGCCAGCGGGCCTCCACCACCACAGTGACTGAGGACAGCGCGGCGATGAGGCGGTTCCGTTGCAGGAAACGGTACCGGGTGGGAGCGGATCCGGGCGGGACTTCAGCCAGGACAGCACCCTGGTTTGCGACGGCCCTGAGCAGGTCCTCGTTGCCGGATGGATAGAAGCGGTCTACTCCCCCGGCCACCACGGCGATGGTGGGCATGGTGTCGCCGGTACCCGCCAACGCAGCCCTGTGAGCGTGGGCATCAATCCCGTAAGCCCCGCCGGAGACGATGGTGAAGCCCCGTTGGGCCAGCGAATAGGCGAGGTCGCCGGTGACGGCTGCACCGTAGCTGGTGCTGTCGCGGGACCCGACAAGCGCAATGGACCTGGAAGCCGCGGGCAGGGGCTGTTCCACCCCGCGCCACCAGAGGCAGATGGGTTCATGAAGGTCCAGGTCGGTCAACTGCCTGGGCCATAGGGCGTCGGACGGCATGATCATGCGGCCGCCCAGCCGGTGCATGGTGGCGAGGTCCCGCTCCGGAGCAAGGTCCGGTATCCGGGGGGCCCAGCGCCTGAGCGAGGCGTTCATTCCGGGCCAGCTGCTGGTGCCGTTCTCTGCCAGCAGCGCTGTCATGGCCTGCTCAAGCTCGGGACCGGTTGCCAGCTGTCCGGTGGCGATTCGAAGCGCATCCACGGCACCGGCGGTCCTCACGAGCGCCAGGCCCACGGCGTCCTGGGGCTCCATCAGACGCGACAGGGCGGCCCGCGCTATGCGTTCAGTGTCAGTCATCGTTTTCCTTTCAGGCCGCAGCCGAGGCAGCTTGCCGGAGTCCCAGCGCCTGCCCGATATCGTCGTGGTCCGGGGTGTCGCGGCCGGCCAGGTCCGCCAGCGTCCACGCGAGGCGCAGAACGCGGTCGTATCCGCGGGCGGTGAGGACGCCGCGTTCGAGCGAGTGGTCCAGGATTCGCGTGGTTGGTGACGAGAGGCGCAATGCCCCGCGAAGCACGCGGCCAGGCACTTGTGAGTTGGTTTCCAGCCCCAGGGGGCGAAGTCTCAGCAGCTGACGCTCCCGGGCGCCACGGACCCGGGCGGCGATTGCAGGAGTGTCTTCCTCCGCGCCCGTCCGGCCGAAGTCCGCAAGCGAAACCCGTTCCACCTGAAGCTGGATGTCCACCCGGTCCAGCAGAGGCCCGGACATCCGTGCCAGGTACCGGCGCCTCATCATCGGCGTACAGGTGCAGTCGAGCCCTTTGCCCGAAGCCTTACCGCAAGGGCAGGGGTTGGCAGCAAGCACAAGCTGGAACCTTGCCGGATAGGCGGCGGTGCCCGCAGACCGGTGGATCACCAGTTCGCCGCTCTCTAAGGGTTGCCTGAGCGCGTCAAGGACCCGCCGCTCGTATTCCGGAGCCTCGTCAAGGAACAGTACGCCACGGTGCGCCCTGGACGCCGCTCCCGGCCGCGGCAACCCCGAGCCACCCCCGATGATGGCGGCGGCTGTGGCGCTGTGGTGCGGATTCTCAAACGGCGGCCGGCGAAGGAGCTGCACGGCGGCAGTCGGCAACGCACACAGGGAGTGGATGGCGGTCACCTCCATGGCCTCGTTGTCAGCCAAATCCGGCAGCAGGCCCGGAAGCCGTTCAGCCAACATTGTCTTCCCGGCCCCCGGCGGACCGGACAGGAGCAGATGGTGGGCACCGGCGGCAGCAACTTCAAGCGCCCTCCTGGCATCACCTTGCCCGGAGACGTCGCACATATCCGGCGCCATCCCGGCCCCGGAGGCGGCGGCGTCGGAGGAATCTTCGTCGTCGGGTTCGAAATCCAGGGCAAGCTCCTGCGGATCCGCCCCGAAGTCACATGCGAGCCGGGCCAGTGTCCTGTACCCGCGGACCCTGGCCCCCGGCACGAGTTCAGCCTCAGCCGCATTTGCGTGCGCCACCACAATGTCCGCATACCCGGCCTGCACGGCGGCCATGACGGCCGGGAGGATTCCCCGGACCGGCCTGAGCCTGCCATCGAGGCCCAGTTCGGCGATAAACACTGTCCGCTCTGTGGAGCGGATGTCATTCGCGGCGCGAAGGACGGCCATGGTGATGGCCAGGTCAAAGCCGGAACCCCGTTTGGGCAGCGAGGCCGGGATAAGGTTCGCGGTGATCTTTCTGCGGCTCAACGGGATGCCAGAGTTTTGCGCGGCGGACCGGATGCGTTCCTTGGCTTCGTTAAGTGAGGCGTCCGGAAGGCCGAGTATGACGAAGGCCGGGAGGGTCTGGCCGATGTCGGCTTCGACCTCGACGATGTACCCGTTGAGTCCCACAAGCGCCACTGAGTAGGTCCTGCCCAGGGCCACCTACCCCACCCCTTTGAGGTGCTCCACACGCGGCTGGCCGGCGCCGTCGTCAAGGACTGAAACGACGTCGACGCGCCGGAAAGGCATGCGGAGTTCGTGGTCGCGGCACCATGCCGACGCGAGCCGGTGCAGCCGCGCCAGTTTGGCAACACCGACGGCTTCGAAGGGATGACCGTAGGCGAGGGATTTACGCGTCTTCACTTCGGCGATGACAAGCGAGTCGCCGTCCAGGGCGACGATGTCGATTTCACCTTCGGGACAGCGCCAGTTGCGGTCCACGATCCGCATGCCCTGTGATTCCAGATATCCGGCCGCTAATTCTTCGCCGCGCCGGCCAAGCAAGTCTTTGGCTCTCATTGTTACCTCCGCCATCAGCCTGCTGGAGAGGCGGAGGCCGGCAAACCGGCGGAGGGAGCTATGTGGGAAACCCGGTCAAAAGAGTCCTGTGGAGGAGATGTTGCAGCGTTGCGCGAGGCGCTAGGCGCGGGTTCCGCATCTCATGCAGTGGGCAGACTGGTGTGGCCGCTCATCATAGAATCCGGCATGGCTGCTCCAGATGTGCCCTAGGAACCAGCAGAGTATTTTCACGGTGAGATCTTCTCTGATTTCAGCCTGGTAGGCGGTGCCAGTACGAGCCTGCGGTGCTCGATTCAAGCACCGCCAGTATTTGTCTGAACGACGCGGAACCCCCCGCACTGCGGTAAGCCGTCGGAACAGAACTACGAATCAATCCCTTACAGTAGTCTCGCGCCAAGGACGGCCTGGATGCCAGACCCCGGGCAAAAAACAGGTAGTGCAACCCGCTGATACGGTGGTCGCCTACCCGCTTCAGGCGCCCGGCCCGGCTACCCGTGCGTCAGCCGCTGCGGTCAGTTGCCCAGGTCCACGTCCTTGGGAAGGGCGAGTTCCTCGTTGCGGGGCAACTCTTCGACGTTGACGTCCTTGAAGGTGATCACCCGCACACTCTTGACGAACCGGGCCGAGCGGTAGACGTCCCACACCCAGGCGTCCTGGAGGGTGAGGTCGAAATAGACTTCGCCGTCGGCGCTGCGCGCCTGCAGGTCCACGTGGTTGGCGAGATAGAAACGCCGCTCGGTCTCGACTACGTAGCTGAACAGCCCGACGACGTCACGGTATTCGCGGTAGAGCTGCAGCTCCATATCGGTTTCATAGTTCTCAAGATCCTCGGCACTCATGGTTCCATCTTGCACCATTCCGCGCGGCCCCGCGGCCAAGGTCGGAGATCCAGGGTCAGAGAATCTGCCAGCTGACCCGGTGATAGGGGGTTGGCCCGGTGGCTTTGAGGGCCTCCTTGTGGGACGCCGTCCCGTAGCCTTTGTTTTCGTTCCAGCCGAAGGATGGGTACTCATCGTGCAGCGAACGCATCAGCTGGTCCCGCTCCACCTTGGCCAGGATGCTGGCAGCGGCCACGCTCAGGCACTGCATGTCCGCCTTGACAAGGGTGTGGACCGGCGCGTCGCAGCCGGGCCCGGCCGGTGCGTCGTCGAAGAGAGATGCCTGCGTTTCCGGTGAGAGCCAGTTGTGGCTTCCGTCGAGCAGCACCACGTCGGGGGTGATGCCGGCCGCCAGGATCTGGAGCCAGGCCCGCGTCCCGGCCGTCCGCAGGGCCGCGATGATGCCCATTGCGTCGATCTCGGCGGCAGAGGCGTGGCCGACCGCCGACGCGACGCTCCAGTTCCGCACCAGGGGCTCCAGCCGCTCCCGGTCGGCTTCTTTCAGGAGCTTGCTGTCGCGGACGTCGTCGAGCAGCACCGGCCGGGTCAGGTCCACGACGGCGATTCCGACGGTCACGGGTCCTGCAATGGCGCCGCGCCCTACTTCGTCGATGCCGGCCAGCAGCCGGGCACCAGAGCTCAGGAAGCGGTGCTCGTAGTCGAGGGTCGGTGCAAGGGACATTTATTTTCCAGCCGGTGCGGGTACGTTCCGGAACACATCGGGATAGTTGCCCAGCCCTGTCAGGCGGTTGAGGGGCCAGGCGATCACGGCCGCCTTGCCCTCGATGTCCGGCATGTCGATGAAGCCGCCGTTGCTTTCCTGGTGGGCCCGGGAATCGGCCGAGTGGTTCCGGTTGTCGCCCATGACCCAGATCTTGCCGTCCGGGACGACGACATCGAAGTTGCGGATGTCCGGGACCTCCGCGGGGTTGACGTACGTTTCATCCACGGCCTGGCCGTTGATGGTGAGTTTGCCGCCCGCGTCGCAGCACACCACATGGTCGCCGGGGAGTCCGATGACGCGCTTGACCAGGTGCTGCTCCGAATTGTCGGGCAGGAGCCCCACAAACGTCAGGCCGTCCTGGACCCAGGTGAAGGGTCCGTCAGCCTTCTCCGGCGTGGGCACCAGCCACCCCTTGGTGTCTTTGAAGACCACCACGTCGCCGCGTTCGAGGGCAAAGGGCTCCGGAACAAGCAGGTTGACGAAGATCCGGTCGTTTACGTCAAGCGTGCTGACCATCGATTCGGACGGGATATAAAACGCCCGGAACAGGAAGGTCTTGATCAGGAAGGACAACACCACGGCGATGGCCACCACCGTGAGCACCTCTTTGATCCAGAGGTACACCGGGCCATGGGCCCTGCCTTCTTTCGCCGGCTTCGGCGGGCGCGACTTCGAGTGGGCGCCTCTCGAACCGGCGGCCCGGCTGTCGGTCCGGTGAGCGGGCGCATCGGCTTCTGCAGGCAGGCCGGTATCCGGAGCTTCCTCCGGAAAGGCTGTATCCCTGTCCGTGGCAGTCCCCGCGAGTTCGCGGCCGGCACGGTCGCGCTTGAACGGATCAGGAGTCCGGGGGTCAATCTCGGGCATCTACTGTCCGTCCTTCGTTGTCGTGCTGGTTTCTGCGGGCCGGGGTACAGCCGCAAATCTGTCGAGTGGCCAGATAATCTGGACCGGCCTGCCGATGATCCGGTCCAGGGGCACCATGCCGCCACCCGGGGCGCCCAGCAGGCTTCGGGAGTCTGCGGACATGGACCGGTGGTCTCCAAGCAACCATAACCGTCCGGCCGGAACGATCACACTGAACTTCTGCTTGCTCGGAGCGTCTCCGCCATAGAGGTATGGTTCCTCAAGCGCCTGACCGTTAACTGTGAGCCGCTGCCGGTCATCGCAGCAGATAACATGATCGCCGGGCAACCCGATAACCCGCTTTATGTAGGTTGTATCACTGCCCGTGATGCCAAGCCAGTGGCCGGCTGCCGCCGCGCCGTCCTGCAGCGGTCCGTTGCCGCTGTTGAGCGGGGCGAACGTCCCGCGGCCGTCGAAGACCACCACATCACCGCGCCGGACCGGCTCGGACTGGAAGTCAGTGCGGGAAACGAGGATCCTGTCGCCTGCGCCGAAGAGCGGCTCCATGGAGGCGGACGGGATGTAGTAGACATCCAGCCAGAGTCCGCGGACAAGCCCGCTGATGAGCAGGGCCAGCGCGATGGCCAGGAACGCAAAACGCCAGCCCAGTTTCCTGGGCTGGCGTTCTGACTGGTCCATGATCCGTATCCTGTGGCGCTGTTGCGGAAGAGCTCCGGCGCGGGCCGGATCCGGGTTCTGGACCCGCCGTGGAAGTCCGGGGACTTACTTGGCGGTGCTGAAGTCGCGCTTTTCCTTGATCTTCGCAGCCTTACCGCGCAGTGCGCGCATGTAGTAAAGCTTGGCGCGGCGGACGTCACCCTTGGTGACGACCTCGATCTTGTCGATGATCGGGGAGTGTACCGGGAAGGTACGCTCAACGCCGACACCGAAGGAGACCTTGCGGACCGTGAAGGTTTCGCGGATGCCGTCACCCTGGCGGCCCAGGACGAAGCCCTGGAATACCTGGACACGGGAGTTCTTGCCTTCGATGATGTTCACGTGAACCTTGAGGGTGTCACCCGCGCGGAACTCGGGAACATCGGTGCGCAGCGAGGCTGCATCTACGGTATCGAGGATATGCATTGATCCACTCCTGGTGAACGCCACAGGTCATCCACTTTGGGTCACGACGGCCAAGCCGGGAACTTGCCCGGAATCACCGCCGAAAGTTTTCTGATCCGGCCCCATCACTGATTGAAGACGCCGGGGTGCCGGGCTGTTGGTGGCGCTCCCCCTGTGGCAGGTGCGCACCCAGCAGGCACAAGGACTAATTTTGCCACATCCGGAGGATTCCGGCTAATCCGGTCCCGCCCGCGACGAGGCCACTGCAGAGTCCGCGTCAGCCTTCCGCCGGAGTGCCGTTCCCGCCCTCGGCCGGGCGGAGCCTCAGATGACCGTCGACGACGTCGTATCCCAGGTCCCCGAGCGCGGTGCGGTCCGCGCGGGGAAGTTTGCCGGCGTCGAACTCTGCCAGCAGATCGGGGCGGCGTTCCGCCGTACGGCGGTACTGCTCGTGGCGGCGCCACTGGGCAATCTTGCCGTGGTTGCCGCTCAACAAGACGGGCGGAACTTCGCGGTCCCGCCACGTGGAGGGCTTGGTGTACACGGGGTACTCCAGCAGGCCGTCCGAGTGTGATTCTTCAATGAGGGACTCCGGGTTGCCGACAACGCCGGGAAGGAGCCGGACGATGGCTTCGGTCATGGCCAGGACGGCCACTTCGCCTCCATTGAGTACGTAGTCCCCCAGGCTCATGGGCCGGACAGTGAAGTGCTCTTCCGCCCACTCGATGACCCGCTCGTCGATGCCCTCATACCGGCCGCAGGCGAAGACCAGCTGGTCCTCCTCGGCGAGTTCGTGCGCCAGAGCCTGGGTGAACCGTTCCCCCGCCGGAGAGGGGACGATCAGCACCGGCTTCCGATCGGTGGCATCTTCCCTCCCTGCGGCTACCGAACTGAGCGCCAGCGCCCATGGTTCCGCCTTCATCACCATGCCGGCGCCGCCGCCGTAGGGAGTGTCGTCCACCGACCTGTGCTTGTCCGTGGTGAAATCCCGGAGGTCGTGGACATTCAGGTCCAACAGGCCGTCCTGGCGGGCCTTCCCGATCAGGGATAGTTCCAGGGGCGCGAGGTACTCCGGGAAGATGCTGACGACGTCGATCCTCATTTAGGCGTTGTCTCCGGCTTCTGCTGTGCCCTGCCCTGTTGTGCCCGGCTCATCGTCCCCGGAATCCTCAAGGTTGATCTCGAACAGTCCGGGCGGCGGGGTGACCAGGATGTACTTCTCCCCCACGTTGACCTCGGGCACGATCTCTTCGACGAACGGAATCAGGATCTCCTTGCCATCCGCCGCCTCCACCATAATCAGGTCCTGGACCGGCAGGGTGCGGAGCCCGGAGACCTTACCGACAACGGTGCCGCCTACGCGGACCTCGAGGCCGACGAGCTCGTGCTCGTACCACCCCTCGTCGTCGTCTTCGTCAAGCTCTTCCGTCTCGATAAACAGTTTGGCGCCGCGCAGGGCCTCGGCCTGGTTGCGGGTCTCGACGCCCTCAAATCCCAGCAGCAGGATGTCCTTGTTCCAGCGGGCACTGTCCACGGTCAGCGTTCCGACCGAGGCGGGCTCAACCACGAATTCCGTGCCCGGAACGAAGCGGTCCTCCGGCGCATCGGTCAGGACCTGGACGGTCACTTCGCCGCGGATGCCGTGCGGTTTGCCGATTCGTGCCACCTGAAGCTGCATCTGTTCCTCTGTTCCGGGATTCGTTCTGTACTGGTTTTACTGCGGCCGGTTGCTGCGACTTGTTCCACCGCGCGCCCGCCGCCGCGCCGGGATTTCCTGAAAACAGTCCGGCCCCTCCACCATAATCTGGTGAAGGGGCCGGACTTGAGACAAATAGTGCGGGGCGTTTACCGGCGGCGGTCGGTGTCGACGACGTCGACCCTGACCTGTTCGCCGCCGGCCAGCGCCGCCACGACAGTGCGCAGTGCGCGTGCCGTGCGGCCCTGACGACCGATCACCCGTCCGAGGTCATCCTGGTGAACTCGCACCTCGAGGGTGTCCCCGCGGCGGTTGTTCTTGGCGCTGACCTTGACGTCCTCAGGACTGTCAACAATCCCGCGGACAAGGTGTTCGAGCGCTTCTGCCAGCAATTTACTCAGCCTCGGTGGTCTCTGCTTCAGCTTCGGTGGAAGCTTCGGCTGCTTCGTCCTTCTTGGCCTTCTTGGTGATGGCTTCCGGGATGATCACGGAACCCTTTTCCGGGGTAACGAAGGCAGCCTTGGGAGCCTTGGTCTTCAAGGTGCCCTCCTGGCCGGGGAGACCCTTGAACTTCTGCCAGTCACCGGTGATCTTGAGGATCGCGGCGACCTGCTCGGACGGCTGTGCGCCGACGCCGAGCCAGTACTGGGCACGGTCCGTGTCGACCTCGATGTACGAGGGCTCTTCGGTGGGGTGGTACTTGCCGATCTCTTCGATCGCACGGCCGTCACGCTTGGAGCGTGCGTCCATGACAACGATGCGGTAGTACGGTGCGCGCATCTTGCCGAAGCGCTTAAGGCGAATCTTTACGGCCACTTTTGTGGTCACTCCTGTTTCTGAAACGGGGTCGAGCCCGGCGTTCTGCACCCGTGGGGCGGGCCGTACTAGGGGGTTCTAAAAGGACAAGATCCGGACGCGGAGAGAGGGGCCACGCAGATCAAGTACCTGTCTATTGTGCCAGATCAGCGCCGGGATTTCGACTTGACACACGGCGGCCCGGTCAGGCGGACCAGACGTAAAGGCCGGTCCGGGCGTTCGCGTCCACGCTGCCGGCCATCTGCGCAAGCCGCTGGACATAGCCGAGGGCCTCGTCGGAGCCGAAAGGCATGTCCTCTTCGGCCGCCCACCTGGCGGCAACATCCTCCAGAACGTTGCCCTCGCCCTCGGTCTCGTAACTGAGGAGTTCCGCGAGCGCCCGGACCATCGCAGCCGGTACGCCCAGGAGGGAATCGCTGGCCACGTCCACCATGGCGAGTTCATAGTCCGCCCCAGCCGCGTGCACGGCCGCTCCTGCCAGGTCGCCGAGCTGCTCAATCTCGAAATCGCTGATGTCCGGAATCCGCAGCGAGTCCGGAGCCGCGGGCCCGCCGCCCTCAAGTGCCCCCGCGCGCTTGAGCGCCTCATCGTGGGTGGAAACAAAGATTTCAGTGAAACCCATGGAAATCATCCTCATTCCGTCGGCGCTGCAATGGTCCCGTCGGGCACCTTCGCAGCTGCCCCGGACTTCCGGAATCAGCCTAACGCAGAAGGACGCGCAGGTCAGCGACGCCTCAGCGGACGGCGACGCGGATCCGGTTGCGCCACGGATCCTCGAAACGCAGCTCCGCTCCCGTGTGGTGGGACGCCGCACCGGCAACCCGCAAACGGTCGGCGAGCGCGCCGACGTCGTCCGTTCCCGGCACTTCGATCAGGACTTCGCCCAGGCCAAGGGTGTCCTTACGGGGCCCTGCGCCGCGGCTGTTCCAGACGTTCATTGCCATGTGATGGTGGTAGCCGCCGGCGGAGACGAACAGGGCCTGCCCGTGCCATCCGGCGGTTTTCTCGAAACCAAGGGTGCCCACGTAGAAGTCATGGGCCGACTGGACGTCGCCCACCTGAAGGTGGACGTGCCCGACGCCGGCATGCGCCTCACGCTGCCCGCTTACCGCTTCCTCGGTCAGGAATTCCTGCAGGAACCGCTGCGGCGGGAGGGCAAGGCTGTCCATGACCACATTGGTCCCCTCCCAGGACCAGTCGCTACGGGGACGGTCCCAGTACAGCTCGATGCCGTTGCCCTCGGGGTCGCTGAAGTAGAAAGCCTCGCTGACGAGGTGGTCGGCGCTCCCGGTGAACAGCCGCGGCTCATACCGGGCCGCTGAAGCCACCGTGGCAGCGAGCGCCGGCCTGTCCCCGAAGAGCAGGGCCGTGTGGAACAGTCCGGCTTCACCCCGGGCCGGAAGGTTGAGCCCGGGTGCGGGTGCGAGATGGACCAGGGGCGTTCCGCGCCGGCCAAGGTACACGCCGCCATCCTGCTCAGCCACGACCTCCAGCCCGAGCGCGCGCTGGTAGTAATCGGTCATCAGCTTCATGTCCCCCACCTTGAGCATCACCGTGCCCATGGCGAGATCCGCCGGCAGCAGGTCCTTGCTGGATTCTGTGGTCATGGCAACTCCAAACTCCCGAAACTCCGCCTCCGGTCCTCCGGTGACGCTTACATAGAGTTAAATTACTTGAACCTTCAATTTATTCCTGGTGGAGCTGCCGACCGCGAAGAATGATGTGGGTGAGGTTCCGCAGCGTTTCCGGATTGATCCTGGGGTCCTGTTCGCACAGTACGACGTCGGCGCTGGCGCCCTCGGCGATACCGTCCGCTCCCAGCCACTTCCGGGCGCCCCACGACGCCGCGTCGAGCGCCGCCGCCGCCGGCAGGCCGGCGGTGTGGAGCGCATGGATCTCATCCACTATCCGGCCGTGGCCGATGACGCTGCCCGCGTCTGTCCCGGCGTAGATCGGGACGCCCGCCTCGAAAGCTTCCACAATCCGCTCGTTCCGCCGCTGCCACAAGGCGCGCATGTGTGCTGCGTAAACCGGAAACTTTGCTTCCGCCCGGGCCGCGATGTCCGGGAACGTCGCAGTATTGATCAGCGTGGGAACAATCGGGACGCGTTGTTCCACGAAGCGGGGTATGTGCCGTGGCAGGAGTCCGGTGCCGTGTTCGATGCAGTCGATGCCGGCGTCGAGCATGTCATCCAGCGTGTCCTCGGCGAAACAGTGCGCCGTCACCCGGGCACCTTCATCGTGGGCGGCGCGGACAGCATCCCGGACCACGGCGGCGGGGAACGACGCCGAAAGGTCACCGGCGTCGCGGTCGATCCAGTCCCCCACGATCTTGACCCAGCCGTCACCCGCGAGCGCCTGCTTGCGCACCGCCTCGACCAGTCCGTCCGGCTCAACTTCGACGGCGAATCCCCGCAGATAGCGGCGGGTCCTGGCAATGTGGCGTCCCGCCCGGATGATCCGCGGCAACTCCGGACGCTGCTGGATCCAGCGCGTGTCATGTACCGCTCCCGCGTCGCGGACCAGCAGCGTGCCGGCCATCAGGTCCGTGACGGCCTGCTCCTCGGCGATGGACTCGGACACATCGCCGTCAGGTCCAAGACCGATGTGACAGTGTGCGTCCACGAGGCCCGGAAGCACCCAGCCATCCAGCACCACATCCGGCGGACCCGCCGGCCGACTGAACGTCAGCCTGCCGTCCACGGCCCAGAGGCCGTCCCGTTCCTGGTCTGGAGCGGTCAGCACCGTTCCGGTGAATTCGATGATTCCACGCATGCCTCAAGCCTAGACCGCCGGTTCCGGTCGTTGGATGTGAACGCCGTGTGACGTGGACGCTGCCCGGGCCTGTGGTAGCTTCGTCTACGACCACACGGGTGCCCCTGCAGGGGCTGAGATCGGGCTGACGCGGCCTGCGACCGTTGAACCTGTCCGGGTAATGCCGGCGAAGGAAGTGAGTATTCCGTGAATACACCAGAAACACAGCTGTCCCGTGCCCAAAATGGATCCACCGCCGGCCAGGCGGGCACTCATGAAACGCAGTCCCTGAAGTCCCATTCACTGGCCTTCATCGCCGACGAAGCCACCGGGATCCGGGTGCCGGTGACCGAGATTGCCTTGGAGGACTCGCCGGGCGGCGCGGCCAACCCGCCGTTCCGGGTCTACCGGACAGCGGGGCCCGGCAGCGATCCCGTGGTGGGACTGGAACCGTTCAGGACCCGGTGGATTGAATCCAGGGCGGACACCGAGCCGTACAGCGGCAGGGAACGGAACCTCCTCGACGACGGGAAGTCGGCCGTGCGCCGAGGCGCTGCCTCCGCGGAGTGGAAGGGCGCGCAGCCGGTGCCCCGCCGCGCTGTCGCGGGACGGACCGTCACGCAGATGCATTACGCCAGGAAGGGCGTGGTGACTCCCGAAATGCAGTTCGTCGCACTGCGGGAAAACTGCGATGTTGAGCTGGTGCGCAGCGAAGTTGCCGCGGGCCGCGCCATCATCCCCAACAACATCAACCACCCGGAGTCCGAGCCGATGATCATCGGTAAGGCCTTCCTTGTGAAGATCAATGCCAACATCGGCAACTCGGCTGTCACCAGCTCCATCGCCGAGGAGGTCGACAAGCTGCAGTGGGCCACCCAGTGGGGTGCCGACACGGTGATGGACCTGTCCACCGGGGACGACATCCACACCACCCGGGAATGGATCATCCGCAACTCGCCGGTGCCGATCGGCACCGTGCCCATCTACCAGGCCCTGGAGAAGGTCAACGGCGAGGCCAACAAACTGACGTGGGAAATTTTCCGCGACACCGTGATCGAGCAGTGCGAGCAGGGTGTGGACTACATGACCATCCACGCCGGAGTCCTGCTGCGCTACGTACCGCTGACGGCCAACCGCGTCACCGGCATCGTCTCCCGCGGCGGATCCATCATGGCAGGGTGGTGCCTGGCCCACCACCAGGAGAACTTCCTCTACACGCACTTCGACGAGCTGTGCGAGATCTTCGCCAAGTACGACGTTGCGTTCTCGCTCGGCGACGGGCTGCGGCCCGGCGCGACGGCCGACGCGAACGACGCCGCCCAGTTCGCCGAGCTGGATACTTTGGCTGAGCTGACGCAGCGTGCCTGGGAATTCGATGTCCAGGTGATGGTGGAAGGCCCGGGGCATGTGCCGTTCCACCTTGTCAGGGAAAACGTGGAGCGCCAGCAGGAACTCTGCAAGGGAGCTCCCTTCTACACCCTGGGGCCGCTAGTCACGGACATAGCCCCGGGCTATGACCACATCACCTCCGCCATCGGCGCCACGGAAATCGCCCGCTACGGCACGGCCATGCTCTGTTACGTCACACCCAAGGAACACCTGGGGCTGCCGAACAAGGACGACGTGAAGACCGGCGTGATCACCTACAAGATCGCCGCCCACGCCGCCGACCTCGCCAAGGGCCACCCGGGGGCACATGAACGTGACGACGCCCTGTCCAAGGCACGGTTCGAATTCCGGTGGCGGGACCAGTTTGCCCTGTCTCTGGACCCTGTCACGGCTGAAGCCTTCCATGACGAGACGCTGCCTGCGGAACCGGCGAAGACTGCGCATTTCTGCTCAATGTGCGGGCCCAAGTTCTGCTCCATGCGCATCAGCCAGGACATCCGGGACGAATACGGTTCAGCCGAAGCCCAGGCAGCGCTGGCCGAGATGGCGGCCGGAATGCGCGAGAAGAGCAACGAATTCCTGGCAGCCGGCGGCAAGGTCTACCTTCCGGAGCTGCAGCTTCCCCGCCAGGAATTGCCGGGCTCGCATAGTGCAGCGGCGGGCGAAGGCGCCGCTAAGATGCCTGCGAGTGCTGACGCCGGCTGACCTCTGCGATAAATGACCGGATAACCCGGTCTCCCTCCACGGAGTCCTGAGGCCGGTGCCCGCCCGCAGCAACGCGGTGCAGGGCACCGGTTTCGCGCAGGTACCCGGCAATCTCCTCGTACAGCGGCTCCCAGCCGCCGGTGAGCACGAGCGTGGGGACTCCCGGGACGATCTGCAGCGGCGCCTCCCACGGAGGCGCCTGCAGCCGGAGCCTGCGGGCGGTGTTGGGCGATTCCGGTGTGGCCGGGCCGTCACTGTGAACGGAAAATGCACGCCGGACGAACTCCCGCTGGAAATCGTCGTCGCCCAACTGGTGCCGCACATCAAAAAGGGGCTGCATCAGGGCCCGGTGCGCCGCCGTTGCGGGCAGTTCGGCGGTCAGCGACAGGCACGCGGGCTCCACGAGGGTGAGGGAGTGCACCAGGTCCGGGCGCTCCACGGCCGCCATCATCGCCGCAATGGCGCCCTGGGAATGGGCCACCACATGACCGCCGGCAGCGCCACGCCCTTCATCCGCCAAAGCGGCCAGCACAATCCGGGCATCGGCCTGGAAATCCGACTCAAGAGGTTCCGCCACCGGGTCAAAGCCGTAGCGGCGCAGGAACAAAGCGTCGTAGGCCAGTGCCATGCCGTGCTGCTTGGGCCACGCGGCGGACCCGAAGGCCCCCGAACCGTGGACGAACACTACGCGCTGCTTAAACATGCCCCAACCCTATGGCAATGGCCGGATAATTCAGCGGGCGACATTGAACCCGCCGACAATCAAGTTGCCCGTGCGGAAAACTGCCTGGCCGGTAACTACTTGCTCCCGCCGAGGAACTTGTCGAAACCCTTGGGCAGGTTGAGCTGGGACGGATCGAAATCCGCTCCCTGCTGGCCGAAGGCGGCGCCGGTGGGAAGTGCCTTGCCGGCGTTGGCACGCCGGGCCTCCGCTTCGCGAAGCTCCTGCGCGGCCTTGGCAGGGTTTCCCGACTTGGCCTTCTTCTTGGGCGCATTCTTGGCGCCCTTGCGGGCACCTCCTGCGCCGCCGCCCATGCCCGGCATCCCTGGCATGCCGGGCATTCCGCCGCCGGCTGCCATCTTCTTCATCATCTTCTGGGCCTGGGCAAACCGCTCCAGCAGGCCGTTGACGTCCGACACGTGCATGCCTGAGCCCTTGGCGATGCGGGCCCGGCGTGATCCGTTGATGATCTTGGGGGCAACGCGCTCGTGCGGCGTCATGGAACGGACGATCGCTTCCACACGGTCAATTTCGCGCTCGTCGAACTGCTCCAGCTGCTGGCGGATATTCTGCGCACCCGGCATCATCATGAGCATTTTCTTCATCGAACCCATGTTGCGGATCTGCTGCATTTGGGCGAGGAAGTCGTCGAGGGTGAAGTCTTCCTGGTCGGCGAACTTCTTCGCCATCCGCGCCGCTTCGTCCTTGTCCCAGGACTTTTCCGCCTGCTCGATGAGGGTGAGGACGTCGCCCATGTCGAGGATGCGGGACGCCATGCGGTCCGGGTGGAACAGCTCAAAGTCGTCAACGCCTTCGCCGGTGGAGGCGAACATGACCGGCTTACCGGTGACTGACGCAACGGACAGGGCGGCACCGCCGCGGGCGTCGCCGTCGAGCTTTGAGAGAACGATGCCGGTGAAGTTGACACCCTCATCGAAGGCGAGCGCCGTGTTGACGGCGTCCTGGCCGATCATGGAGTCGATGACGAAGAGCACTTCATTCGGCACGATGGCGCGGCGGATCTGGCGCGCCTGCTCCATCATGTCGGCGTCCACACCGAGTCGTCCGGCGGTGTCAACGATGACGACGTCGTGAAGCTTCTGGCGCGCTTCCTCGACACCGGCGCGGGCAACCGCCACGGGGTCGCCCGCAGGATGGTCCAGTTCGGTGGACGTGGCACCCGGGTGCGGGGCGAAGACGGGAACTCCGGCGCGCTGGCCGACAACCTGCAGCTGGGTGACGGCGTTGGGCCGCTGGAGGTCGCAGGCCACCAGCATGGGGCTGTGGCCCTGGGACTTCAGCCACTTGGAAAGTTTGCCGGCGAGGGTCGTCTTGCCGGCGCCCTGAAGGCCCGCGAGCATGATGATGGTGGGGCCGGTCTTGGCCAGACGGATGCGACGGGTCTCGCCGCCCAGGATCTCAACGAGTTCCTCGTTGACGATCTTGACGATCTGCTGGCTGGGGTTCAACGCACCGGAGACCTCGGCACCCAGGGAACGCTCGCGCACCCGGCCCGTGAACTCGCGGACCACTGGCACAGCAACGTCGGCGTCCAGGAGGGCCCGCCGGATCTCGCGGACCGTGGCGTCAACGTCCGCCTCGGTGAGGCGGCCCTTGCCGCGGAGATTCTTGAAGGTTGCTGTCAACCGGTCAGAGAGTGAATTGAACACGCGCCGTGCACTTCTTTCAGTGGATCTACAGCTGGCGGCCGGTGCGGCTCGCCAGAGTCGTGACTGTTGTTGGCCTGGACCAACTGCCTCGACAACGGGACTCGACTATCTAGGGTACCAAGACAGGCCTTCAAGATGGCATGCTGGCAGGATGGCCACCCAAACAACTGTAAAAACCCTGCTCATCCTTGGTGCGTCAGGGGATCTTACCGGCCGGCTGCTCCTGCCGGGGCTCGCACGGCTGGCCGCCAGGGGCCGCGCGGACGGGCTGACGCTCGTCGGGGCAGGTTCGGATCCCTGGACCCACGAGCAATGGCTGGAACGTGTCGAGACCTCTTTCGCCGACTCGAACTCGCAGGCGGACGCCGCGGGCAAGCGCGAACTCAAGCGGATAGCGGCGTCAACCTCGTATCACCAGCTTGACGTGACCGCTGGTGGCGGCCTTGCCTCACTGCTGTCCGGCCTCGAAGCTCCGGTGGCCGTGTACTTCGCCCTTCCGCCCCACGTCAGCCAAAAAGCATGCGAAGTGCTGGCCCCGGAGGACGTGCCCGCCGGCACCCGCCTGGTGATGGAAAAGCCGTTCGGATCCAGTGAGGATTCGGCCCGGCACCTCAACGTGACCCTGGCGGCGCTGGTCCCGGAGGACCACATCCACCGGGTGGACCACTTCCTGGGCAAGGCAACGGTACTCAACATCCTCGGACTTCGCTTTGCCAACACCTTCCTGGAGCCGGTCTGGAACCGCGAATACATCGAGAAGGTGGAGATCATCTTTGATGAGGACCTCGCACTGGAGGGCCGCGCCCGATACTACGACGGCGCAGGCGCGCTGCGTGACATGATCCAGAGCCACCTGCTGCAGATCATGGCGCTGATGGCCATCGAGCCGCCGGCCACTGTCGATGAGCGTGACCTCCGGGACGCCGTGGCCACACTCCTGCGCGCCAGCAGCATCAAGGCCCCCTACCGCTCAAACACGCGCCGTGCCCGATACACCGCAGGCTCCATCGACGGGCGGAAAGTCCCGGACTACACCAAGGAAGCAGGCGTGGACGCAGCCAGGAACACCGAGACACTGGCGGAGGTGCAGGTGGGCATCGACAACTGGCGGTGGCAGGGTGTCCCCTTCATCCTCCGGTCCGGCAAGGCGCTCGGGGCAAAACGCAAGGAAGCAGTTGTCACCTTTAAGCCTGTGCCGCACCTGCCAGCAGGATTCACCGGCGTCGACTCCCCCAATCAGCTCCGCATCGGGTTCGGCCCCGACACCCTGCAGTTCGACGTCGACGTGAACGGCCCCGGCAATGTCCTGAGCCTCGACCGGGTAACGCTCAACGCCGAACTCAGCGCTTCCGACCTCCTCCCTTACGGTGAAGTGCTCGAGGGCGTCCTCACCGGCGATCCGCTGCTGTCCGTGCGGGCGGACACCGCCGAAGACTGCTGGCGGATCATTGAGCCGGTGATCAAGGCGTGGGAACGCGGCAGCGTTCCGCTGGAGGAATACGCAGCCGGAACCTCCGGTCCCGAGGGCTGGCCGGCCTAAGAGCCCCGAACGTAGCTGTTCCGAACGCAAAGCTCATTGGGCTTGCGGCCGGCTAGATAGCGGCCGAGCCGCGTTCTCCCGTTCGTACCCTTACAGCTTCAAAGACGTCCACCGTCCAGACCTTGCCGTCGCCGGCACGGCCCGTGTTGGAGCTGGCGATGATGACATCCAGGATGTCGTCAGCCTGTTCGTCCGTGGCCAGGACTTCAACGCGGATCTTGGGAAGCAGGTCCACGTTGTACTCAGCCCCGCGGTACACCTCGGTGTAACCGCGCTGCCTGCCGTACCCGCTGGCGGCGCTGACCGTAAGGCCCTGCACGCCATAGGATTCGAGCCCCTCCCGGATGGAGTCGAGCTTTTCCGGCCGGACGATTGCTGTGATCAGTTTCATGCCCCCACACTTTCCTTACCTGTTGCTGCGTCAGTCTTCTTGCCGTCTTCGGCTACCGGAGCGGACTCCTCGCCCTGCTTGCCGGTAATCAGTTCATGCAGCGGCTGGAAGCTCCCGCCGTGTCCGCCGACGCCGAATTCGTAGGCAGTCTCGGCGTGCAGGCTGAGGTCCACGCCCACAACTTCCTGCTCCTGGGAGACGCGGAAGCCCATGGTCTTGTGGATGGCCAGGGCGATCACGGTCGTCAGGATGGCCGAGTAGGCGATGGCAATGCCTGCCGCTGCGAGCTGGGCCCACAGCTGGGTCAGTCCGCCGCCGTAGAAGAGGCCGCCGCCGACGCCTTCAACCGGGAGGGCGATGAAGCCGAGTGCCACGGTGCCGATAACGCCTGAGACGAGGTGGACGCCGACAACATCCAGCGAGTCATCGAAGCCCCAGCGGAACTTCAGGCCGACTGCCAGGGCGGAGGCCACACCGGCAACAACGCCGAGGCCCAGCGCGCCGATCGGGCTGACGTTGGCACAAGCCGGGGTGATGGCGACCAGGCCGGCGACAACGCCGGAGGCTGCGCCCAGTGACGTGGGGTGGCCGTCGCGGATGCGTTCGGTGATGAGCCAGCCGAGCATGGCAGCTGCCGGTGCGGCGAGGGTGTTGACCCAGATCAGTCCGCCCTGTTCCGCCGTGGTTGCTGCGCCGCCGTTGAAGCCGAACCAGCCGAACCACAGGATCGCCGCACCGAGCATCACGAACGGGATGTTGTGCGGGCGGTGGTTCGGGTCCTTGCCGAAGCCCCTGCGGTTGCCGATGATCAGAACGAGAATGAGTGCGGCCACACCGGCATTGATGTGCACCACGGTGCCACCGGCGAAGTCAATGGCAGGACCGAGAGCCTTGCCGACTGCGCCTTCAGGCCCGAAGAGTCCTCCGCCCCAGACCATGTAGGCGATCGGGCAGTAAACCAGCGTGACCCAGACCGGGACGAACACTGTCCACGCGCCGAACTTTGCACGGTCCGCGATGGCGCCGCTGATCAGTGCCACCGTAATGATGGCGAAGGTTGCTGCGTAGCCGACCTTGATGAGTCCGTCCGGGGTGGTGATTCCCTCAAGTCCGAACGTTGCGAACGGGTTGCCGACGATCTGCATGAAGCCTTCGCCGGAGCTCATCGATGCGCCCCAGAGCACCCACACCACGCCGACCATGCCGATGGAGATGAAGCTCATCATCATCATGTTCAGCGCGGCCTTCGCACGTGTCATGCCGCCGTAGAAAAATGCCAGCCCTGGTGTCATGAACAGCACAAGTGCCGCCGCAACCATAAGCCATACGTGACCTGCGGTAAGTTCCATGGTGCACGTCCTCCCTTGCCTAGATGCTTTGTTGATCCCGCGGAGTTCTCCGCATGCCCAACGCCTGTTTGCGTTCTAAGACGATTTTTGCCGGGCTGTGTTTCGCCGGCGGAGGAATTAGATGTCCGGGTTGTTACAAGAACCTCCCGGAAGTAAATGGTGCATATCCCACTTGTTACGGTTATGTTTCACCAGTCCCAAACGCACCTCACAGCACCCCGCAAGGACAACGGCACCATGAACGAACGTTTCCGCCCCGGTAAGGCCTTGCCCGGCCGGAATGGCGGCCAATCAGGCCAGCCCGGCCCCGCAGAACAGCCTCCCGGCACACGCCTCCCGCGCGATATCAAGGTGATGCTGGTCGCAGCCTTCCTGATTGCGCTTGGTTTCGGGCTGGTGGCGCCCGTGTTGCCCCAATTTGCCACCACGTTCGACGTCGGGGCCACTGCCGCCGCCGTCATCGTGAGCATTTTTGCCTTCATGCGGCTGCTTTTCGCACCTGCCGGCGGTGCGCTGATCGTGAAGCTGGGCGAACGTCCCGTCTATGTGGCCGGCCTGTTGATCGTGGCCGTCTCAACTGCAGCATGCGCGTTCGCCCAGGACTATTGGCAGTTGCTCATTTTCCGGGGACTGGGCGGCGCGGGCTCGGTCATGTTCACGGTCGCGTCCATGGCCCTGGTGGTCCGGCTGGCACCGCCGGAGAGCCGCGGCCGGGTTTCCGGCGCCTACGCTTCCGCTTTCCTCATCGGCAACGTCTGCGGTCCCATCGTGGGCGGATTGCTCGCCGGATTCGGCCTGCGCATCCCGTTCCTGGCCTACGCGGCCGCACTGGTCCTGGCGGCACTGGTAGTCCAGACCCAGCTCAGCCATGTGCCAGGGAAGTCACGGAAGGACCGCAGCACCGAGCCGGCGATGGGGCTGGGCGAGGCGATGCAGGACAGCGCCTACCGTGCAGGACTGTTCTCCAGCTTCGCCAACGGCTGGGCGACGTTCGGTGTGCGAATGGCCACGGTGCCGCTTTTCGCCGTAGCGGCCCTGGGTGCAGGGCCTGCTGCTGCGGGATGGGCGCTGGCCGTCTTTGCCGGCGGCAACGCCGCGGCCCTGACAGTTTCAGGGAAACTTGCCGACAGCCTGGGACGCAAGCCCATGATGATTGCCGGCCTGGTCCTGACGGGCGTGGCGACGGCTGGAATCGGGCTGACCCACGACATGACCTGGTTCCTGGCGGCCTCCGCCGTCGCCGGAATAGGTTCCGGCCTGCTGGGTCCGGCCCAGCAGGCCGCCATTGCCGACGTGATCGGTAACGGGCGCTCCGGCGGCCGCGTGCTCGCGGTCTTCCAGATGATGTCCGACGCGGGCGCCATCGTCGGCCCCGTCCTCGCCGGGCTCCTCGCGGACCGGCTCGGTTACGGCTGGGCCTTCGGCGTGACCGGTGGCGTGCTGATCGTGGCCGCGGCCGGCTGGCTGTTCGCGCGGGAGACCGTCCACCGGCCTGCCTAGTTCAGCAGCGCGTCCACAAAACTCTCGGCGTCGAACGGGGCGAGGTCGTCCGCCCCTTCGCCCAGCCCGATCAGCTTGACCGGAACCCCGAGCGCCTTCTGGATTGCCACCACGATGCCGCCCTTGGCGGTGCCGTCCAGTTTGGTCAGCACGATGCCGGTGATGTTGACTACCTCGGAAAACACGCGGGCCTGGTTCAGGCCGTTCTGTCCGGTGGTGGCATCCAGCACCAGAAGGACCTCGTCCACTTCGGCCAACTTCTCGATGACGCGCTTGACCTTGCCGAGTTCGTCCATCAGGCCGACTTTGTTCTGGAGCCGGCCGGCGGTGTCGATCATCACGACGTCGACCTCCTGGTCGATGCCCGCTTTGACCGCTTCATAGGCGACTGAGGCGGGATCGGCGCCGTCGACGTCGGACTTCACGGTGGGAACGCCGACGCGCTGGCCCCATGTGGCGAGCTGTTCGGCGGCTGCGGCACGGAACGTGTCCGCAGCGCCCAGCAGGACGTCCTTGTCTTCCGCCACGAGGACGCGTGCGAGCTTGCCCACGGTGGTGGTCTTACCCACGCCGTTGACACCGACCACCATCATGACGGAGGGCTTGTCGGCGTGGCGTTCGGTGCGGAGGCTGCGGTCCATGGTCGGGTCCACGAGCTTGATCAATTCTTCGCGAAGCAGTGCCTTGACCTGCTCGGGGGTCCGTGTTCCCAGCACTTTGACGCGTTCCCGGAGCGCGTCAACCAGCTCCATGGTCGGTGCGGTGCCTAGATCCGCCAGCAGGAGCGTTTCTTCGACTTCGTCCCAGACGTCTTCGTCAATCTTGTCGCTGGACAGGAGCGCGAGCAGGCCCTTGCCGAGGATGTTGTTGGACCTGACAAGGCGTTCGCGGAGCCGGGTCAGCCGTCCCGCAACCGGCAGCGGGGTTTCGACGGCAATGGTTTCAAGCCCCGCAGCGTCGTCCGGGACCTCGGCCGGCTCCAGTCCTTCGAGGTCGACGGCGCCGGGCGCTTTGCGCTCGGTTGTCGCCGCCGGGCGGTCCTCCACCAGCGTTCCGCCCGTGCCGCGCACGGGTTCGACGGGATCGTTGGCGTCGCGGGTGCCCGGGTACTTCGTGATGTTCCGGCGGGTCTTCAGGAGGACCGGGATCAGTCCGCCAACGACCACCAGGGCAGCGAGGATGGCAAGGATAATGGGGAGGATGTCATTCACTCCCCTAGCTTCTCACAATCGCGGGACGCTGCCGGAGACTCACACCGACGCCGGCCGGCACGCAGTCCGGCTAAACTTCGGCGCCGAGGCGCTGGCTGATGACCGTTGACACCCCGTCGCCCCGCATGGTGACGCCGTACAGCGCGTCGGCAACCTCCATGGTCCGCTTCTGGTGCGTGATGACGATCAGCTGGCTGGACTCACGGAGTTCTTCGAAGATCGTGATGAGCCTGCCCAGGTTGGTGTCGTCCAAGGCAGCCTCCACTTCGTCCATCACATAGAACGGCGACGGGCGCGCCTTGAAGATGGCCACGAGCAGGGCCACTGCGGTCAGTGAACGCTCGCCCCCGGACAGCAGGGAGAGCCGTTTGATCTTCTTGCCGGCCGGCCGTGCCTCCACCTCAATGCCCGTGGTGAGCATGTCTGACGGGTCGGTCAGGACGAGCCGGCCTTCGCCGCCAGGAAAGAGCCGGGCAAATACGCGGACGAACTGCGCCGAGGTGTCCGCGAACGCTTCGGCGAACACCTTCTGGACACGGTCATCCACTTCCTTGATGATGTCCAGCAGATCCTTGCGGCTGGATTTGAGGTCCTCGAGCTGGCTGCTGAGGAACTGGTGCCGTTCCTCCAGGGCAGCGAACTCCTCCAGTGCCAACGGATTCACCCGGCCCAGGGACGAGAGGTCCCGCTCGGCTTTGCGGAGCCGTTTTTCCTGCTCGCCGCGGACGAAGGGTTTGCCTTCGGGGATCGGTCTGCCGTCCTCGTCCACCGCCGCGCGGAGGGCCGCCCACTTGTCGCCGGACCCTTCGGCGGGCACCGGCACCGGCTGGTCCGGACCGTAGTCCGCCACCAGCTGGTCCGGCGACAAGCCGAGCTCCTCAACCGAGCGCAGCTCGAGGGCCTCGATCCGCAGCCGCTGCTGGGTGCGGGCAAGCTCGTCGCGGTGCACCGAATCCGTCAGTTCCGCCAGCTCGCGGCTGAGGGCGTCGTTCTGCGAACGTACCTCCACAAGTTCGCGATCCCTGAGCTCCCGTTCTTCCTCTGCAAGGTCCCGGGCGCGGAGGGCGAGATCCACGGAGACGTCCATGAAACCGATGGCCTGCTCCGCCGCAGCCGAAACAGCCGCAGCGCGGCGAGCCTGGAGCCTGCGGCGGCGGGCACGCCGCGCCGCTTCTTCCCGCGCCCGTCGCTCGGCCACCGCGGCACGTTCCAATGAAAGGGCCCGGTTGCGCGTGGCGGTGAGTTGTTCCTCGGCGCTCCGGAGCGAAAGCCTGGCCTCCATCTCGGCAGACCGTGCCGCCGACGCCGCCAGCGCCAGCTCGTCACGGAGCTCGGCCGAGGGCTCCTCATCCGCGGGGGCCTGCTGGGCTGCGTCGAGTCGGGCGGTCGCAGCTTCGAGTGCCTCCTGCTCGGCCACAATGTTTGCCTCGGCCCTGGCCAGCGACGCGCCGAGCCTTTCGCTCTCCCCCACTGCGCTCCGGAGCACCGAGTTCAGATGGCCCAGCCGTTCGGCCACGGCCGCCAGCCGGGCATCTGATTCGTGGAGACGGTCCAAGGCGGCGTCTGCGCGTTCCTGGGCATCGGCCTTTCGCGCCGAGGCCGAGGCCAGCGCAAACCGGTTCCGTTCGAGATCGGCGCCAACCGCGGCGAGCCTCGTTTCGGTGTCATCGACGGCGGCCTGCACTTCCAGCAGGGACGGTGCACTCGCCGAGCCGCCCCGGACGGTTAAGGCTGTGAAGACGTCGCCCGCCCGCGTTGCAACGGTCAGCCCTGGCTGCTCGCGGATAAGCTCCGACGCCGCTTCAAGGCCGTCAACAACCACAGTGGCATCCAGCAAGCTGCGCAGGAGGGTGTCCAGCAGCGGGTCCGCCGCGGCACCGCCGGCGTCAGATGCACTGACCAGGTCCGCAGCCCATCGGGCACCCGGGGCAAGGGGACGTCGGGCCGGCACCGCGGGCAAGGCAGGCATCGCCTCCGGGTCGTCCTGCCCCGCCGGGGCCGCCAGCAGCAGCGAGGCGAGTCCGGCGTCGTCGTCCTTAAGCAGTTGCAGCGCTTCGACGGCGGTACCGGCGTCCCGGACGACGACTGCGTCAGAGCAGTTACCCAGTGCAGCGGCGACGGCCGCTTCATAACCGGATTCGACGGAGAGCATCGACGCCAGGGACCCAATGACGCCGGGCAATCCCGAGTCGGCGACGCGGCCGGACCCGTCCTTGCGGTTGAGCCCGAGCTGCAGTGCCTCGCGCCTGGCGAGGAGCGAATCGCGTTCCCGTTCCGCGTCGCGCTCGGCTGACTTCAGCGCTTCAATGTCCGCCAGGATTTCATCCAGGGAAGCGCTGGCATCCTCGTAATCGGCGTCCAGGGATTCCTCGCCGTCCTCGACGCCGGCGACCTGCGATTCCAGCGCCGTGAACTCGCTCTGGGCGCGGCGCCGGCGTTCGTCACCGGCAGCCTGCGAATCCCGGAGCCGGCCAAGTTCGGCTTGTGAAGCCTCAACGCGTGACTGTGCTGCACCCACCTGGCCGGCCAGTTTTGCCAGCCCCTCCCGGCGGTCGGCAGCGGCACGGAGCACCGCAGCCAGCCGTTTGTCTTCGGCACTTGCCGCACTCTCAGCGTCCTGTTTGGCTGCCGTCGCGGCTTCCAGCGCAGTGCGCTTTTGCAGGATCCCGTCTTCCAGTGCGGCTTGTTCCTCGCGGACGCGGGCGGCATTTCTTTCAAGCTGTTCCGGATCCCGTCCTGAGTCCGGTGCCTCGTCCGCGGCGCCCAGCAGCCGGCGGCGTTCCTCCGCAAGCGACCCGAGGGAGCGGAACCTTTCCCGGCCCGCGGATAGCTGGTACCAAGTGTCCCGCGCAGCGTTGAGCTTGGGGGTTGCCTCGGCCGCCTGCCGTTCCAGCGCCGACTGCCGCTGACGACCGTTTTCGAGGCCTTGCTCCACAATGGCCCTGCGCGTCCTCAGCGCGGATTCATCGGCAACCTCCTGGGCCAGGACGGACCGCAACTGCACAAGGTCGTCCGCCAGAAGCCTTGCACGGGCGTCCCGCACTTCAAACTGGACGCTTTGGGCGCGGCGGGCCACTTCCGCCTGCTTGCCAAGCGGGGTCAGTTGCCGCCGGATCTCACTGGTGAGGTCACCCAGTCTCTGCAGGTTCGCCTGCATCGCCTCCAGTTTCCGGACCGTCTTTTCCTTGCGCCGACGGTGTTTGAGGATCCCTGCCGCCTCTTCGATGAAGCCGCGCCGGTCCTCCGGTGTGGCGTGCAGGACCTTGTCCAGCTGCCCCTGCCCAACGATCACGTGCATTTCCCGGCCGAGGCCTGAATCCGACAGGAGTTCCTGAATGTCAAGGAGACGGCAGCCTGCACCGTTGATGGCGTACTCGGACCCGCCGGTGCGGAACAGCGTCCGAGAGATCGTCACTTCGCTGTACTCGATCGGCAGCGCACCGTCCGTGTTGTCGATGGTCAACGAGACGTGTGCCCGGCCCAGGGGCGGCCGGCCGGACGTGCCCGCGAAAATGACGTCCTCCATTTTGCCGCCGCGCAGTGTCTTGGCACCTTGTTCGCCCATGACCCAGGACAAAGCATCTACAACATTGGATTTACCGGAGCCGTTCGGACCGACCACTGCAGTGACGCCCGGCTCAAAGTCGAACGTCGTGGCTGACGCGAACGACTTGAATCCGCGGACGGTCAGGCTCTTGAGGTGCAAGGTGTTTCGGATCTCCTGAGTGGCTGATGTTCTGCGTGGCTGAAGCTGGTGTTCCTGCCCTAAATCTACTGCGTGGCACCGACAAAGCCCGGATTTGGGCTCCGCTCACCACCGGCCGTTGCGGGGCCGCGGCTGGCAGACGGGGCAGGTGTAGGAGGACCGGTTCATGAATTGTTCGCGCTTCATGAGGCTCACTATTCCTGCAGCTGCGCAGCGCTTGCACTCCTGATTTTCCCTGCCGTAGGCATTAAGGGACCGGTCAAAGTATCCCGAGGCGCCGTTGACGTTGACGTAGAGGGAGTCGAAGCTGGTCCCGCCCGCCGCCAACGCATCCAGCATCACCTCGCGGGCGGCGTCAAGAACTCTCAGGGCATCGCCGCGGCGGAGCGTATCGGTGGGTCGGGCGTAGTGGAGGCGGGCGCGCCACAGCGCCTCATCTGCGTAGATGTTGCCGATGCCGGAAACCAGCCCTTGGTCCAGGAGCGCCCGCTTCAACCCCGTCTTCCGGTTCCGCAAGCGCCGGTAAAAGGAATCGAAGGAAAAGTGCGGGTCCAGGGGATCCCGGGCGATGTGAGCGGCTTCCTCGGCAATGTACGGCGCGGGCACCTCACCCAGGCCGCCGGGTCCGCCGTCGGCCGTGGGAACCAGCGACGTCACGAACAGTCCCCCAAAAATGCGTTGATCCACGAACCTGAGCTGTTCCGGCATGCCGTCAACAGGGCTCAGGCGCAGACGGATCTTCAGGTGCTTTTCGTCCGGCACGCCGGAATCCTGCATCAGCAGCTGGCCGCTCATTCCCAAGTGCGCCATCAGGGCGACGGCAGGCCGGTCGGTGCCCGAGGGCACTGTTACCGACTCCTCCAGGGGAAGCCAGAGGAACTTTCCGCGGCGCACCACATCCAGGACCCGGGCGCCCTCAAGATTGCCGGCGAAGTCCTCGGCGCCGAGTGCATGCCGGCGGATGGAACGCGGATCCAGGACGTCAACGGCGGTGATGGTCCTGCCGCGGACCCAGCTCACCAGGCCGCGGCGGACAACTTCGACTTCCGGCAGTTCGGGCACGAAGAACCTAGAGGCCGGCTTCGGATTCCGCCGGAACGTTTGCCGGGCCCGCGGTCGACAGCTTCCGCCAGGCATCGGCTGCGGCTTCCTGCTCGGCTTCCTTCTTGGAGCGTCCGGCACCCTGCCCGTAATCGGTCCCACCGATCCGGAGCACCGCTACGAACGTCCGCGCGTGGTCCGGGCCTGAACCCTCCACCGCGTAGTAGATGCTGCCCAGCTGGCGGCTGGCTGCGAGCTCCTGGATGCTGGTCTTCCAGTCGGTGCCTGCACCGAGGGCCGCGGCATCCTGAAGCAGCGGACCGATCAGCCGCATGACCAGTTGACGGGCCGTCTCGATGTCGTTGGACACGTAGGTGGCGCCAATGAGCGCTTCCATGGTGTCGGCGAGGATGGACGCCTTGTTCTTGCCGTCGGTGAGCTTTTCGCCCTGTCCGAGGTAGATGTAGTCGCCGATGCCAAGGCTGCGGCCGATTCCTGCAAGCGCCCTGGTGCTCACCACGGCAGAACGCCGCTTGGCAAGGTCACCCTCGGGCAGTGCAGGGTTGTCCCGATACAGGGCATCTGTCACGGAAAAGCCCAGAATGGAATCGCCCAGGAACTCGAGGCGCTCATTGGTGGGTATGCCGCCGTTTTCGTAGGCATAGGAGCGATGTGTCAGAGCAAGACGAAGCGTCCCGGCGTCAATAGAGACACCGAGACGCTTCAAAAGCTCTTCAGTTGAAGACGTCATGTTCAGCCAGTGGGCCGATTAGACGTCCGCGACCTTGCGGCCCTTGTACTCAAGGAACAGCGCAGTGCCAGCCGAGTCGGTAACGACCTTTGCCTGGTGCGGCAGGCTGTAGGTAACCTGGCCGTTCTCAACGGTCTTCACCAGGTGGGGGGCGGTTGCCTTCCACTGGGAGCGGCGGGCGCGGGTATTCGAGCGAGACATTTTCCGCTTCGGGACAGCCACGGCTAACTCATTTCTCTCTAGAAAAACACTTACAAATCAATTTTGCCGGTCAGGCTTAGCCAGATCAGCTAGGGCAGCCCAGCGAGGATCTACGACCTCGTGGTGATGCCCCGGCTCGTCTTCCAGGCGTACTCCGCATTCGGAGCAAAGGCCCTGGCAGTCTTCCCGGCACACCGGCTGGAACGGCAGCATGGTTACAACTGCGTCCCGCAACACCGGCTCAAGATCGATTAAATCGTGCTCGATTCGATATTGCTCTTCTTCGTCTTCTTCATCGGAGAACTGGGCGTCCTCGTAGAAGAAAAGTTCTTGCACATTGACCTCGAGGTCATACGCAAGGGGATCCAGGCATCGGCCGCACTCGCCGGTTACTTCGACGTGAACGGTTCCTGATACCAGGATTCCTTCGTGTACGGCCTCCAGTCGCAGATCCAGCTCGACATCCGAGCCTTCCTGCACGCCAATGAGGGCCACACCAAGGTCACTTGGTGCGGGTACATGTTCCGTCAGCGTCCGCATGCTCCCCGGACTGCGTCCGAGGTCCTTGACGTCGAACGCCAAGGGCGAACTAGCATCTCGTTTAATGAGAACTCCTGTTGAACATATGACCGACGTACCATCTTAGCCTGATCTTCCGGATGGACTCAAACCGGGCGAAAGCCACACAGTTCAGCACCGCGGGACAAACAAAGGAATGGGTCGCGAATCCGGCCGGGGCCGTTGCGTACCGATCAAGCCTACCCTCTGCGGGGCTGGTCCGGCGACGACTCGCCCGCAAGCAGCCGCTTCAGCACCGACCTCGGCACGTAGTCGGACACACTTCCGCCCAGCGTAAAGACTTCCTTGATTAGCGTGGATGACAAGTGGAGGTAGTGGCCCTCGGTGGGAAGGAAGACCGTTTCCACGCCGCTGAGTTGACGGTTCATGGTGGCCATCGGGAGCTCATAGTCAAAGTCTGAGGACGAGCGCAGGCCCTTCACAATGGCGGACACTCCCCGCTGCCTGCAGTATTCCGCGAGCAGGCCCTCCCCCACAGGCTCCACCACGATGCCGCGGAGCGACGCAAGGGTCTCGCGCGCCATGTCGATCCGCTCCTCCAGGGTGAAACGGTACTTCTTGGCATAGTTGGTGGACACCGCCACAATCACTTCGTCAAAGAGGCCGGCGGCCCTGGCGATGACTTCCAAGTGGCCATTGTGGATCGGGTCGAAGGAGCCTGGGCAAACGGCGCGTCTCATGTTCCGAACCTACCCCATAGACGGAGCGGGATAACATGACTGGATGCCCGAGTCGAACATTCCCTTCACCGTTGCAGGGGGCGTAGTTCTTGTCACCGGAGCCGCCATGGGCATGGGCCGGCTGCACGCCCTCCGTGCCGCCCGGGAAGGCGCCGCAGTGGTGATCCTGTGGGATGTGGACGGCGTCGGACTGGAACGCGTTGCCGGCGAAGTCACGGCCCTCGGCTCTCGTGCCGTGGCCCGGCAAGTGGATCTTGCGGACCGTGACGCCATTGCGGCGGCCGCACGCGAATGCACGGCGGACGGCCCCCTGACGCTGTTGGTGAATAACGCCGGAATCGTGCGCGGCGCCCTGTTCTGGGAGCACCGGCCCGCCCCGGACATCGCGTTGACCATGGAAGTCAACGCTCTGGCTCCGATGTACGTAACCTTGGCGTTCCTGCCGGGCATGATGGCCGACGGCGCGCGCCCCCGCCGGATTTTGAACGTCGCCTCTGCCGCCGGAACAGTGTCAAACCCGCGAATGAGCGTTTATGCAGCTTCCAAGTGGGCCATGGTGGGCTGGAGCGACTCGCTGCGGATCGAACTGGAGCAGGAGGGCTATCGGCATCTCCGGGTCACAACGTTCTGTCCGAGCTACATTTCCACCGGAATGTTCGCCGGCGCCCGGGGTCCGTTGCTCACGCCGCTCATGACTCCCGATGACGCGGTCCGGCGGTCGTGGCGGGCAATGGCCGCGGGACGCCCGCTCCTGATCGCTCCGGCGACGGCCAATCTCGGCAAGGTCCTTCGGGGGATTCTCCCGGTCCGCGCATGGGACTTCATCGGCGGACGAATCTTCCGGATCTACGCGGGCATGGAAAAATTCACCGGACGGGCAGAGAACTCCGTCACCAACCGACAGGCAGGCAAACAGTGAGCACAACAGTTCCGGCACCGTGGCAGCGGGCAGCGTCGGGAGCGAACCTGCTGGCAGCCGACGGCACCCTCGGTGTCACAATCTTCGAGGAGATGACCACCCTCGCGGTCCGGACCGGCGCCATCAACCTTGGCCAGGGCTTCCCCGATGAGGACGGCCCGGCGGAAATCAAAGCGGCCGCCCAGGCGGCGATCAGCTCGGGCGCCAACCAGTACGCGCCCGGCAAGGGAATCCTTTCCCTCCGGGAGGCCATTTCGGCACACCAGCAGCGGTTCTATGGACTGGCCCCGGACCCGGAAACTGAAGTCATCGTTACCACCGGCGCCACCGAAGCCATCGCGGCCTCGCTGCTGGCCCTTGTGGAGCACGGCGACGAAGTGCTCACGTTCGAACCCTTCTATGACTCCTACGGCGCGATGATCGGGCTGGCAGGAGCCACGCACGTGACGGCTCCACTGCTGGCTCCCGATTTCATGCCGGACATGGCTGCCCTGGAAGCGGCCTTCAGCAGCCGCACCAAGGTTGTGCTCATCAACAATCCGCACAATCCCACCGGCGCCGTTTTTCCGCGCGAAGTGCTGCAGCGGGTCGTCGAACTTGCTACCAGGCACAATGCCGTGATCATCACCGATGAGGTGTACGAGCACCTGACGTTCGGTGTACAGCACATCCCTGTGGCTACGCTGCCAGGCGCTGCCGGCCGGACCATCACCATTTCCTCGGCAGGCAAGACGTTCTCCTTTACCGGCTGGAAGATCGGCTGGCTGAGCGGACCCGAACACCTCGTGTCGGCCATCAGGACCGTGAAGCAGTTCCTGAGCTACAGCTCCGGCACGCCGTTCCAGAACGCCATCGCCATGGGGCTGGCCCTTCCGGACGATTTCTACACCGGAATCTCCGAGACCCTCAGGCGGAAGCGGGACATCCTCAGCGACGGGCTCAGGGCTGCCGGCCTGGACGTGTTCACCCCGCAGGGAACGTATTTCGTGAATGTGGACACTGCCCCACTGGGGATCTCCGATTCCGTCGACCTGGCCCGGAGGCTGCCGGACCTGGTGGGCGTCGCTGCAATCCCGGTGCCCGTCTTCTGCCACGCCGCGGGTGCCGAACGGACCCGCAGCCTGCTCCGTTTTGCCTTCTGTAAAAAGACTGAGGTCCTTGAAGAGGCCGCATCGAGGCTCGCTACGCTCCGCGACAGGCTCTGACGATGCCTCCGCGGCCCGCAGCAGGGTCACGCTTCCTCCGGACCACCGGCCAGCACGCGACCATCGAACCGGACACCTTTACGGAGGGATCCTTTGTGCTGAGCATCGGCGGCGCGGAGCAGTCCCACGTGAATCTCGCCGAACCGGGCGAAATATTCTACGAATACCTCCGTCGGATCGGACACGTCGTGGACCTGGCTGCACCTGCGGGCGAGCCCGTGAGCGCCCTGCATCTTGGCGCCGGGGCGCTGACGCTGGCCCGCTATATCCAAGCGACCCGACCGGGGTCCCTGCAGTACGCCGTGGAACTCGAGCGGGAGCTGCTGGACTTCGTCCTGCAGCAGTTGCCGATGCCGGACGGAACGGTGCTGCACACGCTGATCGGCGACGCCCGGGACGCACTGGCGGAGCTCCCGGCTGAGCTGCGTTTCGACGTCGTGATCCTGGATATCTTCTCCGGCCCGGAGGCGCCTGCGCACATTGCCTGCGCCGGGTTCTACGCAGAAGCGGCGGCCCGGCTGACGCCACGGGGAGTGCTGATCGTCAACGTGGGTGATGAGCCCGGGCTGACGCTGGTCCGGAGCCAGGTGGCAGCGTTGCGGCAGGTCATGGACGGGGTGGCTGCGTTCGCAGAGTCCGGGATGTTCGCCGGGCGCCATCCCGGCAACATCATCCTCATAGGAACGCAGGGTCCGTGGCCGGCGGGATGGACCGGGGAGCTGACGGCGCGCGGCCCGCACCCCGGGACGGTGCTGGCCGGCGTGGACCTCGACGCGATCTCAGACTAGTCAGCTGCCGCCGCCCACGGGTTCGGCAAACCACAGCTTGGTCTCGCCGTACTTCTTCTCGGCAAACCGTTCCAACGACGCCGGCCACCCCGGTTCCGGGCTGCGGGACGAGCGCTCCACAACTACGACGGCGGCCTCCGCCAGGTAGGGTGACAGCTCCTCCAGCACAGCGGCCATGGCGGGCTCGTCCAGCGGATACGGCGGGTCAAGGAACACAAGGTCCCACAGGGTTCCCGGCACGGTCCGTTCCAGGAAGGATTCCACCCGGGACCGGTGGACCGACACCGCCTTGCGGCCCACGGACCCGTTAATAAGGTCCGCGTTGCGCTGGCAGACCTCGCTGGCCTTGCCGTCGAACTCCACGAGGTCAACAGTCTCCGCCCCGCGGCTGGCACTTTCCACCCCCAGCGCGCCGGAGCCCGCATAGAGATCGAGCACACGGGCCCCCGCCACCACGTTGAAGGCCTCTAGCCGTGAGAAAAGTGCTTCCTTGACGCGGTCAGTGGTAGGACGGGTCATGGACCCGGGCACGCTGAC
The DNA here is from genome assembly GCF_059423525.1 of Arthrobacter sp. GW460-12-1-14-TSB2. NCBI lineage: Bacteria > Bacillati > Actinomycetota > Actinomycetes > Micrococcales > Micrococcaceae > Arthrobacter > Arthrobacter sp. GW460-12-1-14-TSB2. Next base: position 41,522 of record NZ_JBWKYC010000006.1, read on the forward strand.
CAGCGGCATTCCCCCGCCGGTGCCCGCGATGATACGGCTCATGCGCGTGCCCCCATGTCGCCTGCAGCTGCGCGCCCTCTTCTAGCCACGCTCAAGGAACGCCTCCTTTTCGGGGTTCAAGTACTCTTCGATTGCCTCCGCTAGTGCGGAATGGTCCGCCAGCGCCGGATCCGAGGCCACGATCTGCTGCGCGTCCTGGCGTGCCTTCGCAATGATGTCCTCATGTTCCAGCACTCGCAGCAGTTTCAGCGCAGAGCGTCCGCCGGACTGCGAGGCCCCGAGGATGTCCCCTTCACGGCGCAGCTTCAAGTCCTCCTGCGACAGCTCGAAGCCATCGGTGGTGGCTGCCACGGCGTCCAGCCGGCGGCGGCTGGGGTGGCCGGGTTCCAGGGTGGTCACCAGGAGGCAGGTGCCGGGCAAACCGCCGCGGCCCACCCGTCCGCGAAGCTGGTGCAGCTGCGATATTCCGAATCTGTCCGCGTCCAGGATCACCATCAGCGTGGCGTTGTGGACGTCAACGCCCACCTCGATCACGGTGGTGGACACCAGCAGTTTGGTTTCATTCGCCGTGAAGGACGCCATGGTTGCGGACTTCAGGACCGGATCCTGCCTGCCGTGCAGCGGTGCCAGCGAAACGCCGGCCAGCGCAGGTTCGTCCTGGAGATGTTCGACGACGGCCGTGACGGACGCTAGCTCGCGGGCAGGTCCGTCCCCTTCCAGGTCGGCGGCCGTCGGTTCCGCTTCCCCGGGGCTGAAGTCGCCGTCGTCGTCCTCGCCGATCTTGGGACACACCACGTAGACCTGGTGGCCGGCGTCGATCTCTTCCCGGGACCGGGACCAGATACGGCCGGCCCAGCCGGGATTTTCGGCGAGTCCAACCACGTGCGTTGAAATGGGGGCGCGGCCCGCCGGCAGTTCGTCCAGCACCGATGTTTCGAGGTCGCCGAACACGGTCATGGCCACGGTCCTCGGAATTGGGGTGGCAGTCATCACCAGCAGGTGGGGCGGTTTGCTGGCCTTCGCACGGAGGGCGTCGCGCTGCTCCACACCGAAACGGTGCTGCTCATCAACGACAATCAGCCCGAGGTCGTAGAACGAGACATTGTCACTCAGCAGCGCATGCGTTCCGATCACGATCCCGGCCGTGCCCGAGGCCGCGTCCAGCATGGCCTGCTTGCGGGCAGCGGTGGGCATGGATCCGGTGAGCAGCGTCACCTGCACGGCGTCGGGCCCGGACCCGCCCAGGAGTCCGTCCCTGGACAGCGGACCGAGCGTCCGGCGGATGGATTCGAAGTGCTGCGCGGCCAGGACTTCGGTAGGCGCCAGCAGCGCGGCCTGCCCGCCGGCGTCAACCACCTGGAGCATGGCGCGCAGGGCAACGATGGTCTTGCCTGAGCCCACCTCGCCCTGGAGGAGCCGGTTCATGGGGCTGTCCTGCGAGAGCTCCTCCGCGAGGGTCTTGCCGACGGCGGACTGGCCGGCGGTGAGGGTGAACGGCAACTGGCGGTCGAACGCCGTCAGAATTGCGCCTGCGACCGGCCGCCGGGCCGTGGCTTCTTCGGCCGCAAGCTGGGCGCGGCGCCGGGCAAGGGCGGACTGCAGTACGAGGGCTTCCTGGTACCGGAACCGGTCCCGGGCGCGTTGCCAGTCCCCCGGCACTTCCGGCGTGTGGATGAGCCGGTAGGCTTCGGCAGCCGGCAGGAACTTTTCCCGTGACGAGACTTCCGCCGGCAGGGGGTCGTCCAGGAGTTCCAGGTCGACCGTGTCCAGAAGGGTTGAGATCACTTTCTGGATGGACCAGCTGGTGAGTTTGGCTGTTGCCGGATAGATCGGGATGGGCATGGCGGCGAGCTTCTCCGGGTCCATGCCCGGAGTGTCAGGATCCTCATCGAGCAGCTGGAAGTCAGGGTTCGTGAGGCTCAGGCTGCCGGCGTACCGGGTGACTTTGCCCGAGAACAGGGCCCGCCGGCCCGGGAGCAGCTCCGCTTTGGCGCGGTAACCGTTGAAGAAGCTCACCTTCAGGGTGCCGGCGTCATCCGTGATCACGACGTCCGTCAGGGTGCCGCGGCGCGCCCGCATGGCGCGCGTGCTGCTGGACACGACGCGCGCGATCAGGGTGACCTCTTCATCCAGCGGGACCTCGCTGATGGGCGTCAGCTCACCCCGGCTGAGGTAACGGCGCGGAAAGTAGTTGAGCAGTCCGCCGACCGTGGTGATTCCGAGGTGTTTCTCAATGACGGCTGCGGAACGTTTGCCGATGCGGCGTTCCAGGCCCAGTTCCAGCTCAGCGTTCATGTCAGTCGGGGTCCCGGGGCAGGGCGAGCTGGCTGACAGAGATGTCCGTGGGTTCCCCGAGGGAGCCGATCAGTGCCACGGCCGGTTCCGGGGCCGGGACGTGGACGTGCACCCGCCAGCGGTATTTTCCGTCGGCGTCCATGGCACCGCCCACCTGGCTCATGATCACCGAATCACCCATTTCATCAAGCCGCTGGCGCAGTGTTGCGGCGTCCAGCGGCGAAAGGCTGATGGTGCACATGACTTCCACGCCGTCGTCGTCGGGCATGTCCGCATGGATGTGCGGATCCTGGACGTCGTAGCCGTGGAGGCCGTCCAGCATTTCACTTTGAAGTTCCTCGCCGAGCACCGCCGAGCGCAGGCAGTCGAGGATGAGGAGCATTCCGACCCCTCCGGCGTCCACGACATGGGCCTCGTGCAGGGCAGCCAACTGGTCTTCGGTCCGGACGACCGCTTCGAGGGCTGCCTCAACCGCTGCATCGAGGGCAAGTCCCAGGGCGTGGTTGCTGTCGTCGCCGTTCTGGTCGGCATCCACTCCGGCGGCAGCGCGCGCAGCCGCCTCCATGACCGAGAGCATGGTTCCCGGAACGGGATCGCTCAAGGCGGACCAGGCCCGGATCTGGGCGCGGTTGAGTGCGGCTGCCAGCAGTGGCGAACTCAGGCGGGTATGGCCGGCCAACGGCTCCGCGGCGGCGCACAGGAACACCGAGAACAGGGTTCCCGAATTGCCGCGGGCCTGTTCCATGGCGGCCTGGCCTGCCCGTGCAAGCACGGCCCCGACGTCCTGCTGGCCCGGTGTCCTCCCGGGCTGCTGCGCAAGTTCGGTGTCAGGTGATGTTGCCGGGCTGTTCAGGGCCTGCGCGGCGGCACGGACGGTCAGGTACAGGTTGGTGCCGGTGTCGCCGTCGGCCACGGGAAAAATGTTGATGGCGTTGAGGCGGTCGCTGTGGTTTCCGAGCGCTGTTTCGGCCTTGCCCAACCACCGCTTCATCGCTTGCGCGTTGGCGGCAATCTTAGTCTGCAAAGTGATCCCATCCCACAGTGTCCGCGGGCCGGCCCGCTATCTTCACGCCAGTGCTTTCCGTTGGTGCAAGGGCTTCTACTGAGCCTATCGCAGCGAAACCCGGAGGCAGCTGTACGTCCGCGGGGAATGTGGCAAGGAGGCCATGATCTTCTCCGCCGCCCAGCACCCAGGCCATGGCGTCCCCGTCCACCGCGTCCGCGGCGGCGGCCAGCGGCTCCGTGAGCAGCTTCAGTGCGGCCGGATCGAGGTTCAGGACGACGCCGCTGGCGGCGGCCAGGCGGCTGCCGTCGCGTACCAGTCCGTCGGAAATGTCCATCATGGCCGAGGCGCCCGAAGCCAGTGCAGCCGGCCCGGCCGCCAGCGGCGGAAGCGGCCGGCACTGCCTGTCCATAACGGTTCGCAGCGCCGGACTAAGCAGGTCAACGGCCGGCCCGGATTCAAGCAGGGCAAGCCCGGCTGCCGCGTGCCCCACCGTTCCGGCCAGGGCGACGGTATGGCCCGGGCGGGCGCCCGAGCGCAGAACAGGCTGCTGCCCGGCCAGGGTGCCCAGGATGGCCACCGTGACCGCGAGTTCGCGGCCACGCCCGAGGTCACCGCCGGCCACCGAACATCCGTCGGCGCCGAGGTCACGGATGGCATGGGAAAGCCCGTCGGCAAAATCCTCGACCCAGGAAACGGGCGTCTCCGGCGGCAGGGTCAGACTCACCACCATGGCCGTGGACTGCGCGCCCATGGCATTGATGTCGCTGAGGTTTTGCGCCGCAGCCTTCCAGCCGACGTCGAAGCCAGTGGTCCGGTATCCGTTGCGCCACACCAGCCGGAAATCCTGGTCCTGTACCTGGGTGTCGATGCTGACCACGGTCCGGCCATCCGGGGCTGCCACGATGGCGGCGTCATCACCGGGTCCCAGTAGAAGCGCCGAGCCTTCAGCGGTTCCGCCGTTCGGGTGCAGATTGTTCAGGCGCGGGAAGATCCTGGCAAGGAGTTCGGATTCGGAAAGTCCGCCGACAGTGAGGTGAGATTCAGGCACACCACTACGCTACAGTCCGGGACCGACATCTGGTTCCGGAGCCGGGTGCCGCCCTCCCCTGCCCGTCCGGCCGGCCGCCCGGGCCGGGATAGGCTTAAACAATGCACCAGCCCCGCACTCCGGTTTCCCTCCGTTCGCTCCGCCTGCCCGCAACGGCGGCGGCAGTGGTGCTGGCCCTCAGCGGATGCGCACCCGTGGTGGATGTGGCGCCGGCCAAGGATGCGGCCAACCCGGCCTGCGCTCCCATGATGGTGGCCCTTCCGGACACCATGGGAGATGCGGGGCTGCGGAAGACCAACAGCCAGGCAACCGCCGCGTGGGGCGATCCGTCCAGGGTCATCCTCCGCTGCGGGGTCAATGTTCCCGGCCCCACCACCGACCGCTGCGTCAGCGTCAACGGCATCGACTGGGTCATCAAGGAAGGCGACCCCGTGTGGACGCTGACCACCTTCGGCCGCGAACCGGCCACGGAGATCCTCATGGACCCCGACCAGATCAGTTCCGCGACCGTGCTGGCGGAGCTCTCGGCTGCTGCAGGGAAGATCAAGGCCACGCGGAACTGCGTGGGCCAGGAAGAGCTGCAGGACCTGCCCACCGGGCAGTAGCGTCTCGACAGGTTCGACCACCGGGGGCCCACGCGTCCCCGGCCGGACCCGCCCGCCGCGACGGCGGCTAGCGCAGGCCGGTCTTCCGGTTCAGCGCCAGGTAGATCAGTTCGTCGATGAGTTCCGCGTAGCCCAGCCCGGAGGCGGCCCACATCTGCGGGTACATGCTTTTCGGCGTGAAGCCAGGCATGGTGTTGATCTCATTGATGATCAGCTCACCGTCGGGAGTGTAGAAGAAGTCCACCCGGCTCAGCCCTTCGGCCCCGACAGCGTCGAACGCAGCGGCGGCAAGCTCGCGGACCCGGGCAATCGCCTCGTCGGGGAGGTCTGCCGGGCAGCTAAGCGACGCGGCGTCGTCCTCCACGTATTTTGCGTTGAAGTCATAGAACTCGTGCTCCCCCGGTGCCACGGCGATCTCCCCGGGCATGGACGTGCGCGGGGCATCGGTGCCGCGCCCTTCGAGGACAGCGCATTCGATCTCGCGGCCCACGATTCCAGCCTCGATCACGAGTTTGAGGTCATGCTCCCGGGCCGCCTCGATGGCCGCATCCAGGCCCTCCAGTGAATCCACCTTGGAGATGCCCATGGAAGACCCTGCCCGTGCCGGCTTGACGAATACGGGGTACCCCAGCAGGTCAACGCGTTTGCGGACGGATTCGGGGTCAGTGATCCACTGGCGGTCCGTCACGGCAATGTAGGGCCCCACCTGCAGGCCGGCGGCTTCGAAGACCACCTTCATGTAGTGCTTGTCCATGCCGACGGCGGAGGCCAGCACGCCGGCGCCCACGTAGCGGGTATCCGACAGTTCCAGCAGGCCCTGGATGGTGCCGTCTTCGCCGAACGGTCCGTGGAGCAGCGGGAAGACAACGTCCACGGTGCCGAGTTCCTGCGGCACTTCGTTCGGGGACGCCACGATGAGCTGGTGTTCTCCGCCGATCTCAGCAAGCGTTACCGTCCGGGCCGACGGCGCCACCTCGGGAAGTGAGGAGGCCGAGAGGGACCACTGCCGGGTGTCCCCCGGGGCGAGGACCCACTGGCCGGTCTTGGCGATGCCGATGGGTATGACATCGTACTTGTCGTAATCGATGGCCCCGAGAACGCCGGCGGCCGTGACGCAGCTGACGGCGTGCTCGCTGGAGCGGCCCCCAAACAAAACGGCGACGCGGGGTTTGGTGTGGCCGGGGCCGGTGTTCTTGTTCACTTGTTCTTCCGACACAGTCAGTAGTCGCCTTCGGATTTCAGGTCCCGGGCCAGCAGCAGCGGTCCCAGTTCGTCAACGGACAATTTTCCGGCCAGCACGGCAACCACTGCCGCGGTGATGGGCATCTCGACGCCCAGCTTTCCGGCAAGTTCGTGCACGGCCTGCCCGGACTTGATCCCTTCGGCTGTCTGGGTCATTTCGGCGGTGACCTGTTCCAGCGTCAGCCCCTTGCCCAGCAGGCGTCCGGCGGTGTGGTTCCGGGACAGCGGTGAGGAGCAGGTGGCGACGAGGTCGCCGAGGCCGGCCAGGCCGGCCATGGTTTGCGCTTCTCCTCCGAGCGCCAGGGCAAGCCTGGAGGTCTCTGCAAGCCCGCGGGTAATGACCGAGGCTTTGGTGTTGTCACCCATCCTTTTGCCTTCGCAGATACCGACCGCCAGGGCGATCACGTTCTTCACGATGCCGCCGATTTCAACGCCGACGACGTCGGTGGTGGTGTACGGCCGGAAATACGGTGCGGTGCAGCTGCGGGCGATCCAGGAGGCCACCTCTGCGTCGGAACAGGCCACCACCGAGGCGGTGGGTTCCTCGCGGGCGATTTCCATGGCCAGGTTCGGTCCGGACACCACGGCAATCCTGTCGGCTTTGATACCCAGTTCCTCGCAGATGACCTCGCTCATGCGGGCATCCGAACTGAGTTCGAGGCCTTTCATCAGGGAAACCACGTAGGCATCCGCGGATATCAGGCGCCGCCACTCGCGCAGCTGCAGCCGCAGCGACTGGGCTGGAACCGCCAGCACCACCAGGTCGGCGCCGGAGAGCACCTCCGCAACGTCGGTGGAAGCCGTGATGCTGTGCGGGAGGTCAATGTCCTTAAGGTACTGCGGGTTCCGGTGCCGGGTGTTGATCTGCTCAACAACCTCGGCGCGGCGCCCCCAGAGCCGTATGCTCCGCTGGACGCCGGATGCCGTTGCTGCATCGGCAAGGATCTTGGCAAAGGTGGTGCCCCAGGACCCTGCTCCGAGGACAGCGACTGACAAGGCTGAGCCCGCTGCGGCCTGTTCAGGGGTCATTTGCCGCCCCGATCGATGTTGCGCCCATGTTTGCTCTGGTTGTGGGCGGCGGGATCCCACCTCTCAGCGGGAGGCTGTTCCGATCGCAGGGTTGCCAGGAGCCCGGTGATGGCTTCCATGATGACGCCGGTGGCGGCCGTCAGCGTGGCCTTGTCCAGCGGCCGGCCCTCAAAAGCGCTGAGGTCCACGGGGTCGCCCACGATGACGCGTGAGGTCTGTCGGGGAAACAGATGGAACCGCTTCGCATAGCGCGGGAACACCTGATGGGCTCCCCAGTGCGCCATGGGAACCACGGGAATTCCGCTTTCGAGCGCCATCCTGGCGGCACCGGTGTGCCCCTTCATCGGCCACAGCTCCGGATCCCGGGTCAGTGTGCCTTCGGGGTAGATGATGATGGCCCCGCCTTCGTCCACCACTTCCCTGGCGACGTTCAGCGAACGGTTGGCGCCCGCCGTCGAGCGTTCCACGGGGATCTGTTTGGTGGCCCGTAGCACCGCTCCGAGGACCGGCACCTTAAACAGGCCGCCCTTGGCAAGGAAGTGCGGCATCCGCTTCTGGTTGTACAGCATGTGGCCGATGACCAGCGGGTCGATCTCAGTGCAGTGGTTGGGGGCGGCGATGAAGCCGCCCGCCGGGAGTTTTTCCAGCCCTTCCCACTTCTTGTTCATCAGCAGGTTCATCACGGGCCTGACGATCCCGGCGACGATGACAAAGGTGATGCGGCTCTTGGCCGTTTCCTTCACTGGGTCCCCGTTACTTGGCTGAAGTGATGTCGAAATCGGCGCCCAGCCCGGCGAGCTTCTCCGTGAAGCGCTCGTAACCGCGGTTGATGATGTCTATTCCGGTCACCCGGGACGTACCCGTGGCGGCCAGTGCGGCGATGAGGTGGCTGAAGCCGCCCCGGAGGTCCGGGACATCGATGTCGGTGCCTTTGAGCTGTGTGGGTCCCGAGATGACGGCGGAGTGCAGGAAGTTGCGCTGGCCGAAACGGCACGGCACGCTGCCGAGGCATTCCCGGTGCACCTGGATGTTGGCCCCCATCCGGATGAGAGCGTCGGTGAATCCGAAACGGTTCTCGTAGACGGTTTCGTGGACGATCGACACGCCCTCGGCCTGGGTCAGGGCAACCACGAGGGGCTGCTGCCAGTCCGTCATGAAGCCAGGATGGACGTCCGTTTCCAGGACGAGCGGGTTCAGCTTGCCGCCCCGGTGGTAGAAACGGATGCCGTCCTCACCGATGTCCATGCCGCCGCCCACCTTGCGGTAGGTGTTCAGGAACGTCATCATGTCGCGCTGGGAGGCGCCCTCCACGAAGATGTCTCCGCGCGTCACGAGTGCCGCCGATGCCCAGGACGCGGATTCGTTCCGGTCCGAGAGGGCGCGGTGGTTGTAGCCACCGAGATCCTTCACGCCTTCGATCCGGATGGTGCGGTCTGTCTGGACGCTGATGATGGCGCCCATCTTCTGCAGCACGGCAATGAGATCGATGATTTCCGGTTCCGTGGCGGCGCCGGAAAGCTCCGTGATGCCCTCGGCGCGGGTGGCGCTGAGCAGAACCTGCTCAGTTGCCCCCACCGACGGGTACGGCAGCGAGATCTTGGCGCCTTGGAGTCCCTTGGGCGCGGAAATGTGGATGCCGCCCGGACGCTTTTCCACGACGGCCCCGAACTGGCGCAGCACGTTCAGGTGGTAATCGATGGGGCGGTCGCCGATTTTGCAGCCGCCCAGGTCGGGAATGAACGCTTCCCCGATGGCGTGGATCAGCGGGCCGCACAACAGGATGGGAATCCTGGAGTCGCCGGCGTGGGCATCGATGGCGGTGCTCGATGCGGTCTTGGCACCCTTCGGGTCCAGGGTCAGATCACCGGTGACCGGGTCCTTTTCGACCGTGACGCCGTGGAGCTGGAGCAGGCTGGTGACAACCTCGACGTCCTTGATTTCAGGGACGTTGCGCAGTACGGACGGCTCGTTGCCCAGCAGGGCGGCCACCATGGCCTTGGGGACAAGATTCTTGGCCCCGCGAACGGTGACGCGTCCAGTTAGCGGGACGCCTCCGCGGATTGTCAAAACACTACTCATATACCGGTTTCCTCACGACTACTCGCCCCCAAATCCTTACAAAGGCTCCAGCTAAGCATAGGAGCTAGCGTTACCGATCTGAAATACGGCGCGATTTTCCCGACAGTTCAGAGGGGGCCTGAATCGGGCGCAACGCGGACCGGGTAAGGGTGCGGGGTGTACCAGGCGGGGTGCTGCGGGGATCCCGGAGACCGCCCCCTAGGAAAGCCGTGCGGGCAGCGTCTTCGGCTTGAACGCGGGCCTTGTGGCCTCGTACGCCGTGATGTCTTCCTCGTGCTGGAGGGTCAGCCCGATGTCGTCCAGGCCCTCCAGGAGGCGCCAGCGCGTGTAGTCGTCAATCTCGAACGGTGCCACCACATTGCCGCACGTCACGGTCTTGGAGACGAGGTCCACGGTCACTTCGGTGCCCGGGGCGTTCTCCAGCACCTTCCAGATGAGCTCAATGTCATCCTGGGCGAGTTCAGCCGCCAGGAGGCCCTGCTTGCCGGAGTTGCCGCGGAAGATATCGGCGAACCGGGAGGACAGGACCGTCTTGAAGCCGTAGTCCTTCAGGGCCCACACAGCGTGCTCACGGGAGGATCCGGTGCCGAAGTCGGGCCCCGCGACGAGCACGGAACCGGCGTTGAACGGTGCCTGGTTGAGGATGAAGGCCGGGTCCTTGCGCCAGGCGGCGAACAATGCGTCTTCGAAGCCGGTGCGGGTAATGCGCTTGAGGTATACGGCGGGGATGATCTGGTCGGTGTCCACGTTGCTCTGGCGCAGCGGTACGCCGATCCCGGTGTGGGTGCTGAACTTTTCCATGGCGGATCCTTCGGTGCTGGGTGGGTCTGGGCTGCGTGCTCTGGGCAGCGCGGGCTAGTCGGCGTTATCTAAGCGGCGCTGCTGCGGACGGCGGCGGACTCCGGAGCGGGGTCCAGGTCCGACGGCGAGCTGAGCGTGCCGCGTACTGCCGTGGCTGCCGCGACCACCGGTGAGACGAGGTGCGTGCGGCCGCCCTTGCCCTGGCGTCCTTCGAAGTTGCGGTTGGATGTGGAGGCGCAGCGTTCGCCCGGCTCCAGCTGGTCCGGGTTCATGCCCAGGCACATGGAGCAGCCGGCGAAGCGCCATTCGGCACCGAAATCCTTGAAGACCTTGTCCAGGCCCTCCGCTTCTGCCTCGAGCCGCACCCGCGCCGAGCCGGGAACAACGAGCATCCGGATGTTCGGATCCTTGGTGCGGCCCCGGACGATGTCCGCCGCAGCCCGCAGGTCCTCCATCCGGGAGTTGGTGCAGGAACCCAGGAAGACTGTGTCCACCCGGATCTCCTTCATCGGGGTGCCGGCTTCCAGCCCCATGTACTGCAACGCGCGTTCGGCCGCGGCCTTGGCGTTTTCATCGCCGAAGTCCTCCGGCGACGGCACCTTGGAGGACAGTGAAACGCCCTGGCCGGGGTTGGTCCCCCAGGTCACGAACGGCTCCAGGGTGTCGGCGTCAAGGTCAACTTCGACGTCGAACGTTGCGTCATCTTCGGAGCGGAGCGTGTTCCAGTATTCGACGGCGGCGTCCCAGTCCGCGCCCTGCGGCGCGTGCGGGCGTCCATGCATGTAGTCGTACGTGGTCTGATCCGGAGCAACCAGGCCTGCGCGGGCGCCGGCTTCGATGGACATGTTGCAGATGGTCATCCGGGCTTCCATGGACAGCGCACGGATCGCCGAGCCGCGGTACTCCAGGACGTAGCCCTGTCCGCCGCCGGTGCCGATCTTCGCGATGACGGCAAGGATGATGTCCTTCGCCGAAACGCCGGGGCGCAGGGTGCCCTCCACATTGATGGCCATGGTCTTGAACGGCTTCAGGGACAGCGTCTGGGTGGCCATGACGTGCTCCACCTCGGAGGTGCCGATGCCCATGGCCAACGCGCCGAAGGCACCGTGCGTGGACGTGTGCGAGTCGCCGCAGACCACGGTCATGCCGGGCTGGGTCAGGCCAAGCTGGGGACCGACAACGTGAACGATGCCCTGCTCGGCATCGCCCAGGGAGTGGAGGCGGACGCCGAACTCCTGGCAGTTGTTGCGGAGGGTCTGGATCTGCGTCCGGCTGGTGAGATCGGCGATAGGCTTGTCGATGTCCAGCGTGGGGGTGTTGTGGTCCTCGGTGGCGATGGTGAGGTCCGGGCGGCGCAACGGACGGCCCGCCAGGCGGAGTCCTTCGAAGGCCTGCGGCGACGTCACTTCGTGCACCAGGTGGAGGTCGATGTAGAGAAGGTCCGGCTGGGCGTTGGCACCTTCGCCGTCGCCTTTGCGCACCACGTGCGCGTCCCAGACTTTCTCGGCCAATGTCTTTGCCATGGCCATCTCCCTTCACTGCTGTTGGCTGTTTACATCCACTGAACCAGCACGCCCGCGTAATACGCCAGCCAAATGATTTGCATCTCAGATATTGAGACGGCAATATCATTACATGGACAATTCTAGTGGAGTCGGTGTCATCGATAAAGCGGCCCATGTGCTTGACGCACTTGAGGCCGGTCCCACCACTCTGGCGCAGCTCGTAGCCGCTACCGGACTGGCCCGGCCGACCGTACACAGGCTTGCCCTGGCGCTGGTCCACCACCGGCTTGTCAGCCGTGACATCCAGGGCCGCTTCGTCCTGGGAAGCCGCCTCGTGGAGCTCGCCTCCGCCGCCGGCGAGGACCGGCTGATCGCCTCCGCGGGACCGGTCCTGATGCAGCTGCGCGACGCCACTGGCGAAAGCGCCCAGATCTTCCGCCGGCAGGGCGACTGGCGTGTGTGTGTCGCGTCGGCCGAACGCCCCATCGGGCTCCGCGACACCATCCCGGTGGGTACACAGCTGTCCATGAAGGCCGGCTCCGCCGCCCAGGTGCTGCTGGCCTGGGAAGACCACGACCGGCTGCTCGAAGGACTCCAGGCAGCGCGCTTCACGCCCACCGTCCTGGCAGGCGTACGACGGCGGGGCTGGGGCCAGAGCCTCGGCGAACGCGAGCCGGGGGTCGCCTCCGTTTCGGCGCCTGTGCGGGGTCCCTCCGGACGCGTGATTGCCGCCGTCTCCATTTCCGGCCCGATCGAGCGCCTGACCCGCCAGCCCGGCCGGCTGCACGCAGAAGTCGTCTGTAACGCCGCACGGGTGCTGACCGAGGCACTCCGCAAGAACAACGACTAAGTAGGCTGTGCCCATGAACAGCTATGCGGTTTTCCTCCGCGGCATCAACGTGGGCGGCATCAACATCAAAATGGCGGACCTCCGCAGTGCGCTGGAGGACCAGGGCTTTGCGGGCGTGAAAACACTGCTGGCCAGCGGCAACGTGGTGCTGGCCAGCGATCTCGGCGCTGCGGCGGTGAAGAAAGACGTCGAAGCCTGCCTCCGTGAGGCCTTTGGCTACGACGCCTGGGTGGTGGTGCTGACCGCGGACCGGGTTGCCGCGCTGGTCGAGGCGTGCCCGTACCCGGCCGAGGACAAGACGACGCACACCTACGTCACGCTGAGTTCGGACACGGCCGTTCTGGACGAGCTGTTCGAGGCCGGTTCCCGGCTGGACGGGACGCAGCAGCACCGCCTTGGGCCGGAGGCGATGGCTTGGCTGGCTCCCGCGGGCGGCACCCTGGACAGCCCGTTCAGCAAGCTGTCATCCAAGGCCCGCTACAAATCCACAACCACCACACGCAACCTTCGCACCATGATCAAGGTGCGCGACGCCACGGAGGCATTGGAAACCCGCTAGTCGCGGCGGGCGGATTTCAGCGCGGCGTTAAAGGACTTCAGCCTGCTGACCTCCACCTCAACCGGCTCAACCACCAGCCTGTCCGCGACGGCAGCCACGGCCGCCCTGAGCTTCTTCCCGGCCGCGGCTGCCCGCAGCCCGGCAGCGGCCGCTGCTGCAAACTTCCCGGCGAGGGCCAGCACAATGCCAAGCACCACTCCCCCGGCAATCATCAGTGTGGGAACAGGCCACCCTTCCACCCGGGGAACCTCAGGAACCGGGAGCTGGAGATACGCCAGGCCGGCCAGGATGCCGAGCCAGCCCAGGCCGCCCAGGGCCGTGACGAGGGCCAGCCACTGGATGACGTTGAACAGTCCCCACCACCACGATTTCCGTCCGGCCATCAGCTCGGTGCCGGCAATGGCCTGGTCCAGCGCGTCAGGCAACCGGTCACGGCCTTCACGCGCCGCACTGCGGATGGCAGCCCGCCAGGGCCCCGGGGCCCCGGCACTGGCTGCATCCGCGAATTCCCGTACGGCCGCGTCCGTCCTGGCACGTTCCGGAGCCCCCGCCGGTGGCAGCGACGTCCTGTTGACTTCGGAATTGGCTCCCTCCCGGCGCAGGTTCAGCCGCCGCAGCGGATCGGGCCGGAACCGGACCAGCCAACGGGTCAGCGGCCAGCCGGTGCGCCGGATGGCTTCCTGCCGGTAGGACCGCGACACAGCGTCCACCACCAGCTGGACGTTTGCGGCAGCCGCAAGCTCATCGGCCAGTTGCGACCGGGTGCCCGCTGTGACACCGGCGGCCTCTCCCGCCCCGGATGCCTCAGCAAGCTGCGCCGAGGCCTTGGAAACATCCGCGGCCAGCCGCTGCGACAACGCCTGCCGTTGCACCACGACGTGGCGGATAGCTGCCCGCACCTTGTCCACTCCCGCGCCCGTCAGCGCTGAGACGCCGAGGATCCGGACCCTGCCCAGTCCGTCCCGGGCAAGGATCGCTTTGAGGGACTCCAGGACCGGCTCGACATCCGCGGGCGGAAGCCGGTCGATCTGGTTGAGTACCACCAGCGTGACCGCTCCGTGCGAAGCCAGCGGCGTCAGGAAGTCGTTGTGCACAGCGGCGTCCGCATATTTCTGGGGGTCCAGCACCCACACCAGGACGTCGACCAATCCCACCATCCGCTGGACGATTTCCCGGTTGGCGGCCTTGGTTGAGTCGAAATCGGGCAGGTCCAGCAGGACCAGGCCGGTGGATTCGTCGGCGAACCCCGGCACCGCTGCGGAGTGGTGCCGGCTGCTGACGCCAAGCCAGTCCAGCAGCGGCTCACTGCCTTCCGCTCCCCAGACACCCGCCAGCGGTTCCGACGTCGTGGGGCGGCGGGCCGCCGCCGTCGCGATTTCCGCGCCGCTGACCGCGTTGAAGAGCGACGATTTACCGCTGCCCGTCGCGCCGAAGAAGCCCACCACCGTGTGGTCCGAGGACAGCGAACGGCGGGAACTGGCTCGCTCGAGCACCTGGAGCACTTCGTCCAGGGCCTCGTCCGGCACTACGCCGCCGGCGAGCTCCCTTGCGTCGTTGAGGGCTTCCAGGCGGGAGCCAAGCCGGGAGGCCTCCCTGGTCCCGCTGTGCCGGCTCATGCTGACTCGGCCAGTCGCTGAAGGGCGCGGGCATGGCCCGAGAGGACTTCCGGCGAAACGCCCGTGGTGAAGTCCAGGCGGTCGAGGAAACGCCGCTGTTCGGCCTGCATCAGCTTGTGGCACCTCGCGTTCAGGTCCTCCCGCGCAGTCTTCGCGAGCCGCCTCACGGCATCCTCGCCAAAGACTGCCTCAAGGAGCCGTTGACCGACGACGGCGGTGCCGCCCGCCACGCCGATCTCCAGTCCGGTGAGGCCGGCCGTCATGGAGAAAACGACGATCATCAGGGCGGCCCCGAGCCCGTTGACCCCGAAGGAGAGCCACCGGGCCTGGGTCCGCTTGCCCTGGCCCTCTGTGCGGATGAGCTCCATGAGGGCTCCCTGCCAGGCACGGATCTCCGCGGCAACCTTCTCCGGGAAACCGGCGCCGGTGCCGGAAAGGTCGTCGGTGCCCAGCAGTTGGCGTCCCGCAGGGTCCGAGCGCCAGCGTTGGTCAGCGTCCTCGGCCGCAGTGGCAGCTTCGTCAATGATGACCGCCTGCAGCCCGGTTTCAATGGCAGTTTCGACCTTGACCGCCGGGGTCGGCTCACCGCGGAAGAACGCACCCAAGCGGTCACGCATGCGCCCGATGTTCTGCTCCAGGACGCGGAAGAACTCCCCGGTGCCCACGAAGTCCTGCCACCGGGCAAGGACTTCGCCCCGCAGGAGGGCGCCGTCCCGAGTGGCGTCCAGAATCCGGGCCACAGCATCCTGGTAAGCCGCGGCGGCATCCTTGGCCAGGACATCCCGCGATTGCTGCTGTTCCAGCGAAGCCTGCGCCAGCGCGGCAACTCTGCCGCTGAGCGCACGAACCGTGCCGTTCAGTGTCCGGCGGACGATGTCCGCCCTCCCGGCGGAGTCCGCGGCCAGTTCACGCACCCAGCGTGCCAGGGGCTCCACGGCCCCGTCGGGCAGCATTCCGAGGCCGTCAAGGGTGACCTCCGGAATAATAAACAGGCGGGCCGCGCCCAGGCCCTCCCGCTGCAGCATCATCCTCAGGTCCGTGCTGACCTCCGCCTCGGCCGCCGGAGGCACGCGGTCCAGGACCACTGCCACCATGATGTCCCTGGAGGCAGCGTCCTGGAGCAGCTTCCAGGGCACGGCGTCGGCATAGCGGTTCGCGGTTGTGACGAATAACCAGAGATCGGCGGCGGCGAGCAGCTGGCCCGCCAGCTTGCGGTTGTCATCCGAGACGGAGTCGACGTCCGGAGCATCCAGGAGGGCGATTCCTTCCGGCACGGCGGGGTGCCCCACTAGCACCAGGGACGATATTGATGCGGCGTCCGGCGCGGCTCCGGCCCGGTTGGCGGGCAACAGCGTGTCCACTACCGTGCCCCTGATGCGGCTCAGGCTCGGCAGAACCCGCTGGTCCTCGAACCAGGCTGCGTCCGCCGGGTGGTGAAGCAGGATCGGCTGCCTGGTGGTCGGCCGGATGGCGCCCGCCCTCGTGACCGGGTGGCCCACGAGGGCATTGACCAGCGTGGATTTGCCGGCACCGGTGGATCCGCCAACCACCGCCAGCAGCGGGGCGTCCAGGCTGCGGAAGCGCGGGAGGATGTAGTCGTCCAGCTGTGCCAGCGCGTTCCTGATATCGAGGCGGGCAGCGTCCGCGCCGGGCAGTGCAAGCGGCAGCCGGGCCGCGCCAAGGTCCGTGCGCACAGCTTCGAGCAGTTCCACGGCCGCGGCCGCCCGCGTGTTTTGCGCGGCAGTTCCCGGGGGCGAACTCTCAGATGGTGACGTCACAGCTTCATCATGCCAGTTCAGCGCTGGTCCGGCTCGGGCATCGCCCAGGAAGTCCCCTCCAGGCGGTCACATCCCCCTCGCGGTTCCAGGGGAAAGGACCATTCGGCGGGGAATAGCAGGGAAAGTATCCGGGCACATAAAAAACGGCCCCGGGCTGTTGCCCGGGACCGTTTCAGTGGTGACCCCAGCGGGATTCGAACCCGCGTTACCGCCGTGAGAGGGCAGCGTACTAGGCCGCTATACGATGGGGCCGCGTACTTTCCAGATAGCATTTCTGCTATCAGGCTCAGTGAGTATTTCACACACAAAGCCAGTGTTTCAAATCGGACAAACCGCTCGAAACCCCTGATCTTCCGCATCGGAATGCAGCTTTCTCAGAGCTGGGATACCAGGACTCGAACCTAGAATGACGGTACCAGAAACCGTAGTGTTGCCAATTACACCATATCCCAATGGAACTTTCGGGCTGGACTTTCAGGCCTAAACCTTCGCTCTCAGCGCCTCAGCACGAGTAATTACTTTACCCGAGAGTTTTGGATGGCACAAATCGGGGTCCGACTCCCCTGCCGCCGCACGCCCGGGCCCCTGTGATGGCACGCCATTCGGGTCGACCCGCGAGAAAATCCTTGCCATTCCGGGGCAAACAAGTTTACGCTCGGTAAGTTACCGCAGAGTAACCACCTCCCCGAAGCCAGCCCGACCGGCAGTTCTGCGCTCATTTCAGAATGTTAGCTGCATCACGGCTGGACACTTCCGGGGGCCACACACGTTTCCGCCAGGACCGTCGAGAGGAACCAACCGTGCCACAGAGTCGTGCCACTGCTCCCCCGAACCCCCGCACGCGCGGCCAACAGATCGCCATAGCGCTCCTTGCCTTGCTCCTTATTGCCTTGCTGGGTTTCTACACCGTCGTCACCGGCCGCATCACCGAAGGATCATCGAGGCTCAAGGACGGAGCCGGCCAGGCCTCCGCAGGTGCCGATCAGCTCAAGGACGGCGCCGGGAAGCTCGCCGCCGGCGCCACGCTGGCAGACACAGGGGCCGGCAAGCTAGCCGCCGGGGCGCAGAAGGTGCGCGCCGGCATCGCCGATCGGCTGGCCCCCGGTGCGGACCAACTCCAGGCCGGCGCCGAGAAACTTGCGGCCGGTGCGGTGAAGATCGAGACGGACGTCACGACGAAGCTCGCCCCGGGGGTGTACAAGGTCGATGACGGTGCCGGCAAACTGGCGGCCGGTGCGGTACAGCTCTCCGCAGCGCTGACGCCCACTGCATCCGGGAGCGCAGAGAATAACCTCGCCGACGGCGCGACCCGGCTCAGCGCCGGTGCATCCAAGCTGGAAGCCGGCGCCGGCCAGCTTGCTGCCGGAACAGACCAGCTCAAGGGCTACCGCGGGGCCAACGGCAACCCGGAAACGGGTACGGGCACCGCTGCCCTTGCGCAGGCGCTGGAGCTGCTGCAGGCCGCCGCGAACGATCCCGTACAGGGACTCGTGCCGCTTTCGGTCGTCAGGGACAAGATCGCGAAGATCACCGCAGGTGCCCAAAAGCTGGACGCCGGCGCCGCCCAGCTGCAGTCCGGCGCCTCACGGCTCCATGAAGGCACCGCGGAACTGCAGGCCGGGGCCGGCAAGCTGACCGCCGGCTTTACCACCCTAAGCGGCAAACTCAACAGCCAGGATCCGGAAAACCCCGGTGTTGTCCTTGGCACCCGGCTCCTCGCGGACGGGACCGCCAAGATCAGGGTGGGCATGGACGGCGTACCCGGGAACCCGGATCGTCCGGGCCTGCTCAAGGCCGCCGCAAGCATGACCGAAGGTTCGGCCCGGCTGGCCGCTGGAACCGGGACCTTGAATGCCGGCATCAAGGGCGACCCGGCAGATCCCGCGAACCCCGGCCTGCTGCGTGGTTCGGAGGCCCTTGCAGTCGGAGCCGCGCAGCTCTCGGAAGGCAACACCAAGCTGGCCTCCGGTTCCACGCAGCTGGCCACCGGGTCGGGCAAGCTCGCGGAGGGGAACGCGAAGGTGGCGGCCGGGACGGAAACGCTCTACTCGAGTGCGGCCGCGGTCTCACCATCAGACATGGTGGGGCAGCGGGACGGGGTTACGGCCATCGGCATGGTGGGAGTCCTGGGGCTTGGTTCAGTGGGCGCGTATGCCGCCTTGCGCAAACGGCGGAATGCCGGCGAACCGGTGTGATCATGCCGGTGGCCCCCCCCCCCCCCGGCCGGGAGATCGCCTGCCTTAATACAAGTAA
>NZ_JBWKYC010000006.1:60197-187546 GCF_059423525.1 Arthrobacter sp. GW460-12-1-14-TSB2
CGCCCGGACCGGGCGGGGCCACCGGCCGCGGGCTATCCCAGCAGCTCGACGAGCGACCCCACCTGGTGGCCGGCAAAAACAGACTCCGTTTCACCGCTGCGGTTCAGCCATACGCCCAGCAGGCCGGCCGCCGTCGAACCTTCCGCGTCCAGCAGGCGGTTGTCTCCCACATAGAGCGTTTCAGCGGCGCTGCTGCCAAGGAGGCGTACGCCCTCGAGGTAGATGGCCGGATCCGGTTTGGGCACGCCCACGGTGTCCGTGCCCACCAGCACCCTGATCCGTTGAAGTCCCGCAGTATCCAGCTTCACCCGCTGGTAATCGTGCACGTTGTTGCTCACCGCTCCGTAGGGAATTCCTGCGGCGTCGAGGGCGTCCAGCACAGGGGCCACGTCTTCAAACGCACGGACATAGCCGTGCTGCAGGGCGGCGTAGGACGTAACCCACGCGTGGGATTCCTCCCCCTCTTCCAGTTCCACCCCGAAATGTCCCAGGGCGGCCCGCCCGCGGAGGAGCCGCTGCTCGTTGAAAGTCAGCTCCCCGGCCAGGTAGCGGTCATAGAAATGTGTGGTTTCGTGCGTGAAGATCCGCCCGAATTTCTCCCACCCGGCCTGGTCCAGGCCGGGCAGGAGATGCTCGCTGACATCACGCAGCGCCGTGGTCATGGCGTATTCGAGGTCCACGAGGGTGTCGTCAATATCGAACAGCACGCCCCGGATGACGCCGAAGCCCGTGTGCAGCACACGGCCGCCGTCGCCACGCAGTGCAGTCATCAGCCGCGGAAAGCGTGCAGGCGGGCCAACGAGGATGCCTTGCCCAGGATCACCATTGACTCAAAGAGCGGCGGTGAAATCCGGCGCCCGGAAATGGCCGTCCGGACCGGGCCGAACGCCAGCCTCGGCTTCACGCCCAGGCCTTCCACGAGCGCCTGCTTCAGCGCGGCCTGGATGCTCTCGGCGTTCCAGTCAGCCACGGCGTCGAGGGCTGCGATTGCCGCGTCCAGCACCTCGGTGAGGTTTTCCGGCAGTCCCTTGCGGGCGTCGTCCGCAACGTCGATGGCGTCGTCGTTCTTGAACAGGAAGGAAATCATCTCGGGAGCCTCGCCCAGCAGGGCGATGCGCTCCTGGATCAGAGGTGCTGCCTCGGCAAGGATCTCCTCTTCGCGGGCCGTAAGGCTCTCCCCCACGAGGCCGGCTGCGCGGAGGTAAGGAACGAGACGGCCCCTGAAGTCGTCCGCTTCCAGCATCCGGATGTGCGTGCCGTTGATCGCTTCAGCCTTCTTGATGTCAAAGCGTGCCGGGTTGGCAAGTACGTCGTGGACGTCGAAGTGCTCGATGAGCTGTTCCACCGTGAAGATGTCTTCGTCGGCGGACAGGCTCCAGCCCAGCAGGGAGAGGTAGTTGAGCAGGCCCTCGGGGATGAATCCGCGGTCCCTGAGCAGGAACAGGTTGGACTGCGGATCACGCTTGGACAGCTTCTTGTTGCCCTCGCCCATCACGTAGGGAAGGTGGCCGAACACCGGCATGTAGTTTGCGACGCCGATGTCCATCAGCGCGCGGATCAGCACCACCTGGCGGGGGGTGGACGACAGCAGGTCCTCGCCGCGCAGGACGTGGGTGATCCCCATGAGCGCGTCATCCACCGGGTTCACCAGGGTGTACAGCGGGGACCCGTCAGCGCGAACAATCACGTAGTCCGGGATGCTTCCGGCCTTGAAGGTAATTTCGCCGCGGACCATGTCGGTGAAGGTGACGTCCTCATCGGGCATGCGGACACGGAGCACCGGTTCGCGGCCTTCCGCCTTGAACGCGGCAATCTGCTCCTCGGTCAGTTCACGGTCGAAGTTGTCGTAGCCGAGCTTGGGGTCGCGGCCGGCGGCACGGTGGCGCGCTTCAACTTCATCCGGCGAGGAGTAGCACTCGTAGGCGTAGCCGGCTTCCAGCAGCTTGGCCACGACGTCCTTGTAGAGATCCAGGCGCTGTGACTGGCGGTACGGCTCGTGCGGTCCGCCTGTTTCCACGCCCTCTTCCCACGAGATGCCCAACCACTTCAGGGCCTCAAGCAACTGCTCGTAGCTCTCTTCCGAGTCCCGCGCCGCATCCGTGTCCTCAATGCGGAAGACAAAGGTTCCCTGGGTATGCCGGGCGTATGCCCAGTTAAACAGCGCCGTGCGGATCAGGCCGACGTGCGGCGTGCCCGTGGGCGACGGGCAGAACCGCACCCGGACCGGGGTTTCGGCGGTGACGGCAGGACTGGAGACGGCGTTGGACACAGAAGGAGTAGTCATAGTGACTCCAACTTTACCGCCTGCCCGGAGGCCGGGCCTCGCCGCTAGCGCCGGACGATCGGGTTGGAGAGCCGGCCGATGCCTTCGATCTCCACCTCAAAGCGGTCGCCGGCCGCAACCACGCCCACACCAGCGGGCGTACCGGTCATAATCACGTCGCCGGGAAGCAGCGTGAAGGCCTGGGAGACTACCGAGACGAGCTCGCGGACGCCCCGAATCATCTGGCTCGTGCTGCCGTCCTGGCGCAGTTCCCCATTGAGCCGGCCCTGGATCCGGAGGTCCTCGGTGTCGAGCTCGGTTTCGATCCACGGGCCCAGCGGCGCCGAAGTGTCAAAGCCTTTGGCCCGTGCCCACTGCAGGTCCGTCTTCTGGACGTCGCGGGCGGTGAGGTCGTTGCCGCAGGTGTAGCCGAAGATGACGTCATCCACGCGGTCCTCGGGCACGTCCTTGCAGATGCGGCCGATGACGACGCACAGCTCGGCCTCGAAGGAGACTTCCTCGGAGAATTCGGGCAGCACGATGGGATCGTTGGGGCCGATCACCGAGGTGTTCGGCTTCAGGAACAGCAGCGGCTGCTTGGGGACCTCGTTGCCCAGTTCCGCGGCGTGCTCGACGAAGTTGCGGCCCACGCCCACCACTTTGCTGCGCGGAATGATCGGCGCGAGGAGGCGAACGTCCTCCAGCTTGTGCTTTATTGTGGTTCGTTCCACGCCGTGAAAGAAGGGGTCGCCCTTGATAACAGTGACTACCTCACTGCCGGGCTCGCCTTCAACAACACCGTAGAGGGGATCAGAATCAGCTACAAAACGGGCGATACGCATGGTTCCTAGCGTACAGTCTCCGCTCGGGCGTCCCGCCGCGGGCACTGCCGCGCCAGCACCGCGCCGGAGCCCGGCATCCCGGTGCTCAGCCGCGGAGGAACTCCAGCTGTGCGGCCACGGAGTTCTCAGCGGCCGTACGGACGGCGGGGTCGATATCCGCATAGACGACATCAGTGATTTCGCCCACCCCCGCAGATGGCCCAAGGCCCGCCAGGGCAGCCCGGATCTGCGCGAGCCGTTCGTGCCGGTGGTTCCGGTAGGCACGGACAACTTCATCGAGCGCCGGGAGCACGGCTCCGTGACCAGGCAGCACGGTGGCCGGGCCAATGCCCTCAAGCCTGTCCAGGGTTGCCAGATAGTCGCCCAGTTTGCCATCGGGGAAGTCCAGCACCGTGGTGCCGCGGCCCAGAACTGTGTCGCCGGTCAGTACCGATCCGTGCCTGCCGTCGGCGGGCAGATGAAAACAGAGCGAGTCCGAGGTGTGGCCGGGCGTGGCAATCACACGGATCTCAACCCCCGCCGCGAGGATGGTTTCCCCGTCAGCCAGGGGAATCCCGCCGTGACAGTGCCGTGCATCTGCTGCGCGCACTGGCGCCCCGGTGAGCTCGTGGAAGCGCGCCGCCGCCGCGGTGTGGTCGGCATGACGGTGCGTGATGAGGATGAGCTCCACCCTCCCTGCCCCGGCCAGTTCCCGCAGGTGCTGTTCGTCCAGCGGCCCGGGGTCCACCACCACGGTGCTGCCCGAATCGGGGCCGCCCAGCAGGTATGAATTGGTCCCGTCAAGGCTCATGGGTCCGGGGTTGGGTGCTAGCCGGAACCGCGTCAGGTCGCTGGCCGGAAGAATCGACGGAAAGGATTCGGGATTCACCCACCCATCTTCGCACTGTTAACGCACGACGCCGGGTGGGCCGTAATGCTTACGGCCCACCCGGCGTCGTGCGTCAGGAAAGTGGGGAGACTCAGGCGAGGCGCGTCAGCCAGCCGTGGGTGTCCTCGACCGTGCCCGTCTGGATGCCGAGAAGCTGCTCGCGGATGGCCATGGTGGTCTCCCCCGCCTTCGCATCCTCGGAACCGATGAACTCGGTGGCGTCCTTGAGCACTCCGATGGGCGTGATGACAGCTGCAGTCCCGCAGGCGAAGACCTCGGTGATCTCGCCCGAGGCGACGCCATCCCGCCATTCGTCCAGGGTGATCTTGCGCTCGGTGACGGTGCGGCCCATGTCCTTGGCCACCTGCATGACGGACATCCGGGTGACGCCTTCCAGGATGGTCCCGGTCAGGGCGGGGGTGACCAGCGAGCCGTCCTTCATCACGAAGAAAACGTTCATGCCGCCGAGTTCTTCCACGGCGTTGTCATTGAACTGGTCCAGGAAGAGGACCTGCTTGCAGCCGTGGGCCTCGGCCTCCTGCTGGGCGATGAGGGAGGCTGCGTAGTTGCCGCCGCACTTGGCTGCACCGGTGCCGCCGCGGCCAGCCCGGGCATACTCCCGGGAGATCCAGATCGACACCGGCTTCAGCTCGCCGCCGAAGTAGTTTCCGGCCGGTGATGCAATCACGCGGAAGGAGACTTCCCTGGCCGCGCGGACACCCAGGAACGCTTCCGTGGCGATCATGAACGGGCGCAGGTAGAGCGCCTCGCCGTCCCCGGCGGGAACCCACTCGCGGTCGGCCTGCACAAGTTCGCGGATGGCGCCGAGGAAGTACTCCTCCGGAAGCTCCGGCAGCGCCAGCCTGCGGGCGGACTTGTTCAGCCGGGCGGCGTTGGCCTCCGGGCGGAACGTCCAGACCGAGCCGTCGGCATGGCGGTAGGCCTTGAGGCCCTCGAAGATCTCCTGGCCGTAGTGCAGCACCGCCGCCGACGGGTCAAGCGAGATGGGACCGTATGCCTCGATGCGCGCGTCATGCCAGCCGCCCTTGCCGGTCTCGTCGACGCTGTAGTCGACAACTGCGGTGTGGTCGGTGAAATAGTTGCCGAAACCCGGGTTCGCCAGGATGGCTGCTCGCTCTTCAGCAGACTTCGGGGTTACCGAAGGCTGATGGGTGAATTCGACGCCATGGGCAGTCTGAGTCATGGTTCCTCCACGGTCGGCTGCCTGGTGTGTGAACGTGGTTCAGCGTCGGACCACGGCAGCATTATTGGTGATTCGAAACTAGCTTACGCCCGATGCGTGGCCCTAAACGGCGGCGGCGATTGCGTCACCGATCGCGCTGGTGGTGCGCTCCCGGCCATCCCGGGTTTCGACGTCGGCAATGACTGCCGCTTCGATCTTCTTCGCTGCCTCCGCATAGCCGAGGTGGTCCAGAAGCAGGGCCGCCGACAGGATTGCCGCCGTTGGATCGGCCTTTTGCTGACCGGCGATGTCAGGGGCAGATCCGTGCACGGGTTCAAACATGGACGGAGCGGTGCGTTCCATGTTGATATTGCCCGAGGCCGCGAGGCCAATGCCGCCGGTGACGGCAGCGGCGAGGTCGGTGATGATGTCACCGAAGAGGTTGTCCGTGACGATGACGTCGAAGCGTGCGGGGTCGGTGACCATGAAGATGGTGGCAGCATCGATGTGCAGGTAGTCGTGGGTAACGTCCGGGAATTCCTGCGCCACCGCTTCGACTGTCCGCTTCCACAAATGGCCGGCGTAAACCAGGACATTGTGTTTGTGGACAAGGGTGACGTGCTTGCGCGGGCGTTCGCTGGCCCTGCGGAATGCGTCCCGGACAACCCGTTCCACGCCGTGGGCCGTGTTCAGCGAAACCTCGGTGGCAACCTCGTGCTTGGTCCCGGCCCGCAGGGTGCCGCCGTTGCCTACATACGGGCCCTCGGTGCCTTCGCGGACCACAATGAAATCGATGTCGCCGGGATTGGCCAGCGGGCTGCCGACCGTGCCGAAGAGGCGTGACGGGCGCAGGTTGACGAAATGGTCCAGGCTGAAGCGAAGCTTCAGCAGCATCTCCCGTTCGATGATGCCGGAAGGGATCCGGGTGTCACCGGGGGCTGCACCGACGGCGCCGAAGAGGATGGCATCGCGGGTGCGGAGGTCGCTGAGTACTGCCTCCGGGAGGGTCTCGCCCGTCTCAAGCCAATGCTGGGCTCCCAGCTTGTAGTGGGTCTGGTCCAGCGTGACGCCTTCGGCGGCTACAACCTTCTCCAACACTTTCAACGCTTCGGCGATAACTTCGGGGCCGATGCCGTCGCCGGGAATGACAGCAAGATTAATCGTGGGTGCGCTCATCGTTTCAGCGTAACCAAGCTATCCACATGATGGTCAAGTCGTCTCAATATTCGAACAGCCAGGAATGCCGGCCGGTGCGTATCAGCGGCCTGGCAGGGGCGAGGCGACGACGGCAACGTTCTTACCCCACGGATCCTCCGTGTAGCAGCTGATAAGGACCAACCGGTTGGGAACCACTGCCCAGATGGGGCTGTCCTTCAAGGTGGCCTTCGTGTACGTGGTCACGGAGTCCACCCTGTAGGTGATGGCGCCGGTTGACGTGGCAACTGTCAACTCGTCCCCGGCCGCGGCGGCGGAACTCAAGTGGTTGAACGGCGCGTCAAGCCCCTCCCAGCTGTGGCCGATGACATAGCTGGTGTTCACGGAGCCAGCGCCGGGCGTCCCGAGGTTCGCGAGCCAGTAGCCATCCATCGTCTCCGGTGGCACGATGCTGTGGCTTGCGGCGTCGACCGACTCCGGTTCCAGGGGGTGCACCACAACGTCCATGCCGGCAGCCGGGTAGATGATGCGCTGCGGTGCCGCCGCCGCGGGATAGGAAGGAGCAGGCGGTGCCGCCGGGGCTGCACCGCCTGCGGCCAACGGCTCGGCAGGCAACGGTACGGCGTGCAACGCAACAGGATCCGTCTTTGCAACGGATTCCGCGGCCTGCGCTCCGGCGGCAGGCATCGTGGCCTGCGCCAGCGGATCCGGCAAGCGCCCGGACAGGACTATTGCCGCCGGTTCCCCGGCCGCAGTTGCTCCGTGGTTGCCGGATCCGGTCACACCGTAGGCCAGCCAGGCCCCGAGAATCCCCGCGACGCAGAAGGCCAGCACCAGGAGGTCCCGGGTGCTAAGAACCAGGCTGCGGATACGGGCGGCATGCCTATGCCGGTACCGGACGTGACAGACCATGCTGGGCTCCTGAAGATTTTAGGAAGGTGATGCACAACCGGAGGGCGGGCGCCGTAAGTTCACGGCACCCGCCCCGGGGTTTACAGTCCTAGCTGCTTGCGCCGCGCGACCGCAGGCCGCTCTTGACGAGCACCCAGGCACCTGCCGCGGTAAAGAGGCCGGTCAGGATGGTCAGCCAGGCGGGGACTCCGCCAGGGGAGCTGCCCACGGCCGTCTGGACGTTGTAGCCCGTATTGCTAGCTGCCGGAACGGATGCTGCGGCAGCCCCCTGGGGCGTTGACGCAACCGGGGTCACTGCAGCGGGAGCCGGCGTGACGGCCGCCGGTGTGGTTGCCGGCGGCACTACCACTGTGACAACCGCAGGAGTCGTCGACGTATCAGTCGGCGGGACCGTCGGCTCGACCGTTGGTTCGTCCGTCGGCTCATCCGTCGGGGTGACCGTCGGGGTGACCGTCGGCTCATCCGTTGGTTCGTCCGTGGGCGGAGGCGGCGGCGGAGTTGTCGGTACGACACCCCCGCCCGCGCAGCCCTGGGCGAGAAGTGCGAGATTCGCCGGTGTCAGGTTCTGGCCGCCCGGCAGAGTGTCGCCATTGTTCTGCGGGACAACGTCGTCAGCGTGCCCGCTGTGTCCCGAAAGCCCGTTGACACTGACCTCTACCGCTGTATAGCTTCCAGATCCGCCCTTGGCGTGGCAGATGATAATGCTGTTTCCGTCGCTGGAAGCCGGTGGCGCGGCGTAGGCCGCCACTGTGGCCCCCATAACGCCGAGGCCCACCACCCCCAGAGTGGCTATTGTCCGTTTCATGTTCGGTCCCTCCATACCAAATCCGATTCGAACTGACCAGACTGTGCGGAGTAACCGTCTTCGAGACCAGTAAAAACAAAACCTGTGTGAGACCTCAAACAGCGAAGTGAAGGCGACAGTTACTCCCCAGACAGTGTCATCAGTTCGCTTGCCTTTTCAGGCTAGGTTTGCGGCTCCGGTTAAACCCGAGTAACAGGTACGCGTTTACTCAAACAGGCACAGGTACCAATTACCTGCTTCGTGAAAATATTCACTCGCACGCATACGGCGGACTACTTGGAAACTTGGGCGCTTCTGCCACGGCCCGAACCTCGCACCGGCAAATCAGCGGGCATAAAAGCGCTCCCCCACCTGCTGTGGCAAGTGAGGGAGCATCGGGGGAATTATGGCGGGACGCCAGGGTGTCCGGCCGGACTACGCTTCGGCCGGCTCCTCGTACTTCGGGAAGATCGGGGCCGGTGCAGGGAGCTCCGTGCCGGGAACGAGCGGCGCGGCGACCGCCGCGAACAGGCGGGCGTCGCCGTCGGGCTGGCCGAGGGTTTCCAGCAGTGCGGCGGACGCGGTCGGCATGACCGGCTGGACCAGGATCGCAACGATCCTGAGCACCTCAACGGTCACGTACAGCACCGTGTTCATGCGCTCGACGTCGGTCTTGCGCAGCACCCATGGCGCCTGCTCGGCGAAGTACGCGTTGGTGTCGCCAAGGACGCCCCAGATCGCTTCCAGGGCGCGGCTGAATTCCTGCTTCTCGAACGCGGCCCGGGCGGCGTCCAGCAGTCCGTTGGCCTGCGCCAGCAGCGCGGCATCCTCTGCAGTGAAGACGCCGGGGACCGGGACCCGGCCCTCGCAGTTCTTGGCGACCATCGACAGTGAGCGCTGTGCCAGGTTCCCGAAGTTGTTGGCGAGGTCGGAGTTCATCCGGCCGACGATGGCCTCGTGGCTGTAGCTCCCGTCGGCGCCGAAGGGCACCTCGCGGAGGAAGAAGAAGCGCACCTGGTCCAGGCCGTACTGTGCCACGAAATCCGACGGAGCCACCACGTTGCCCAGCGACTTGGACATCTTGACGCCGTTGTTGTTCAGGAATCCGTGGATCATGATCCGCTTGGGCAGTTCCAGCCCGGCGCTCATCAGGAACGCCGGCCAGTAAATGGCGTGGAAGCGGGAAATGTCCTTGCCGATCACGTGGACATCGGCGGGCCAGAATTTCTTGAAGGATTCCGAGTCGATGTCCGGGTAACCGACGCCGGTCAGGTAGTTGGTCAGCGCGTCGACCCACACGTACATGACGTGCTTGTCATTGCCGGGCACGGGAACGCCCCAGTCGAACGTGGTGCGGCTGATGGAGAGGTCGTCCAGCCCCCGCTTGACGAAGCTGATGACCTCGTTGAAGCGGGACTGCGGGGCACCGAATTCCGGGTGTGCCTCGTACAGTGCCAGCAGCTTGTCCTGGTAGGCGGAGAGCCGGAAGAAGTAGCTTTCCTCGGCCGTCCAGGTCAGCTCGGTGTCCGTCTCGCGCGAGTAGCGGAGACCGTCTTCCTTGACGACGGTCTCGTCTTCAACGTAATACGCCTCGTCGCGGACCGAGTACCAGCCCTCGTACTTGGACAGGTAGATGTCCCCGTTGGCCTCCATCTTCTTCCAGATGGCCTGGGAAGCGGCGTAGTGGTCCTCGTCCGTGGTGCGGATGAAGCGGTCGTACGAGATTCCCAGGGCGGAGTGGGCGGCCTTGTAGATTTCGGCGTTCCGATCCACCAGCTCCTTGGGCGTAATGCCTTCCTTTTCGGCCGTCTGAGCGATCTTCATGCCGTGCTCGTCCGTGCCGGTCAGGAAGAAAACGTCGTAGCCGTCCAGGCGCTTGAACCGGGCCATTGCGTCGGTGGCAATGTACTCGTAGGCATGGCCGATGTGCGGCACGCCGTTGGGGTACGTAATGGCGGTGGTGATGTAGAACGGGGTCTGGGCTGAAGACGACACTCTGGGAAGTTACCTTTTTTCGGAAGCGGTGCGGGCCGGGAGCTGGTGGAACGCTACCCCTAAATCTAGATCAGTTCGGTCAGGGTATCGCTGAGCCGGACAAGTTCGTGGTCATGTGACGCCACCAGCACGGCAATTCCGTCGGACGTGGTGTCCTTCAGGATGCTGATGATGCGGTTGGCCGAGGTACGGTCCAGGCTCGCCGTCGGTTCGTCGACCACGAGGACGCGGGTGCCCAGGATCAGGGCACGTGCGATCGCCACACGCTGCCGCTCGCCGCCGGACAGCTGGGCCGGACGGTGGCGCATGCGACGGCCCAGGCCGACAAGGTCCAGGAGGTCCTTTGCCATGTCGCGGCGCTGGTCCACTTCGCCGTCCGGCACGGCCGGCAGCAGTACGTTCTCCAGTGCGCTCATGCCGTCAATCAGCGCGCCGCCCTGGTCGACGTAGCCGATCAGGGCCCGGCGGCGGTCGGCGATTTCGTCGTCGCCCATGCTCTCGAGGGACTGGCCCTCCCAGTACACACGGCCCGACGTCGGCAGGGTAAGGCCGGCGCCGACGGTCAGGATACTGGTCTTGCCGGAACCGCTTCGGCCGGCGACGCAGTGCATTTCTCCGGCGTGGAGGGTCAGGTCGAAGCCTTCGACGACGTTGACGGCGTCGGCTCCGCCCTTCTGGCCGCCGTAGCGGATGGTGATGTTGCTCAGTTCCAGCGGGGTCCCGTGGTCTGCGGCCTTCAGGATGGTGTTTGCACGGGTCTGGAGCGAGCCGTCCCCGGCGTCATCCTGGGGAATCCGGTCGAGATTCAGGTCGTTGTTCATTGGACCACTTTCGTTGCAATTGGAATCCAGCAAAGTACAGCCACGAGTCCGGCCAGGGCGGCCCAGAGCGCAGCATAGGGGGCGAGCAGGAGGCCGATGCCGAGGGCGCCGACCACGCCGAGCGGCAGGGCCACCGTGCCCACGAGGGCGTTTTCGAACAGCCGGACCTGGCCCAGCATGTCCGGGTTCCAGCCCATGGCTTCGAGGGTGCCGAGGTACTGCCGCTTGGCCTGGAGCTCGAACCGTCCGGTGACAAGGGTCAGCACCAGCCCCACAGCTACTCCGGAGAGTGCCAGGACGATGCTAGGCAGCGCCACGCTGGCAGCAGCCAGGCCGCTGAGGGCACTGGCGCCGGCGGCTCTCGGGATGTCGATCAGCAGGGCGATCAGGCCACCAACGGCGGCACCAAAAACCCCGACTGCCACGGCCAGCGAGATCGTGTTGAATTTGTTGGTGCTCAACTGGCGGTTGGCGAACGTGAGCGGGGAGTCGACGGCGATCAGCCGCTCGTCGTGCTGCGGCTCCTGGTCGATTTCGTCACGGTGCCTCAGCTGCCGTGCCGCGAAGTAGGCGGCGGCGGCGTAGAGCACCAGCACTGAGGCGGAAACGATGACCGTAGCGAGGTTCCAGCTGACCAGGCTCAGGATGATCCCGGCAATCGCCAGCATGGCCGCTCCGACGCCGAACTCGGCGAGAACCCAGCTGCGGATCCTGTTCTGGGTCCACCCCATGGCCCGCAGGGTGCCGGCTTCGCGGCGGCGTTGGCGGATGTAGCTGACGGTGGAGGCGCCGGTCAGCAAAGCGGCACCGCACAGGGTGAGGAACAGCAGCGTCACGTTGGTTCCGGTCAGGGAACCGGACACGGCGTCGGCTGCATCCTGGCGGACCCACGACTGGGTGACGGTGCCCAGCGCGGATTCCTTGCCGGCGCCGTCCTTGGAGTATCCGGGAACGAAAATGTTGGCGTCTTCACGCGCCGAGCCGGCAACAACCGTTGCTTCGAGGCCCATGTCGCGGATTTCGTCCGCGAGTTTCTCGACCTCCGGCTGGGACTCCTTCCAGCTGCCCGGCGCCTTGGCCTTGACGCGGACGGCGTCGATGACCGAAGCGTTCTGTTCGTATCCCCGGGCGGCGGCGAGGCCGTAGTAGTCGGTAATCGCACCGGCAGACTGGCTGACCAGTCCCGTCGCGCTCAGTGACGGCTTGAGTTCGGTGTTCTCCACCTTC
Source organism: Arthrobacter sp. GW460-12-1-14-TSB2 (assembly GCF_059423525.1). NCBI lineage: Bacteria > Bacillati > Actinomycetota > Actinomycetes > Micrococcales > Micrococcaceae > Arthrobacter > Arthrobacter sp. GW460-12-1-14-TSB2. The sequence continues at coordinate 72,248 of NZ_JBWKYC010000006.1, forward strand.
TTGCCTTGGGCGTCCTCGGTCAGGGTGAGGGGCGACGGATCGTAGCCGCCCAGGGGCAGCCGGTTGACGTCCCCGGCGGCTTCCTTGACCTTCTCGGCGTCGAACGTGCCGTAGACCATGGCCAGCGGCGCGGCGACCTTGGTGCCGGTCTCCAGGCTGTCGCGGTAGGAACGTTCGTCAACAGGCTCGCGCTGGGTCTGGTCGACGGGCGCTCCGCCCGCACCCTTCTCCGGAAGGCGGTTGACGGTCACCCACTCCCCCGGTGTGGCGGTCTTGTCCACGGCGCCGTTGCCGGCGGTGGCACCGTCGGTGTATTTGGGGGCGGACGCGAAGTCGGTGCTCCACGTTGCCGGGTTGTAGAGGCCCTGGCTGAAGTTGCCGGTGTTCCCCAGCAGCTGGGAGTAGTCCTGCGAGCCCGGCCAGGACAGGGCGAACGGCGACTTGGAAACGAACGGAAGGTAGTCCTTGTCCAGCGAACGAGTCACCGTGCCCACGTCCTTGACCACGTTTCCGGAGCCGTCGATTTCCTCGATCTTGACCGAGTACTTGAGGTCGAGGGAGGTGCCGGAGCGGACGATCAGCGGGATCGCCTGGGAATCAGCGGTGAGCTGCCCTGCGCGCTTGGCCTGCTGGTACTGGGTCATCAGGGGTGCCCAGTACTTGAGCTTGACGCCGAGGAAGTCAGGCCCCTCTTCAAGCTCCTGCATGCTGATTCCCGTGGTGAACAGGCTTTCGAAGTGGCGGCCTATGGCCCCGGCGTTCCGGGCGTCTGCCGGCGGCGCCTTTTCGAGCGGAGCAAGGAAGTCGCCGGCGGTGCCCAGGAGGGCACGTTCGGACACGGGGTCGACGGCGACGACGGACTCTGTCACCTGTGGCGCCAGCGGCAGGGACACCGACAGGTTGAAAAGGTTGTGTTCGGAGCCGCCCGCGGGAGCCGGGAACTTGATGCCCGTTTCCCCATCGGCGCCTACGATGCGGATGCTCTTGCCGCCGGCGGTCTGCTCTTCGACGAGCTTGGCCTTGCCGAGGGAACCTTCGGCCATGGACTTGAACAGGGTCTGTTCCGACTGTCCGTCGGAGCTGACCGCAGTGGCCGTCATGCGGTATTTCTTGGCCTCGTCAGTGAGGACCGATTCCGCTGCCGGCCACTTGCTGGGGTCGGTTCCGCCGGGCTCCCCTGCGGTCGCCGTGCCCACGAGGCCGGCGTTGAATCCGAGGTAGTCCATTGCGTCAAGCCGTGGCGCTTCGAGGTTCTGCGATACCCGTGAAACGAGGCTGATGGGGGCCGCCACTGAGGTGCCGGTGAGCTTCCTGATGCCATCAAGCTGATCGAAGCTGATACCGCCCTGGCCGTTGGCGATTTCCGGCTGCATGAGTGCGCCGCCGGAACCTGCCTTGGCCTGGACCAGGATGTCATAAAGTCCGCGGGAATTCTGGTCGACTGTTCGGTTGAGCGCTGCCTGTGACTGGCCCTGGACGAGGACGGACAGGCACATGGCGACGATCAAAATGGCCGCGGTCAGCAAAAGCACTCGGCTTCTGATGAACCTCTGGACGGCGTTCATTGGGCTCCCTGAAAGCTGGATTGCGTGAGCGCACACCTCTGTCCACATCTAACGGATGTGAAGGCGTCCCCTGCCGGGTGTGCAAAAAATAATGGCCGGTCTGCCGGCCGGATCCGAAAATCGGACCCAGCCATTGTACGCAGACCGGCCAATCATACGTGGCAGAAGTTAACGTCTGTCACGAGAAGTTCACCGATTAGGCGGGAGGTCAGTCTTCGAGGTCGACTTCCCGCACCATCTCGGCACCGATGCCGGCCTTGATCGCGTCAAGGACCTGCTGCGGAACCGAGCTGTCAATGGTCAGGAGGGCCAAGACCTGGCCGCCCTCGGCCTGGCGCGCAACCTGCATGCCGGCGATGTTGATGTTGTTCATGCCCAGGATGTGGCCGATGGTGCCGATGACACCGGGACGGTCCGCATAGGCAACCACCACCAGGTGTTCGCTGATGGGAATTTCCACCTCGTAGCCGTTGACGCCCACGAGCTTCTGGATCTGCTTGGGACCCGTCAGTGTCCCGGCGACGGAGATCTGGCTGCCGTCGCTCAGGGCACCGCGCAGCGTCAGGAGGTTGCGGTACGACTCGGTGTCCGGCGTGGTGATCAGGCGGACGTTGATGCCCCGCTGCTCGGCGATGACCGGGGCGTTGACGTAGGAGACCTGTTCGGTCACGACGTCGGCGAAGATGCCCTTGAGCGCGGCCAATTCCAGCACCTTGACGTCCAGGGAGGAAATCTCGCCGGCAACTTCGACGTCGAACTGGGTCAGGGATGCGTGGGTCAGTGCGGTGAAGATGCGGCCCAGCTTCTCGATCAGCGGGATGCCCGGGCGCACGTCCGGAGCGATGACACCGCCGGCAACGTTCACTGCGTCGGGGACCAGTTCGCCGGCCAGGGCGAGCCGCACCGACTTGGCCACGGAGACGCCGGCCTTTTCCTGGGCTTCGTCAGTGGAGGCGCCCAGGTGGGGGGTCACCACCACGTTGTCCATCTCGAAGAACGGCAGGTCGGTGCTGGGTTCCTTGACGAACACGTCCACGCCGGCACCGGCGATTTCGCCGTCCTTGAGGGCAGCGTGCAGGGCTTCCTCGTCCACCAGGCCGCCACGGGCGACGTTGATGACGTAGGCGGTCTTCTTCATCTTCTTGAACGCCTCTGCGCCGAGCATGCCCACCGTTTCGGGCGTTTTGGGCATGTGGATGGTGATGAAGTCCGACTGTGCCAGCAGCTCGTCCAGGGTCACCAGCTGCACGCCCAGCTGGGCGGCGCGGGCGGACGTGATGTAGGGATCGTACGCCAGGATCTTGGTGTCGAAGCCCTTCAGTCGGGCTGCCACGAGGGCGCCGATCCGGCCGAGGCCGATGATGCCGATCTTCTTCTCGTAGAGTTCAATGCCCGTGTACTTGGAGCGCTTCCATTCGCCGTCCTTGAGCGCGGCACTGGCCTGCGGAATGTGGCGCGCGAGGCTCAGGATGTGCCCAACAGTCAGTTCAGCGGCAGAGACGATATTCGACGTCGGGGCGTTGACCACCATGACACCGGCCTGCGTGGCGGCCTTGATGTCGACGTTGTCCAGGCCCACTCCGGCGCGGGCAATAACCTTCAGGTTCTTGGCCGCAGCGATGGCCTCAGCGTCCACCTGCGTGGCAGAGCGGACCAGGATCGCGTCAACGTCCACGATGGCAGCGAGCAGCTGGGAACGGTCCGAGCCGTCTGTCTGGCGGATTTCGAAGTCCGGGCCGAGGGCCTCGACTGTGGCGGGTGAAAGTTCTTCGGCGAGCAGTACTACGGGTTTTGACACGGCTGATCCTCTGCGTTGCAGTCCGGGGGATAAATCAAGTCTAGGCTGACGGAAAGGCCGGGCTCACATTGTTAAGTGTGAACCCGGCCTCACTGCTGCCTTGTGAAGGGCACCTGGCCGATGGCCTGGCGGCAGGCAGCCTTAGCGGGCTGCCGAGCCCTCTACGTAGTCCTCGTCCTGCTGCTGCCAGGAGAACAGGCCGCGCAGTTCGCGGCCGACGCTCTCGATGGGGTGCTGCTCAGCTTTGGCACGCAGCGCCTTGAACTCGACGCCGCCGTTGTCCTGGTCTTCAATGAAGCGCTTGGCAAACGCGCCGTTCTGGATGTCGCCGAGGACAGCCTTCATGTTTTCCTTCACCTCGGGGGTGATGACGCGGGGGCCGGAGACGTAGTCGCCGTACTCTGCGGTGTCAGAAACGCTCCAGCGCTGCTTGGCGATGCCGCCTTCCCACATGAGGTCAACGATGAGCTTGAGCTCGTGAAGCACCTCGAAGTAGGCGATCTGCGGCTGGTAGCCGGCCTCGGTCAGGGTCTCGAAGCCGTACTGGACCAGCTGGGAAACACCGCCGCACAGGACAGCCTGCTCGCCGAAGAGGTCGGTTTCGGTTTCTTCGGTGAAGGTCGTCTTGATGACACCGGCGCGAGTGCCGCCGATGGCCTTGGCGTAGGACTTGGCCAGGTCCCAGGCCGCGCCGGTGGCGTCCTGCTCGACGGCGATGATGTCCGGGATGCCGCGGCCGGCTTCGAATTCGCGGCGCACGGTGTGGCCGGGAGCCTTCGGGGCGATCAGGATGACGTCAACACCCTCCGGTGCCTCGATGTAACCGAAGCGGATGTTGAAGCCGTGGGCGAAGGCCAGGGCCTTGCCGGGGGTCAGCTTGTCCTTGATGGAGTCGTTGTAGATCGAGCGCTGGTGCTGATCCGGCGCCAGGATCATGATGACGTCGGCCCATTCGGCGGCGTCGGCGACGTTCTTGACCGTGAATCCGGCGTCCTGTGCCTTGGCGATCGAGGCAGAGCCCTCCTTGAGGGCGATGGTAACTTCAACGCCGGAGTCGCGCAGGTTCAGGGCGTGGGCGTGGCCCTGCGAGCCATAGCCGACGATGGCTACCTTCCGGCCCTGGATGATGGACAGATCAGCGTCGTCGTCATAGAACATTTCAGTCACTTGCGTAACTCCTTTTGAGTGGATTCTCGAGTGTAAATAGTCTGTGGTGTTGCGTTACTGCACGGGCTGTGCGCTGCGCCTAAGCGCTGCGCAAAGCCCTGTCGCTCATGGAGCGGGATCCCCGTCCAACGGCCAGGGTGCCGGACTGCACAATTTCGCGGATGCCGAAGGGCTCAAGCACTGACAGCAGTGCGGTGAGCTTTTCGGGGTGGCCGGTTGCTTCAATGACCACCGAGTCTGTGGAGACGTCGACCACTGAAGCGCGGAACAGGTCTGCAGCCTGGGTCACCTGCAGGCGTGTTGCGGCATCCGCACGTACCTTGACCAGGATGTGGTCTCGCTGTACGGAAGATTCTGAGGTCAGTTCAACAATCTTGATCACGTTGACAAGTTTGTTCAACTGCTTGGTGACCTGTTCGATCAGGTCACCGTCGGCGTCGACGACGACGGTCATCCGGGACATGCCCGGAACTTCCGTCGGGCCGACGGCCAGGGAATTGATGTTGAAGGCCCGGCGCGCGAAGAGGCTCGCGACTCGGGTCAGCACACCGGGTTTGTCTTCGACCAGAACGGACAGCGTGTGGCGGGTCATGATCAGTCCTCCTCTTCCCATTCCGGGGTCATGTTGCGGGCGACCTGGATCTGGTCGTTGCTCACTCCGGCGGGCACCATCGGCCACACCATGGAGTCGGGGCTCACCACGAAGTCGATGACCACGGGTCGGTCATTGATCTCAAGGGCCTTCTGGATAGTGGCGTCGATATCTTCAGCGCGCTCGCACCGGAAGGACGCGCAGCCGTAGGCCTCGCCCAGTTTCACGAAGTCCGGGATGCGGACCGTCTCGTGGCCGGTGTTCAGGTCGGTGTTCGAGTACCGGCCCTCATAGAAGAGGGTCTGCCACTGGCGCACCATGCCCAGCGAGGAGTTGTTGATGATGGCAACCTTGATGGGGATCTTGTTGATGGCACAGGTGGCCAGTTCCTGGTTGGTCATCTGGAAGCAGCCGTCGCCGTCGATGGCCCAGACCACACGGTCCGGTGCACCCACCTTGGCGCCCATGGCCGCGGGGACCGCATAGCCCATGGTGCCGGCTCCGCCGGAGTTCAGCCAGGCGTGGGGGCGTTCGTACTTGATGAACTGGGCCGCCCACATCTGGTGCTGTCCGACGCCGGCAACGTAAATCCCTTCGGGACCGGTCAGGGCACCGATGCGCTCAATGACGCGCTGCGGTGCGGTGAGTCCGTCCTCGGGCTCGGTCCAGCCCAGCGGATACGTATCCTTCAGGTTGTTCAGGAACGTCCACCAGTTCTCCAGGTCCGGCTTGCCGGAAGCAGCGAACTGCGTCTTCACCGCTTCGGTGAGTTCCGGAATGATTTCCTTGACGGAGCCCACGATCGGAACGTCCGCCGTGCGGTTCTTGGAGATCTCGGCGGGATCGATGTCCGCGTGGATCACCTTGGCGTTCGGCGCGAAGGTCTTCAGGACGCCGGTCACCCGGTCATCGAAACGGGCGCCCAGGGTGATGAGCAGGTCGGACTGCTGCAGCGCGGTGACAGCGGACACCGTGCCGTGCATGCCCGGCATGCCGACATGCTGCGGGTGCGAGTCCGGGAACACGCCGCGGGCCATCAGGGTGGTGACCACAGGGGCGCCGGTGATTTCGGCGAGTTCCCGCAGTTCCGCCGAAGCATGCGCCTTCACCACGCCGCCGCCAACGTAGAGGACGGGCTTGCTGGCCGCGGCTATCAGCTTCGCCGCTTCGCGAACCTGCTTATTGTGGCCCCGGACCACCGGCCGGTAGCCGGGAAGGTCGATCTTCGGCGGCCAGGAGAAGGTCATCTGGCCCTGCTGGGCATCCTTGGCAACATCCACCAGGACGGGGCCGGGCCGGCCCGTTGATGCAAGGTGGAACGCCTCGGCCATGACATGCGGGATGTCATTGGGGTTGGTCACCAGGAACGAGTGCTTCGTGATCGGCATAGTGATGCCCACGATGTCAGCTTCCTGGAAAGCGTCGGTACCGATGACTCCGCTGGACACCTGGCCGGTGATGGCCACCAGCGGCACGGAATCCATATGCGCATCCATGATGGCGGTAACGAGGTTGGTGGCGCCGGGGCCCGAGGTGGCAATGCAAACGCCCACCCGCCCGGTAACCATGGCGTAGCCTTGCGCGGCGTGGCCGGCTCCCTGTTCGTGACGGACCAGCACGTGATTCATGCGGGAGGCCATCAAGGGGTCATAGGTGGGCAGGATCGCGCCACCGGGCAAACCAAAAATATCGTCCACGCCGAGTTCTTCGAGCGAGCGGACAATAGCTTGTGAACCGGTCATCACCGTCGGGGGTACGACGTTGTTCGGTCCGAGTACAGGAGAGACAGCAGCAGCGTGCTCGACGCCGGCATCAGCCGTGCGGTCGGCGCGTTCCGGAGCCTTGGGGGCTCCAGCGGACTTTGTAGCCATCAGCGAGGGGCTGATCGGCGATCCTTTGCTCATCGGACTCTTCCTTTGTGGATCTTTATTAGCGGGTACATCTCATGACGGGTTCAATATGTGCAACAAATAAAAAAACCCCTCAGCCGTGAGGCTCTTCGAGGGGTTTGCGCGTGACGGTTCGTTACCAGTCGGGCTATTGAGCCACGCGCTTGGTAAGGACGACGACTGCCTCTGCAGCGGCGCAGCTAGTAACGAATGCGATCATGCGTTCAGTTTTCCCTCTGGTGAGACGGGTGTCAACGACACACACCCCCGTCTCACATTGTGGACGCCATTGTCCACGGATTGATCCCCCGGCCCGGGATCAGTCAGCTGAACCGGGTTTCGGCAGGTTCAACCACCAGACGGTGGTTGAACCTGCCGGAACCGGCCTAGCCGCAGTATGCGCCGGTGGAGGCGCTGTGCACCAGCTTGGCGTACTTGGCGAGCACGCCCTTGGTGAACTTGGCCGGAAGCGGCTCCCAGCCGATCTTGCGGGATTCCAGCTCGGCCTCGTCGACCAGGAGGTCGAAGGTACGTGCTGCGACGTCGACACGGATCTTGTCGCCGTCCTGGACGAAGGCGATGGGGCCGCCGTCGACTGCTTCAGGAGCAACGTGGCCGATGCACAGGCCGGTGGTCCCGCCGGAGAAGCGGCCGTCCGTCAGGAGCAGGACGTCCTTGCCGAGGCCCGCGCCCTTGATGGCGCCGGTGATGGCGAGCATCTCGCGCATGCCCGGACCGCCCTTCGGACCTTCGTAGCGGATGACGACGACATCGCCGGCCTTGATCTTGCCGTTGTCCAGAGCATCCAGGGCGCCCTGTTCGCGCTCGAAGACGCGGGCGGTGCCCTCAAAGACGTCGGCGTCGAAGCCGGCGCTCTTGACGACGGCGCCTTCCGGCGCCATGGAACCGTGCAGGATGGTGATGCCGCCGGTCTTGTGGATCGGGTTGTCCAGCGCACGAAGGATCTTGCCGTCGAGGTCCGGCGGGTTGATGGACTCGAGGTTCTCGGCAAGGGTCTTGCCGGTAACGGTGAGGCAGTCGCCGTGCAGCAGTCCGGCGTCGAGCAGGGCCTTCATGATGACCGGCACGCCGCCGATCTTGTCCACGTCGGTCATGACGTAGCGGCCGAAGGGCTTAAGGTCACCGAGGTGCGGGATCTTGTCGCCGATGCGGTTGAAGTCGTCGAGCGTAAGTTCGACTTCGGCTTCACGGGCGATGGCGAGCAGGTGCAGGACGGCGTTGGTGGAGCCGCCGAAGGCCATGGTCACGGCTATGGCGTTCTCGAACGCCTTTTTGGTCATGATGTCGCGGGCCGTGATGCCGAGGCGGAGCAGGTTGACCACTGCTTCGCCGGACTTGCGGGCGAACTCATCACGACGGCGGTCTGCCGACGGCGGGGCGGCAGAGCCCGGAAGGGACATGCCCAGGGCTTCGCCGATGCAGGCCATGGTGTTGGCCGTGTACATGCCGCCACAGGCTCCTTCACCCGGGCAGATGGCCTTTTCGATGCGCTCCAGGTCCCCGAGGCTCATCTTGCCGGCGGCGCAGGCACCCACGGCTTCGAAGGCGTCAATAAGGGTGACTTCCTTCTCGGAACCGTCTTCCAGCTTGACCCAGCCCGGCATGATGGAGCCGGCGTAGAGGAACACGCTGGCGAGGTCCAGGCGCGCGGCAGCCATCAGCATTCCCGGCAGGGACTTGTCGCAGCCTGCGAGGAGCACGGAGCCGTCGATGCGCTCGGCCTGCATCACGGTTTCCACGGAGTCGGCAATGACTTCGCGGGAGACCAGCGAGAAGTGCATGCCCTCGTGGCCCATGGAAATGCCGTCCGAGACGGAGATGGTGCCGAACTGCATGGGGAAACCGCCGCCTGCGTGGACACCCTCCTTGGCACCCTGGGCCAGTCGGTTCAGTGAGAGGTTGCAGGGAGTGATTTCATTCCAGGAACTCGCGACGCCGATCTGGGGCTTCGAGAAGTCGTCATCGCCCATGCCGACTGCGCGGAACATACCGCGCGCGGGTGCGGCATGGATCCCGTCGGTGACGACCCGGCTGCGGGGCTTGATGTCAATCTTGTTCTCGGTTGCTGTTTGGGTGTCCTCACTCATGGGTCAAAGTCTATGACTCCGATCGGGACGCCAACGACCCGGAGGGCCCCGTTAAGCCGAAAACCGGGAATATTTCGATCAAATAGTGGACTCTCGTCTCGAATAATGAGATCGGCTAAGGCCCGAGCTGCCTTGGATTGTGTCAGGCGTCACGGAGTCCGGCGGCATTGATCGCCGTAGCTTCGGCCTCCAGCATGGACAGGACCTGCGCGATCGTGGTCCGTGCCGCCACATCCGGGCGTGCGAGCGCCACGATGCTCCGGCGGGCAGTCACTCCGAGCAGCGGGCGCAACACGAAGCCGCGTTCCTGGTTCCGCAAGGCGGTGTACCGCGGCAGCAGGCTCAGCCCGTGTCCGGCACTCACAAGCGCTTCCAGGACGCGAAGATCGGGAAACAACTGCGCGCGCACCGCCGGAGACCCTGCCTGGACCTCGATCTGGCGCAGCACCGTGTCGAAGGGGAACCCTTCCGGGACGCCCATCCACGGAAATCCCACCACGTCGCCGGCGGTCAGCGAGGACTTCGCCGCCAGGACGTGTCCGGCCGGCACAGCAACATCCAGCGGCTCGTTCAGCAGCGGAACCACCACCAGCCCCTGCCGGGCGAAAACATCGGGACCATCAACGCTGTGGGCCAGGACGATATCGTAGTCGGCGGCCAGGGCAGCGAAGCCGGCAACGCCGGGGTCCTCGAAAGAGGCCTCGAACCGGAGTCCTTCCACCGCCTTGACGCGGTGCAGGAGGCCGGGGAGGAACATTTCCGCTGCGCTCGGAAAGAAGGCCGCTTTGACGTGCGTCTGCCAGCCCTGCCGGTAGGTGTCGATGGTGGCCTCAGCGCGGGCCATGGCAGTGGACACGTCCGCCGCCGCTGCCGCCATCGCGCGCCCGGCCTCGGTCAGCCGCACTCCCCTGCCGGACTTCTCGACCAGGACAACGCCCAGTTCGTCCTGGAGGGTCTTGAGCTGCTGGGATACGGCCGACGGCGTCACCTCCATCGCTTCGGCGGTGGCGCCGACTGTGCCCCGGTCCGAGAGTTCACGGAGAATCCGGAGCCGTTTCAAATCCATGATGCGAGGCTACAGGACAGTGCCTGGGCACGGATCCCTCGTGCAGTCCCGACGTGACAAGGCATCCTGCGCCGGCTCTGGTAGCGTGCAAGCCACCCCGCCGGTCGACCATCAGGACTTCACTGTGAACAGCAAGCCCGTGCCGGTCAACCCGGACGCGACCAACCCCGCACCCGACACTCACGACGGTCCCCCGCTCAGCAGCGAAGAGCTGAAGACCAGGCTCCGCGCGGTTTTCGATCACCAGATTCCCAACTACGGCGACTACAACCTCGTCTGTGGCTCCAACAGCTTCGAGGGGACGGGTGCCGCAGCCCGTGGCTGGGCTCCTCCGCGCCGGCGGAGTTATGTTATCGGCTACCGCTGGCACCCGGCCGAGATCATCGTGGCCCCATTTGATGAAAAATCCCTGGCCGCCGCGGGGGTGCCGGTGGCGATCAACATGACCAACCTTTCGCACGCCCTCCGGCTGCCCGCCGTCGCGTCTTCCCCGGGCGGTTACGAAGTGGCCGCAAGCACGGGGAAAGCCTTCCGTTTCGGGGTGGAGAACAGCATGCGGCTGGCTTCGGAGCCGGCAGGACCGGACCAACGGTCCGCTCGCGGGCCGCGAAGCATCGAACAGGCCGACGACGCCGCGGACTTCCATGAATTCATGGCCGACTTCATCCGGCGCGGGCTGCCCCTCTGAACCTTTACAGCCCTAATCACACCGACGTAACGTCAAGCAACGGCAACCTTGCCTTATGGACAGAAGGGCTCTGCTATGGACTGGATTATCTGGGTCATCGTCATCGTAGTCATCGTCGGAGTTGTGTGGTGGCTCCTGAACCGCAACAGTTCAGGAACTACCACCGGACCATCGACGCTCTCCGATACCGATGCGTCCGTTCCACCGTCAGGGCAGGCCGGCACTCCCCGGCCCGTTGCCGGAGGCAGCGCAGCACCTTCGGCAGACGCGGCCGCCACCGCCGGAATGCCCGGTGCCGCAGGGTTCAGCTCGGCAGCCAAAGCCGCACCGGCAACTTCCGCACCCGCCGGTGGAGATGTGGACGACTGGGACGAAGACCCAACGGCCACGACGGAGGCGCCCGCAGCGGCCACGGACGCCCGGGCTCCCTCGAACGCGAGTGTCAAACCCGCCGGCACCGCCGAACCTGAAGTGACAGCCCAACCTGAGCACGCAGCCGTACCCGATAAAGAAGCCGTGTCCGAGAAGGCAGCCGTGTCCGACAAAGCTGAGTGGGAGGCGCAGTGGTCCGAGGCGGCCAGCACCCCGCACGCGGCGGAAGCGCACGCCGAATCGCACACCATGGAGGCTCCGGCTAAGGAATCAGCGGGCGAATCCCGGGCCGCCGGGACGGGTACCACGGCTCCTGTCCATCACCCCGAGTACACGGAGCCGCATGCTCCCACTCTTCCCGGCGCCGAATCCGCCGCAGCGGAAGACGTCCTGGACACAGCCGTTCGGGATAAAGATGCCCGGGAGTCAGGAGCGGGGGCGGAGCTGCCACCGGCCGGCGGGACCGGGCCGGTCGTTGCGAACGACACAGGAGTCCCTTCCGAGGGGGATGCCGAAACCATGCAGGCGGCCTCCTCTTCGGCCGCGACCGAAGGGGCCGCGAGCCACACGGCTGAACCCGCCGGACACCTGGCGGCGGACAAACCGTATGGGGAAGGATCAGCCGCCCCGGCTCCTGATGGCAGCGCACCCGAGGGCTACACAGTCAAGGGCAATGCGCAGCAGATGATCTACCACGATGAAACAAGCCCGGCCTACGAGGAAACCGTAGCGGAGGTCTGGTTCGAGTCAGCCGCCCATGCCGAAGCGGCCGGCTTCCGGGCGCCGCGACGTAGCCGGCACTAGGTCCGGCAACCGGAGGGCCGCCGTCACCATGAGCCGGGACAAGGAGGGGCGCAGATCCATGCTTGCGCTCCTCCCGGGACCTGTCACCGCCGTCGTGACGGCGCTGGCGTTGGTTGCCTGCACAGGTGGCGGCAGCGGTCCTCCCACGGGTAACGCCGGTCAAGTCACAGGCAGCAACAGGGCGGGCCAGGAACCCCGCGTGCTGCGGACAGTGGAGGGACTGAGCGTGCCGTGGTCCACGGTGTTCCTGCCGGACGGCACGGCCGTCATTTCCGAACGTGACAGCGCCAAACTCAAGGCGGTCAAGGACGGGAAGACAACGGTGCTGGGGAGTGTCCCCGGAGTAGAGCCGGGCGGTGAAGGCGGCCTCCTGGGACTGGCAGTGTCGCCACACTTCGCCTCCGACCGGTCGCTTTTCGCCTATTTCACAGCCCGGTCCGACAACCGGATCGCCCGGCTCACACTGACTGAGCGTGATCCAGGAGGCGCGCTGGGGCTGGGTCCGCCGGAGACAATTTTCGCTGGCATCCCGAAAGCCTCAACCCACAACGGTGGCCGCATCCGTTTCGGACCGGACGGATACCTCTATGTGGGAACCGGAGACTCCCAGCGCCGCGACCAGCCCCAGGATCCGAACGCGCTTGGCGGGAAGATCCTCCGGATCACGGAAAAGGGCGAGCCGGCGCCCGGCAACCCGTTCGGAGACAACCCGGTCTACAGCCTTGGCCACCGCAATGTGCAGGGACTCGACTGGGATGACGCGGGCAGGCTCTGGTCCAGCGAATTCGGACCGAACGTGGATGACGAACTGAACCTGATCCAGCCGGGCGGGAACTATGGCTGGCCCGAGGTCACCGGAGCTCCGGGAAAACCCGGCTTCATTGACGCCAAAGTCGTCTGGCCGTCCACCGCGGAATCGTCTCCGAGCGGACTCGAGATCGTAGGCTCCACAGCGTATCTCGGAGCGCTGCGGGGCCAGCGGTTGTGGGCAGTCCCGCTCGATGGTGAAAATGCGGGCAATCCTGTGAGCCATTTCACAGCCAGGTTCGGGCGCATCCGCGACGTTTCCCTGGCCCCGGACGGCACCCTGTGGATGCTTACCAACAACCAAAACCCTGATTCCGCGCTGATTTTGGCGCCCCCAGGCAGTCGCGGAGACTGATGCAGGCGCCGATTTCACACCGGGCTAAAACTCGTGTAGAGTTTCATGTCGTTGCGGAGATGAACGAGGGAAACAAAAGCCATCGGGAAGAACCAAAACAACAGTTGCACCTCTAGCTCAACTGGCAGAGCAATTGACTCTTAATCAATGGGTTCCGGGTTCGAGTCCCGGGGGGTGCACCAGAGAAACCCCGTCTTCACAGGCCAAAAGCCGTGAAGGCGGGGTTTCGCTTTGCCCGAAAACACTGCATCAGGCCTGGCCACAATTCTTTAGGAAATATTCACCTTAAGCATCGGAGCACCTGCGCCGCACTGGATAGAGTGACGTCACTCCTAGGTGTGGGAGGGGCTAACCATGGCTGTCTTTCGGTTTACTGTGACGGGCACGATCGAAGCCGACGCCGAAGCGCTTGGCGCCGCCATGGCGGCCTCCCTGCCGCTCCCCTCCACGGACGTCGATGCGCCGGGGATCATGGAAAGCAGCCTCGAGTTCAGCGAAAACCCCGGCTCGGCTTTGCAGGCCTTGTCTGAGATGGGCGTAATGGCCGTGCTGCAGGCCAAATTGGGCCCCCTGAATAAGGGCTGGGACGTTCAGGCGCTGGAAGCAATTGCCGTCCGGCTCCTGGGGTAGTGAATCAGCTGATCAGTTAGCGCTGTTCGCGTCCACGGTAAGGCCGGACTCGGCACTTGCCACGATTGCCTTGGTCTCCGGCGAGGAAAAACGGCTGGCCAGGACTGTCACCACAGCCTGGAGCTCCTGACGAAGGATGTCCGGGTCGATCGAAGCGGCCGCAAGCACGGTCCGCTCCATGTCCGCCGCAGCGGCCACGGCCTCCACTCCGCGCTCAGTCAGGGACACCACGTGGCTTCGGCGGTCGGACGTGCTGCGCTCGCGCCGAATGTGGCCGTGCACCTCGAGCCTGCTGAGTGTTTTTCCCATGGTCTGGGCCTGGACGCGGACCAATTGAGCCAGCTGCGCCTGCGTCATGGGTCCATTAAGGGAAAGTACCTCCATGGCGATCACTCCGGCATGGGTGAGCCCGATGGCTCCCAGCTTCTCGTTCCAGGAGTGTTCCACGAGACGTGCCGCGGTGGACAAGAGGCGCCCTGTGGGCCAGCGATCCATATCAGGCATACAACTTAGTATAGCCAGCGTGGGATTCGTCCCTCGCTCCCCCGCTTACTAAGCTTTGATGTCCAGAACATTCCTAAGGAGAAAATCTTGGCTGAACGACTCACCCCCGGCACTCCGGCACCGGACTTTACGCTGAAGGATTCCGCAGGGAAGGACGTCAGCCTGAAGGACTACCGCGGCCGGAACACCATCGTGTACTTCTACCCTGCAGCGTCGACGCCGGGCTGCACCAAGGAAGCGTGCGACTTCCGCGACACGCTCGCTTCCCTGCAACGCGAAGGCTATGACGTCGTCGGCGTCTCTCCTGATCCGATCGGCAAGCTCGCCACGTTCGCAGAGAAGGAAGGGCTGACTTTCCCTCTCCTGTCCGACGAAGACCACACCGTGGCTGAGGCCTATGGCGCCTGGGGGGAGAAGAAGAATTACGGGCGGACCTACGAGGGCCTCATCCGGTCCACCATTGTGGTGGACCCTGACGGCAAGGTGTCCGTTGCCCAGTACAACGTACGGGCCACCGGCCATGTGGCCAAGCTGCGCAGGGACCTCGGACTGTCTTAGTCGTTTTCGCCAGGCCATGAACGGCACGCGGGCCCATCGAGCGGAAGGCGCCCCCGGCAGGTACACTGGAGCCTGGAATCCGCCGTCGGACGTTTCCTGCTCTCGCAGGAATGGGAGCAAGAACACGCACGACGGCGCCGCGCGCGAGTGGTGAAATTGGCAGACACGCAGGATTTAGGTTCCTGTGCCTTCGGGCGTGGGGGTTCAAGTCCCCCCTTGCGCACAGCTGCACAATCCTCGGAATCCCGGGCCTCATGGTCCGGGATTCCTTCGTTTAACGCCGCCGCACCCGCGCCAGGAAGGACCTCGAAAAAAAGATTCTCTCCGTTCACCCATCCGTTCGTGCCGAGCGGCCGAATACCGATTGAGACACCAACCAAGGGTCGGTGCCCGCAGTCGGAAATTCAGCCAGTGCAGTGATCGACGCAGTCGTTCGCAGCAGGCAATGATCGGCACTAACAAGGAGAATCGAAATGCAGTCATTCAAGCGCACAACTTTCACCGTCGCAGGTGTTGCAGCTGCAGCACTGCTCAGCCTGACCGCCTGTGGCGGTTCAGCCACGACGGCGAACAGCTCCTCCGCACCGGCTTCGACGCCGTCTGCTTCGAGCATGGCTCCGTCACCGTCCGCCAGCTCTGCGGCCGCCATGGATCCGGCCGCCAACCTGGTGGGTCCCGGCTGCGCAGGTTACGCGGAAAAGGTCCCCAGTGGCGCGGGCTCGGTATCAGGAATGGCCCTCGATCCGGTTGCGGTTGCAGCCTCGAACAACCCGCTGCTGACCACCCTCACGGCAGCCGTGTCCGGCAAGCTCAACCCGAAGGTCAACCTCGTGGACACGCTCAATGGCAGTGAATTCACGGTCTTCGCACCGGTGGATGACGCGTTCGCCAAGATCGACGCCGCCACCATCGAAACGCTCAAGACCGACGACGCACTCCTGAGCAAGATCCTGACCTACCACGTGGTTCCGGGCCAGATCACCCCTGACAAGATTGTGGGCACCCACAAAACTGTCCAGGGCGGTTCAGTCACCGTGACCGGCACCAAGGATGCGCTGAAGGTCGATGACGCCAGCGTCATCTGTGGCGGCGTCCAGACGGCCAACGCCACGGTCTACCTGGTGGACTCCGTCCTGATGCCGAAGTAGGCAACCCCGCACGCTCCTGCTCCGGCTCCAGCCTGACTCCCTGGACCGACCCTGGAGAAACGGAGGCCCGCACCGGACGGTGCGGGCCTCCTTTTTGCCCTCAGGCAAGCCGGCCGGCAGCCCGGCGCGCGGCCGGCGCGCACCCGGCGGGTGTCCAGGATCGGTCAATTAGACTGGGGACCGGTCCGTTGTCCGCGGGCCTTCCTGCCGTCCAGAGGTGATCATCGAGTGCCCAGCAGTAAATCGCGCCGCATTGCAGTCAGTATCGGCGCAGGGGTCCTGTCGCTGCTTCTGGCCTCGTGCACGGGCACGCCTGCTCCGGCACCGGCGTCGTCGTCCGCGGTTCCGACCGGCTCGGCACCCGCCGCACCGACAGCGACGTTCACGTTCGGCACCGCTGCCCAGCCGCTGGGACTCGATCCTGCCCTGGCCTCCGACGTCGAGTCCTACCGGATTACCCGCCAGGTCCTCGAAGGCCTCGTCGGAGTGGACCAGACGACGGGACTGCCCACTCCCCTGCTCGCCACCGAGTGGGCAGAGTCAAGTGAAGGCCGCGCCTACACGTTTAAGCTCCGGGAGGGCGTCACCTTCCAGGACGGCTCACCCTTCGATGCGGCGGCCGTCTGCACCAACTTCAACCGATGGTTCAACTTCCCGGAAAGCCTGCGGAAGCAGGCGCCGGGCACCTCGTTCAAGGGCGTCTTCAAGGCCCACGCCGACCAGGCCTCGCTGTCCATCTACAAGGGCTGCACCGCGCTCTCCGCCGGAAACGTCCGGATCGATCTCACACAGCCCTTCACCGGATTCCTCCAGGCCCTGACGCTCCCGGCCTTCGCGATGTCCTCGCCGACTGCGATGGCGGCGCAGAAAGCGGACAGCCTCAGCCAGAGCCGCGACGGCCAGCCGGTCTCGGCCTATGCCCTGCATCCCGTCGGGACGGGCCCCTACAGCTTTGCGGCGTGGGAGGACTCCAGCGTCAAGCTGGTCAGCAACAAGGACTACTGGGGCGACAAGGGCCAGATCGGCACCATCAACTTCGTCACCTACGATCATCCGCAGTCCCGGCTCCAGGCCCTCCTCGACGGGAAGATCGACGGCTATGACGCCGTCACCGTGGGCAACTTCGACCAGCTCGTCAAGCGCGGGAAGCAAATCATCCAGCGGGACCCGTTCTCCGTGATGTACCTCGGAATGAACCAGGACGTGCCCATCCTGCAGAACATCAAGGTCCGCCAGGCCATCGAGTTGGCGGTGGACAAGGAAACGCTGATCCGCCGCTTCTTCATCGATAACACCGCCCAGGCGTCCCAGTTCGTCCCGCCCAAACTCAGCGGGTTCAACAACAACGCCCCCTCGCTGGGCCATGATCCGGCCAAGGCCAAAGCGCTTCTGGAGGAGGCCGGCTACAAGGGCGAGGAACTCAAGTTCTACTACCCCCTGAATGTGACCAGGCCATACCTTCCGACACCCGAGAAGATCTATGCGGAGCTCAGCAGGCAGCTCACCGCCGTCGGCCTGAACATCAAGCCGGTCCCCGTGGACTGGACGGACGGGTACCTGCAGAAAGTGCAGTCTCCGGGCGACCACGCCCTGCACCTGCTCGGCTGGAATGGTTCCTACTCCGATCCGGACAACTTCGTGGGGCCCTTGTTCGGCGAGAAGAACGGTGAGTTCGGCTACCAGGATCCGCAGGTCTTTTCGAAGATTGCGCGCGCCCGCGGTTTGCCCGAGGGAGACGAACGGACCAAGCAGTACCAGACCATCAACGCCCAGATTGCGGAGACGGTCCCCGCCGTCCCCATTGCCTTCCCCATTTCGGCCCTGGCACTTTCAGACCGGGTGTTGAAGTACCCGGCCTCGCCGGTATTAAACGAGGTTTTCACAAAGGTGGAGCTTAAACCTTGACGGACCGCCCCAATTTCAGTTAGTGGGGCGCTCGGGATATTCTGTGACAGCCAGAGCCGCTGCTATCGGAGACTGATTGTGACTTTCATATCCAAGACCCAACATGCCGACGTCGTCCTGATTGGCGGCGGCATCATGAGCGCCACCCTGGGTGCGTTCATCAAGCAGCTCGAACCGAACTGGACCATTTCGCTGTTCGAACGGCTCGACGAAGCCGGCCTGGAAAGCTCAGGCCCGTGGAACAATGCAGGGACCGGCCACGCCGCCCTATGTGAGCTTAACTACTCTCCCGCAGCCAAAGACGGCTCGGTTGATCCGTCCAAGGCGCTGCACATCAACGAGCAGTTCCAGCTGTCCCGCCAGTTCTGGTCCCACCTGGTCAGCAACTCCCTGATCGGCTCCCCCAAGGGCTTCATCAACACGGTCCCGCACATGAGCTTTGTGATCGGGGACAACAACGCGGACTTCCTGAAGACACGGTATGAGGCACTGAAGCCAAACACCCTCTTCCGCTCCATGGAGTACTCCGAAGACCACGCCCAGATCGCCAAGTGGGCTCCGCTGATCGTCAAGGGCCGGGACCCCAAGCAGCGGATCGCCGCCACCCGCGCGGCCGAAGGGACCGACGTCGACTTCGGCGCGCTGACCCGCGAGCTGACCACGTACCTGGGCAACAACGGTGTGGAGATCAACTACGGCCACGACGTCAACGGCATCCGCCGTGCACCGGGCGGCGGCTGGGACCTCACACTCAAGCACAAGCAGTCCGGCGAGCACGGCAACATCCGCGCGAAGTTCGTCTTCGTCGGCGCCGGGGGCGGCGCGCTCCACCTGCTGCAGGCCTCCGGAATTCCGGAGAGCAAGGGCTACGGCGGCTTCCCGGTCTCCGGCCAGTTCTTCCGCTGCACCGATGAGGCCCTCGCCGCCCAGCACAGCGCCAAGGTCTACGGCCAGGCCTCCGTCGGAGCACCGCCCATGTCCGTGCCGCACCTGGACACCCGCTACGTCAACGGCAAGCGTTCACTGCTGTTCGGCCCGTACGCCGGCTTCTCCACCAATTTCCTCAAGCACGGTTCGTACCTGGACCTGCCGCTGTCCATCCGCCCGAGCAACATCATCCCGATGCTGGCCGTCGCCAAGGACAACATGGACCTCACGGCATACCTGGTCAAGGAAGTGGCCAAGCGCCACGGCAACAAGGTCGAGGCCCTGCGCGAGTATTACCCCGAAGCAAAAGACGGCGATTGGGAACTCATCACCGCCGGCCAGCGTGTTCAGATCATCAAGAAGGACCCGAAGAAGGGCGGTGTCCTGCAGTTCGGCACCGAGGTGATCGCGGCGCGGGACGGTTCCATCGGTGCGCTGCTGGGGGCTTCCCCGGGAGCATCCACCGCCGTTCCCATCATGATCGAACTCCTGCAGAAGTCCTTCCCGAAGGACTTCAAGGGCTGGCAGGCCAAGCTCAAGGAAATGATGCCCGGCTACGGCATCAAACTCAACGACAACCCGGAGTTGGCCACCCAGCTGGAGGCAGAAACTGCCAAGGCCCTCCAGCTGGAAGCCGTGGACGCGCCCTCCAGCTGACGCCCTGTTGGGTTACGGCCGGTTCCACCTCCAACCACTAGACCGTCAACCCACCAGGAGACCATGAGATGTACCGGCTGGCTAAACTTTCGCTGGCAAACAGGGCACTGATCGCGCTGATCACCGTCTTTGCGTCGGTGTTCGGCGTGATCACCATGTCCTCGCTGAAACAAGAGCTCATTCCCTCCATCGAGTTTCCGCAAATCACGGTCATCTCCGCCATGCCCGGGGCCTCGCCGGAAGTGGTGGACAAGCAGGTGAGCGGGCCCCTCGAGACCGCGCTTAACGGTGTCGAGGGGCTCGAGTCGACGTCGTCCACGTCCCGCACGGGCGTTTCCCAGATCACGATGGTGTTCACCTACGGTTCCAACCTGGACCGGGCACGGAACCAGATCGACCGTGCCATCTCCAATGCCAAGCGCGGGTTGCCCGATGACGTCCAGCCGCAGGCCATTGCCGGCAGCATCAGCGATTTCCCGATTGTCTTCCTGGCGGTCTCCTCCGACAAGCCGCTCAGTGAGCTGAACGCCGATCTCCAGCGCCTCAGCGTCCCCCGTCTTCAGAAGCTCGACGGCGTCAGGGGCGCCGACGTCACCGGCGGTGCGTCCCAGCACATCCAGATTCTTCCCCGCCCCGATGCCATGGCAGCCAAGGGCGCCACCCTTCAGTCCATCACCAACGCCCTGAAAAACAACGGGGCTCTGGTTCCGGCAGGCACCATCGAGGAACAGGGCAAAACGCTCTCGCTGCAGATCGGCAGCCCCGTGGACTCCCTGGACGCTGTCAAGGCCCTGCCGCTCGGTGGCGCCAAGGACGCCGCCACCATCGGCAGCGTGGCCGATGTCAGCATCAAGGACGACGCCCGCACCTCGATAACCCGGACCAACGGCAAGGAAACGCTTGCCCTCTCCGTGACGAAGAAGCCCGAAGGTGACACCGTGGCGATCTCCCATGCGGTGAAGGATTCCATCAGCCAGCTCGAAGCCGAGCTGGGATCCAACGCCAAGTTCACCCCGGTGTTCGACCAGGCCCCGTTCATCGAAAAGTCCATCAAGGACCTCACCACGGAGGGCCTCCTGGGCCTCGGCTTTGCCGTCGCGGTGATCCTGGTATTCCTGATGTCCGTGCGGTCCACGCTGGTGACCGCCGTTTCCATCCCGCTCTCGCTGCTCATCACTTTCATCGGGCTCTCTGCCACGGGATACTCGCTGAACATCCTGACCCTCGGAGCACTCACCATCGCGATCGGACGCGTGGTGGACGACTCGATTGTGGTCATCGAGAACATCAAGCGGCACCTGAGCTACGGCGAAACCAAGCTGTCCGCCATCCTCACTTCCATCCGGGAAGTCGCAGGCGCCATCACGGCATCCACCCTGACCACGGTGGCCGTCTTCCTCCCAATAGCCTTTGTCGGGGAACTGGCAGGAGAACTGTTCCGGCCCTTCGCCCTGACGGTGACCATAGCGCTGCTCTCGTCACTCCTGGTGTCCCTCACCATCGTCCCCGTTCTGGCTTACTGGTTCCTCAAGACGCCGGCCGGCAGCGCGGGAGCCGAGCTTTCCGCCGAGGCCGCCCGGGATGCCGCCGCCAAGGCCCATGAGAAGGAGCAGCGCAGCCTGCTCCAGCGGGGCTACCTGCCCGTCCTGAACAAGACTCAGAAACACCCGGTGGTGACACTCATCGCGGCTGTCCTGGTGCTCGGCGGGACGGCGGCCATGACCCCCCTGCTCGCCACCGACCTGCTGGGCCGCTCCGGCGAGAACAGTATGACGGTCCGCCAGGTCCTGCCGGCCGGAACCAGCCTCACGGACACCAGCGCGGCCGCCGTGAAGGTCGAGGAAGTACTGCGGGACATCGACGGCATCAAGGACGTCCAGGTCACGTCAGGGAACGCGCAGACGGGCTTCACTGCCCTGACCTCCAGCGGCGCCTCCAACTCCTCGTTCACGGTGGTCACCGAGGAGAAGGCCAACCAGGCCCGGCTTCAGGAAACAGTCCGCACCGAACTGGCCAAGATCAGTGACGCCGGCAAGATCTCCGTAGGCTCCCAACAGGGCGGATTCGGCACCACCTCCACGGTGGACATCACTTTGAAGGCGGCAAACTCCGCAGACCTCAGGGCAGCCAGCGATGCCATGGTCAAGGCCATGGAAGGCGTACCCGGCAGCACCGAGGTTGCCACCAACCTTGCGGCAAGCCAGCCGGTGGTCCAGGTCAAGGTGGACCGCGCCAAGGCCGTCGCGGCGGGCTTGAACGAGGAGCAGGTGGCCGGTGTCCTGGCCGCCACCATCAGCCCGTTGCCGGCCGGAACGGTGCGGATCGACACCAACGACTTCCCGGTCCAGATCGGCGAGGGCACCCGCTTTACCAGCGTCAGCGCCGTCCGCAACATCCCGCTGCCGGCCGCTGGTGGTGCCGTCACGCTGGGAAGCATCGCTTCTGTGGAGCAGGTGGACATCCCGGTGTCCATCACCGCCAGCAACGGGCAGCGGACCGCGCGGGTCTCGGTGACGCCGTCGGGCGCCAACCTGGGCGCAGTGAGCACAGAGGTGCAGAACCGGCTCAAGGGGGTTGAACTGCCCGCAGGCGTCACGGCGGAGATCGGCGGCGCCACCACCCAGCAGACAGAGTCCTTCCAGCAGCTGGGCCTGGCCCTGCTGGCCGCCATCGCCATCGTCTACGTGATCATGGTGGCTGCGTTCAAATCGCTCATCCAGCCGCTCATCCTACTGGTCTCCGTCCCGTTCGCCGCCACGGGAGCCATCGCGCTGCTCCTGGTGACCCGGGTGCCGCTGGGGCTGCCCTCGCTGATCGGCATGCTGATGCTGGTGGGGATCGTGGTGACCAACGCCATCGTCCTGATCGACCTCATCAACCAATACCGGCAGCCGCGGACCGGTCTTTCCGGAACGAAGTCCCCTGGAATGAACGTGGCCGACGCCATCACGCACGGGGCGCGGCAACGCCTCCGCCCCATCCTGATGACCGCCTTGGCCACCGTTTTCGCCCTGACGCCCATGGCACTCGGACTTACCGGCGGCGGCGGATTCATCTCCCAGCCGCTGGCGATCGTGGTGATCGGCGGTCTGGTTTCCTCGACGGCGCTGACGCTGGTGCTGGTACCGGTCCTGTACCGGCTGGTGGAAGGACGCCGGGAGAAGAAGACCCTGCTCCGCGCAATGCACGAACGTCCCGACTTCGGTCCTCCGGACGATGTCGACGCAGAGTTCCGCGACTGGACAACGGGCATGGTGCCCAAGGTTTCCGGCCGCCGGGCAGCGGCCGGCGAACCCGAATAGCCGCTTCCTGAAAGTCTTTCTGCGCCTGAACAACAGCAGTGCCCGTGCCACCCGGTGGGACGGGCACTGCTGTTTAACCGTGCGGGAATATCCTGGCGTGCCAGACGTTACATCCACCGATAGATGCAAATGCATGTATATCGGGTACACTGAAACCAGACCCGAACAGTTCAGGAACGGAAGGCACATCATGCAGATCGGCGTATTCAGTGTCAGTGACATCACCACCGACCCCACCACCGGCCGCACGCCCACGGAACACGAGCGCATCAAAGCGTCCGTAGCCATCGCCAAGAAGGTCGAAGAGATCGGCATGGACGTCTACGCCATCGGCGAGCACCACAACCGCCCGTTCTTCTCCTCCTCCCCCACCACCACGCTGGCCTACATCGCGGCGCAGACAGAACGCATCATCCTGTCCACGGCGACCACACTGATCACCACCAACGATCCCGTAAAGATCGCCGAAGACTTCGCGATGCTGCAGCACCTTGCTGACGGCCGCGTGGACCTCGTGATGGGCCGCGGCAACACGGCACCGGTGTACCCCTGGTTCGGCAAGAACATCCAGGACGGCATCGAACTGGCCATCGAGAACTACAGCCTGCTGCGCAAGCTGTGGGACGAGGACACCGTGAACTGGTCCGGCAAGCACCGCACGCCGCTGCAGAACTTCACGTCCACCCCCCGCCCGCTCGACGGCGTCGCCCCCTTCGTGTGGCACGGTTCCATCCGCACGCCGCAGATCGCGGAAGTGGCTGCGTACTACGGCGACGGCTTCTTCGCGAACAACATCTTCTGGCCCAAGGAGCACTACCAGCAGCTGATCGGCCTCTACCGCGAACGCTACGAGCACTACGGCCACGGCAAGGCCGACCAGGCGATTGTGGGACTCGGCGGACAATTCTTCATGCGGAAGAACTCGCAGGACGCCGTCAAGGAGTTCCGCCCGTACTTCGACAATGCCCCGGTCTACGGCCACGGCCCTTCCTTGGAGGACTTCACGTCACAGACCCCGCTGACCGTCGGCAGCCCGCAGGAAGTCATCGAAAAGACCCTGACGTTCCGTGAGTACTTCGGCGACTACCAACGCCAGCTGTTCCTGATTGACCACGCGGGCCTGCCGCTGAAGACCGTTCTGGAACAGCTCGACCTGTTCGGCGAAGAGGTCCTGCCGGTCCTGCGCAAGGAGTACGCCGCCCTCACGCCCGCCCATGTACCGGAACCGCCCACGCACGCCGGACGGGTGGCAGCCCGGCTGGCCGCCCAGGTGCAGGAGGATGCAGTGACCAATCCAACAGCCCGGGACGCCTGATGAACGCCCAGCCAGGCGGGTCGCCCGTCAAACTCGCTGCGGAAACTTGGGAGTCGCTGTTCCGCGCCCAGGTTGCGGTGATGCGAAGGCTCCAGTCCGGCCCTGCCTTCAAGTCGCTGGCCGTCAACGAATACGACGTCCTTTTCACCCTCTCGCGCTGCCCCTCCGGCTGGCTGCGCTTGAACGAACTGAACGACAACGTACTCCTCAGCCAGTCCAGCCTCAGCAGGCTTGTGGAGAGGCTGGAGAAGCGGGGGCTCCTGGAGCGCATGCCGGCGCCCCAGGACGGACGCGGCGTCCTCCTGAGGCTGACAGATGCCGGGCGGGAGCTGCAGAAGCAGATCGGACGCGAACATGTCCGCGACATTTCCGCACTGATCACCCCCGCACTCACCGCCAGCGAACAGCGGGAACTCCTGCGGCTTACCGAGAAACTGCGCGGGTCCTTGTCAGGGCGCTAAGGTCTGCGTCAGGTCAGGGCGACGAGTTTGGCGGGGTCCTCCACAGGCAGCTGCCCGTCCACCACCGCAGTGACCCGAAGTTCCCGCAAGGACAGGCTTCCGCCGACAGTGGACAGGAAGGCGGTGTCCGAGGAGTCCCGGCCCGCCGTGATCCTCAGCATGCTCTCGCGCGGGGCCAGCCCGGTGGGGTCGATGACATGCCAGGCACCGTTGACATAGGCCTCTGCCACGGCATGGAAATCCATCGGGCTGAGCCCGGGCGCGTAGACGGCCACGAGCCTGGCCGGGACGTCCTTCGAACGCAGGAGGGAAATGGCCAGGTGTGCGAAGTCCCGGCACACGCCACGGCGGTTCAGGAGCGTCTCCACCGCTCCGTCGGTCCCCCGGGAGGAACCGCTGACGTAGCGCAGCTCGCTGAAGACCCAGTTGCGGACGGCGAGCAGGAGCTCTTCGCCCTGGAGGCCGCCGAATTCCGCGTAGGCCGTAGGCAGCAGCCGGTCGGACTCCGCGTAGCGGCTGGGCCGGACGTAGCGGATGAGTTCCATGCGGGTGGGCTCTTCCGGAAGGGCCAGTCCGGAAACGGTGGCCGAGTAGTCCACGGTCACCTCCGTGGGGTCCGCGAACTCCATGTAGTGGAAGCGGCCGCCGTGGTGGTCGGACAGTTCCGTCACGGGCACCGGGTCCGTCCCGGAGGTCACCGACAACGTTTCCACGAGCGACGTATAGCCCGCATTCCTCGCGACGGCAACCGCCAGTGCGACTTTGGTTTCAGCTGCGGTCTTGAAGACGAGGCGGGCGGCCACGCTGCGTTCCATGTATCTCCGGGGTGTGAGGTAGTGGCAGAACAGTCCCCGGTGCCGGCCGGTTGGGTTTACGGGCGGGCGGCGGGACTAACTTTTGATCTTCAGAGACATTAGCATCCGCTGGACATTCGCAAATTCAGACCCCTCGTTGACGTACTTCGCCGCCTGGTCCAGGGTGTCGAAGGCCTTGGCCGGGGCCACCTTCTCATCCGCGGCGAAGGCCCGGAGCGCGGCCAGGTCTCCGAACGAGACGTCGCCCTTGCCCTCGGGGCCACGGACCACGTTTTGCAGGGTGCACGCCTTGCCGTCGCCTCCCCCCACCACGTTGGTGATGCCGAAGGAGCCGAAGTATTTGTATCCCTGGATCACGCGGAACACCACATGCGGGGTGATAAGGCCGTCACCCTCACGGTGCGGCAGGTCCACCGGAACACTGCTGACCACCACGTAGGGCCTTCTGGCCGAGTCCGCGCAGGCAGCGGAGGACGGTGATGGCAGGCCCGTCTGCAGCGTCGCCAGGTAGGTACCCTTGGCGTCCTTGACTTCGACCTTGAGGGCCCCCGGAAGCGTCCCCTGGTCCGGCGTGACTGATTGTGCGATCCAGTCCTGGGGCAGTTCAAAACTCACGACCTTGGCGGGATCCGAAAAGACCTTCCACGCGGCGGCCGTCGCCCCGGCGGAGGCGGATTCCGTACCCGACGCCGAAGGTTGCGCGCCGGTGGCGGAGGATCCGGGCGTTGCGCCTGTTGCCGACGCAGACGGCGTTCCTCCCGCCGTCGCGCTCTCGGACGGGCTGCTGCCCGCCGTCCAGGCCGGTTGTCCCTTGCCGTCGCCGCTGCATCCGGACATCACCGCGGCCGCCACGATGAACGCCGCGCCCAGCCGTGCCCTGCGGACCATTGCCTTCCCTGTCATGAGGCAAGAGTAGCCGCGCGGCCGGTGCAGCCGCCGCGTTCCGGGCGGAGTGTTGACGCACGGGGTTTCCCGCCCGCAAAGAGGGCTACGCTGGGGGCATGGCGGAACAGCACTTTGACGCGGAGCAGGACAGCGTGGCGGACATCTCGGCCCTGGACATTGCCGACTGGCGGATCCGGACCTTTGCCATGTACCAAAACGTCCGAAGGATAGCCGTGGACAGCCCCGCCGAGGCGCACTCGTATTGGCGGCAGGAACGCGACAGGATGTTCGGCACCCACCCGGCGTCGGCACTCACCGCAGCATCCAAGGCCACGTTCAGCGGCCTCCGGACAGCTGACTACGACCCCATCTACAGGTTCCACGTGCCCCTGACGAAAGAGGGAGCCGGCCGGGAAATGAACGTCGAGACGGGCACCGACGGGCTGGTCAGGTTTGTCCGGCTGGGCACTTTCGACCTGCCCGAGATGGGTCAACTGGGCGTCTGGAAGCTGCACGGTTACGGCGGCGGCATCTTCGTGCCGTTCCGGGATGCGACGGCGGGTCAGCCCGGCGGCAGCTACGGCGCCGGACGCTACCTGCTGGACACAATCAAGGGCGCCTTCCACGGCGTGCTGGGATCAGGGCCCGACGCCGAGTTCATCCTGGACTTCAACTTCGCATACAACCCCTCCTGCGCCTACAACGAGGCCTGGGCCTGCCCGCTGGCCGGCCCGTCCAACCGGCTGGCCGTGGAGATCCCGGTCGGCGAACTGTACTGACGGACCCAGCCGCAGGGCAGGGCCTCCGGGCGACACACTCCGACGGCACGTCCCGGCGGGACGTAGGATGTCGTGATGACCGCACCGACCCGCCGCATTGCCCGCGTCCGCCCGCACTCCCCCGCCTCGGAGCTGGAACAGTTCTTCGTCGCCAATGACGCTCCGGATTACGGCAGCGAAGCGGGAAAGCTCTGGACCGTTATCCACAGCCCCTTCCCCGGGTCACTGGCGAACGCGGCGGCTGCCCCGCGGGCAGGCTGGCACCACGGCTCCACTGTCGGCGAAGACGCATTCACGTTCCTGGCGCCAAGCATTCCGGCCAACGTGCTGGGCATGGCGCACAACACGGGCCCGGCGGGCCGGGACCTGCCTCCGCAGGCCTTCCACAAGGCAGCCACCAGCGTGGTGGGACCGGGCGATGCCATAGAACTCGCGCCAGGAGTGGGGCATGTGGACCCGGAAGCCGAGCTGACCGTCGTCGTCGGACGCAAGGCCCGCGGGTTGACGCTGGAGAACGCCCGGGAGGCCGTCCTCGGCTTCACTATCGGCAATGACGTCACAGCCCGGGACCTGCAGAAAGCGGACGACCTGTGGATCAGCGCCAAGAGCCAGGACACGTTCACACCGGTAGGACCGTGGATCGTGACGGGCCTGGACACAGTCCTGGACAGCGCGGCCCTTTCCATCGGAGTCGTGCACAACGGAACTGAACTGAGGGCTGCCAGTTCAGCGGACCTCGGCTGGGGCGTGGACGAAATCCTGGTTTATCTGACGTCCTTCATGACGCTCCACCCCGGAGACCTGGTCCTCACCGGATTCCCTGCCGAAAGCGCACAGCTGCACCCCGGAGACACCGTTACCTGCCGCGTGGAAGGGATCGGCGAACTGACGAACCCGGTCAGGGACGCCGCCGCCTGACCGAATCCGCCGGTGTGGTGTGGCAGGCTTGAGCGATGGAATCACCTGCTGCGACCGCCGTCCCGCTGACGCAACAGTCCGGTTCCGACACGGCCGTCCGACAGCCACCGGCCACGAAGCACTACCGCGGCGTCCTGCGATTCCCCGCAGTCCGGCAGCTAATCCGTTTCACCGGTGTAGGGATTGTGTGCACGGTGACCTCGCTTGCCCTGTACGCGCTGCTACGGCCCTGGTTGGGGCCGCAACTGGCCAACGCCTCGGCGCTGATCATCACCTCGGTGATGAACACAGCCCTGAACCGGCGGCTCACGTTCAAAATCGCCGGACGCAGCAAAGTCGGCAGGGACCACCTGAGCGGCCTGGTGGTCATCGTGATTGCGCTGGTACTCACCGGAGGCAGCCTCGGAGTGCTGCACTGGTTCAATCCTGCGGCGAGCATGTCCGATGAGCTGTGGACCACCACGTTGTCCGGCTTCGCGGCCACTGCAGTGCGCTTTGCGCTGCTGCGGCACTGGATCTTCCGCCGCGCACGGCACCGCTGACGGCGCCGTTCAGCGGCAGCCCCGATAGCGCGCCTGACCGCGCGCTGCGGGCATGCGCCCTAGCGGATGCCCAGCGTCTGCACGCTGTCCACTGCGTGCCGGACGGCTGCTGCTGCTTCGTGCAGTTCCGCCGCCGTCACCGAGGCGTCAAAGCTGAAGCGGACGGCGGTCTGGGCGACGTCGGACGGAATGCCCATCGCCAGCAGCACCGGCGAGGCGGCATCGGATCCGGCGGCGCAGGCGGACCCGCTGGAGCACACCACGCCTTGCCGTTCCAGCTCAAGGAGCACCGATTCGCCGCTGGTCCCCGGGAAGCAGAAGGAAGCCACCGAGGGCAGCCGCTCGGCAGGGTGTCCTGTCAGTTGCGCGCCGGGCACCCCGGCCAGGACCTCGCGGATGAAGTCGTCCCGCAGGGCTTCGACGTGCTCCTGACCGGGGCGGACCAGCGCCAGTGCAGTGGCCAACGCCACGGCGCCCGCAACATTCTCGGTTCCGGAGCGGCGGCCGCGTTCCTGCCCGCCGCCATGGAGCAGGGGTTCAACCCGGGTGCGGCTCCGGACGAACAGCGCCCCGTTGCCTTTGGGTGCACCCAGCTTGTGCCCGGAGATGCTCATGGCGTCCACACCGAGGATTTTCGTGTCCAGCGGAAGCCAGCCCGCAGCCTGGACAGCGTCCGTGTGGAACGGGATGCCTTTCTCACGGCACAGCGCGGCAAGTTCCCGGATTGGCTGGACCGTTCCCACTTCATTGTTCGCATACATCACGCTGACCAGCGCCGTCTCCCGGCGGAGCACGGCTGCAAGGGCTGCGGGTGTCACTTGCCCGTAGCCGTCGACCGGGACGGTATCAACGGCGAAACCGTGGAACCGTTCGAGGTACCGTGCCGATTCTTCCACCGCGGGATGTTCGACGGCGCTGATCACCACGCGGTCGAGGGCCTGGTCCGCAGCCTGTCGCGCCAGTGCGATTCCCTTGACGGCCAAGTTGTCCGCCTCAGTGCCGCCGGACGTGAAGGTAACCTCCGCGGGCCGGCAGTTCAGCGACTTGGCCGTGGCCGTGCGGGCGCCGGCGAGCGCCGTGGCGGCGGACTCTCCGAGCGAGTGGTGGCTCGACGGGTTTCCGAAGTCGCCGGTGAGGTATGGCCACATGGCTTCCAGCACTTCGCGGCGGACCGGCGTGGTTGCTGCGGCGTCCAGGAAAATCATGGCGCGTTCAGCCCACCGTCAGTTCAGCGTCAGTCAGTTCAACGCCCAGCAGTTCAATGTCGAGGCCCAGATCGAGGGCGATCACACTGTGCGTGAGGCCGCCGATGGAAATGACGTCCACACCAGTGGCCGCGATCGCTGCGACAGTACCGAGGTTGACGTTGCCGCTGGCTTCCACCCGGGCCCGACCGTCCACGAGCGCCACACCGGCGGCCAGTTCCTCCAGCGTGAAGTTGTCCAGCATGATCGTGTCCACTCCGGCGGCGAGCACAGGCTCCACCTGCTCCATCCGGTCCACTTCAACCTCGAAGTGCGTGGTGTGGCCGAGCTGCGCTTTCGCCGACCTGAGCACTGCGGTGAGTTTCGCCGGATCGCCTCCAGTGATGACCGCGAGGTGGTTGTCCTTGGCCAGCACGGCGTCGGACAGGCTGAAGCGGTGGTTGGCTCCGCCGCCGCAGCGTACTGCGTAGCGTTCCAGCACCCGCAGGCCCGGAGTCGTCTTCCGCGTGTCGGTGATGCGGGCTTTGGTTCCCTGGACAAGGTCCACGAATTCGGCCGTCTTCGTCGCGATCGCGCTCATCCTTTGAACCAGGTTCAGGGCCACGCGCTCGGCAAGCAGGACTGCCCGGGCGTTGCCGGACACCCTGGCCAGCGCCGTGCCCGCGCCGAACCTTCCGCCGTCCGCCACCAACAGCTCGACGACGGCGTCCGGGTCCGTGAGTTTCATGGCGGCAGCGAACACGGCTCCCCCGCTGAGGACGCCCGGGACACGGGCGTTCAGCACCGCCGTCGCGCGTGCCTGCGCTGGAATCAGGACCTGCGAGGTGATGTCACCGTAAGGGGCATCCTCGGCGAGCGCGGCGCTGAGCACACCCAGCACGGCGGCTTCGGGGAGGCTGCCGGTGAGCTCAACGCCCGTCCGGGCCAGTGTTTCCTGGGCGGTGGTGGTCATGAGGAAATCCTTTGCATCGAATGGGAGGGGGCGGCCGCGGGGTCCGTATCCGCCCGGTAGTGGGCACCCACGGAGGCAGTCCGGTTCCGGGCGGCCTCCACGAGCAGCCGGGCGGCCAGCAACAGGTTGCGGTCTTCAAACTGACGCGGGTCGCGCGCGTAAGTACCGTCGATGGATTCCGCCCACTCGGCCAACTGGACGGCAGCAGCATCGAGTTCAGACCCTGTTCGCAGCACCCCGGCAGCACCGGTCATCAACCGCCCCAGAGCGTCCCGCGAGAACGGACCGGGATCCGGCACAGTCATAACGACATCTTCGGGCTGCGCCGCTGAGGCTGCTTCCCCGCACGCAAGGCCGCGCTTCCCGCCGTCGTTCGAGGATGTTCCGGAAGCGTGCGTCAAGGTGAGGCCGCCAGCGGCCGAGACAGCACGCGGAGGAACAGCGTCGCACGACGCCCCAGGCGAGTCGTGCGACGGCTCACCAAGGAATGCCTCCACGGCACGCCGCCCGAAAACCAACCCTTCGAGCAGCGAGTTGCTGGCGAGCCGATTGGCGCCCTGAGCGCCGGTGCAAGCTACTTCGCCCGCTGCGTAGAGTCCCGGGACGGTGGTCCGTCCGCCCAGGTCCGTGGCCACCCCGCCCATCCAGTAGTGGGCTGCCGGAGACACCGGAAGCGGTTCGGCCGTCCAGTCGTATCCTGCCGCTGCCGTGGCGGCGGTGATCGTAGGGAACCGCCGCGCCAGGAAGTCCGGGCCCTTGGCGGCAGCAATGCCCCGGGCGTCCAGGAACACCGGGCTGTCCGCCGGCACCCCGGTCCGGGCAAGGTGCAGCGCGATGCTGCGGGAGACGACGTCGCGCGGTGCAAGTTCGGCGTCGGGATGATAGTCCGGCATAAAGCGGTGGCCGTCGGCATCGATCAGCACCGCGCCCTCGCCGCGGACTGCTTCGGACACCAGAAGCGGCGGCGGGCCGCCTGCCGTCTCCGTCATCGCCATGGTGGTGGGGTGGAACTGGAAGAATTCGAGGTCGCTCACTGCGGCGCCTGCACGCCAGGCCAGCGCCAGTCCGTCGGCTGTGGCTACCGAGGGATTGCTGGTGCGCGCGAAAATCCTTCCGGCACCGCCGGTGGCGAGCAGCACGCCCGTGGCTGCCAGGTTCTTGAGTTCGCCGTTCTGCAGGTAAGTCACGCCGGTCACCCGGCCGTCCGCCGTCGTCAGTTCCGTGACGAAAGCGCCTGTTTCCAGCCGGAGCCGGCCGGACACCGCCCGTTCCAGGACCGCGGCGATCAGTCCGCGGGCAATGCGGGCGCCGGTGGCGTCCCCGCCGGCGTGCAGGATGCGCGGTGCGGAATGGGCAGCTTCCAGTCCCAGTGCGGTGTCCCCCTGCGCATCGGCATCGAAGGTGACCCCGTACCGGCGCAGCCCGGCAATGTCCTGTGCCGCCTCCGTGCAGAGGATGCGCACGGCCTCCAGGTTGTTCAGGCCCGCCCCTGCGGCCAGCGTGTCGGCCACGTGGGCCTCCACGGAGTCGCCGGGGGCGGCTTCGCCCGGTTCCAGCACAGCCGACACGCCGCCCTGGGCGTAAAAGGTGTTGCTGTGCTCCAGCTGCCCCTTGCTGAGCAGGACCACTTCCGCCGCAGAGCCATCTTGGGCGTCGGCTGCCAGAAGCGCCGCGTAGAGTCCGGCAATACCGCTGCCGGCAACCACAAGCCGCCTCGTCACGGCCGCGCCGCCAGCATCCGCTCGAGGGCCACGCGTGCCGGAGCGGCAACGTCGTCGTCCACGGTGATGCGGTTGAGGACTTCGCCGTTGACCAGCGCCTCCAGTACCCAGGCCAGGTAACCGGGGTGGATCCGGTACATGGTGGAGCAGGGGCAAATGACCGGGTCCAGGCAGAAGATGGTGTGCTGCGGGTACTCCGCCGCCAGCCGGTTGACCATGTTGATCTCGGTGCCGATCGCAAACGTCGTGGGTTCCGTGGCGGCGGCGATGGCCTTCCGGATGAAGTCGGTGGAACCGGCGGAATCCGCGGCGTCCACCACCTCCATGGGGCACTCGGGGTGCACGATCACGTTGACGCCGGGGAAGTCGGCGCGGGCCTTCTCGATCTGCCCCACGTTGAAGCGCTTGTGCACGGAGCAGAAGCCGTGCCAGAGGATCACGCGGGAATCGAGCAGGGTCTGCTCGTCGTTGCCGCCGAGGTCCTTGCGCGGGTTCCACATGGGCATCTGCTCCATCGGCACGCCCATGGCCTTGGCAGTGTTGCGGCCCAGGTGCTGGTCGGGGAAGAACAGGACCCGCTGGCCGCGCTGGAAGGCCCATTCGAGCACTGTGGCGGCGTTGGATGAGGTGCAGACGATGCCGCCGTGGTCGCCGCAGAAGCCCTTGAGCGCCGCGGAGGAGTTCATGTAGGTGACGGGGATGACCGGAACCCGGCCGTCGGCGTCGGGCTCGGTGCCGTAAAGCTCCTCCAGCTGCTCCCAGCATTCGGTCACGGAATCGATGTCCGCCATGTCCGCCATGGAGCAGCCCGCTGCGAGGTTCGGCAGGATGACCGCCTGGTCCGGCTTCGAGAGGATGTCCGCGGTTTCGGCCATGAAGTGGACGCCGCAGAAGATGATGGCCTCGGCGTCCGGCCGGGTCAGCGCGGCATTGGCCAGCTGGAAGGAGTCACCCACGAAGTCGGCGTACTCAATCACCTCGTCCCGCTGGTAGAAGTGCCCGAGGATGACGGCCTTGTCCCCGAGTGCGGCTTTGGCCGCCCTGATGCGGGTGTCCAGTTCGGCGTCGCTGGCCTTCTTGTATTCCTCCGGCAGCTGCCCCTGGCGCGGGGTGGCCGCGGGGGCGACGTCCGAGCTGGAAGCACCCGGGCCGTACGCAGGCACACCGGCAAGGGCCTCGGCGAGATCGTAATCCCATGGCCCGCGGGCCAGTGCCGGGCTGCAGGTTGCGGCTGTTGCAATGCCTGTGGCACTGCTGGCGGCCTGTTCGCGAGTGATCAACTGGATTGCCGTGTTGACGCTGCTCATGGTGTGCTCCTGTTATCTGGGTCAAGGCCGGGGCGGCCGGTAAAGCGGTAGAGGCGGGGCGGGCGGTGTTTTCCGCCCTGCAGGTATTCGCCGGTTTCTTCGATTTCCGGCGTGGACTTGAGCTGGCGGCGGAAATTCGCGGGGTCCAGCTCCCGGTCAAGGACGGCTTCGTAGACCTCCCGGACCTGGGCCAGGGTGAAGTACTCCCCCAGCAGGTGGTAGGCGACCGAACCGTAGGCCAGCTTGTTCCGCAGGCGCCCGAGGGCATAGTCCACGATCGCGTTGTGGTCGAACGCCAGGTCTCCCAGGCGGTCCGCCCGGAACCACTTGACGTTCTCGGATTCGTCGGCGAGGGCGGCTTCCGTCGGCTGGACCAGCGCCCAGTAGACGATGGACACCACACGCTGGGACGGAGAGCGGTGCAGGCCGCCGAAGGCGTAGAGCTGTTCCAGGTAGTTCGGCGCCAGCCCGGTGGTTTCCTGCAGGTTCCGCGACGCCGCGTCCTGGAGGGATTCGGCGTGGGTCAACGGTCCCCCGGGGAGCGCCCACAGATCCTTGAACGGCTCACGGATGCGGCGTACCAGCGGCAGCCACAGGGTGGGCCGCCCGGATTTCTCGCTGGGACGGAGGGCGAAGATCACCGTGGAAATGGCGAGCGACGGCGGTGCTGCCTGCCGCTCGGCAACGTTGGCGGAGCTCGTGTACACGGCGGTTCACCCCGCTTTCTTCGCACCCGACGGTGCCTCTGGGCTTCGTCCGGCGCCCCGACCACGGGTACCCCGGTTAGTTATAGTCAACATGACTAGAACTAATGGTACGACTGCCGGGCTCCTACACAAAATGCTTCAGGTCACATTGCGGCGGCCGCTTCGAGCAGCGGCAGCGTCCGGCCTTGGAAGTGCGTGTTCAGGACAATCACGGACGAGGACCTCAGCACGGTCTTGGTGGCGATCATGGCATCCAGGACCCGCTGCAGGTCGGGGTTGGACCGCGCCGCGATCCGCGCCATCAGGTCCGAGCTGCCGGAAACGGTGTGGATCTCGATCAGTTCAGGAATACGCGCCAGGGCTTCGACCACAGCATCGTGCCCCAGGTCCTGGTTGATGGTGAGCGAACAAAACGCCACCACCGGGTAGCCGAAATGGGAGGGGTCCGGCTGGGGCACCCACGAACCGATGACCCCGCCTGCCGTCATCCGGTCCAGCCGGGACTGGACGGTGGCGCGGGCGATCTTCAGGACGCGTGAAGCTTCCAGCACCGAAGCCCTGGGCGAATCCGTGAAGAATCGGACAATTTTGGCGTCCGTTGCGTCCACATTCATTGATTTCCCTTTCACGTCGGCCCATCCGCTTACAAATCGCCGGATATCCGGGCGATACTCCTGCAAACTGCCACCATGCTCTCACGGAAGCTGTGCGAAGAGGCCCGCGCGGGACGGTAAATTCAATATGTCCCAAAAGGACCACCCACCGACCACAAGAAGGTTCGCAAGCATGACGATGAAGTCCACGGCAGAGCGCCCATCCACTTCGCTCGGCCACAGCATGAAGCCCCGCCAGCTGACCATGATGGGGCTGGGCAGCGCCATCGGGGCAGGCCTGTTCCTCGGCTCAGGGGCGGGCGTCCAGGCCGCCGGTCCGGCCGTCCTGATCTCCTACCTCGTGGCCGGCACGCTGATCATCCTGGTCATGTGGGCCCTGGGCGAAATGGCCGCCGCCAACCCGAACAGCGGAGCGTTCTCGGTTTACGCGGAAAAGGCCATGGGCAGGACCGCCGGCGCAACTGTGGGGTGGCTGTGGTGGCTGCAACTGGTAGTGGTCATCGCGGCCGAAGCCCTCGGCGCGGCGGGCCTCCTTTTCACGGTCTGGCCGGTGATCCCCGTCTGGGTGCTTTCCCTGGTGTTCATGGCCCTCTTCACCGCCATCAACCTGGCCGGCGTGAACAACTTCGGTGAGTTCGAGTTCTGGTTCGCCATCCTCAAGGTGGCCGCAATCCTGATGTTCCTGGGCATCGGCACGGCGCTGCTCCTTGGCCTGCTGCCTGACGCACCCAGCCCCGGCCTGGGCAACATCACCGGAAACTTCGCCCCCGCAGGCCTCGGCGGAATTGCCACCGCGCTGTTCGTGGTGATCTTCGCCTTCGGCGGAACCGAGATCGTCAGCGTTGCCGCCGCCGAGACTGAAAACCCCCGCCACAGCGTGGGCCAGGCGATCCGCACGGTGCTGTGGCGGATCCTGGTGTTTTACATCGGCTCGGTGTTTGTCATTGCCGCTGTCCTGCCGGCCACCTCCGAATCCCTCGCCTCGCCGTTCGCCGGCGTACTCGATGCCGCACGGATTCCGGGAGCCGGCACGGCCATCACCCTGGTGGCTGTCATTGCACTGCTGTCCGCGCTCAACGCGAACCTCTACGGTGCGTCCCGGATGATCTATTCGCTGGCCCAGCGCGACGAAGCCCCGCGCTTCCTGTCGAAGCTGAATGCGGCCAGGGTGCCGATGGTTGCCGTGGGCGTCTCCGTGGCCTTCGGCTTCATCGCCGCCGTGCTTGAACTCCTCTTCCCGGAACAGATCCTCCCGGCGCTATTCCAGCTGGTGGGCTCAACCTGCCTCATGGTCTGGGGCTCTGCACTCATCTCCCAGCTCATCCTGCGCCGCAAGGCGGATCGCGACGGCACCGAGCTTCCGCTCCGAATGAAGGGCTTCCCGGGCCTGACGATCTTCGGACTGGTCCTGCTGGCGCTGATCTTCGCTGTCGGTTTCAGCAGCCCCGAGAGCAGCCGCCAGCTGGTGAGCACCATCATCCTGGTTGCCGCGATTGCCGCGGCCTGCAGGATCGGCGCCAAGGTCACAGCGTCCCGCCGGGCGAGCGCAGCAAGGTAGGCACGTAGGCAGCAGCCCAAGCGGGTCGCTCCCGATTCCACTAGGCAAATTGCTATGCGATACAGCTCCACCCATGGCAGCTTTTCACAATCTGGCAAGTCCAACGTGGGCTGATTGCCCAGCCTTCCGCCCGTGACTAGGGTCACAGGCATGGATACCTCGCCTTCCCCTTTGAACGGCAACGACGCCGGGCACCTGTCGGGACCACATGCTGAACCCCTGACCGCCGAGCAGCTTCGCGAACTGTATTCGCTGATGGTGGCCGTCCGGCACCTGGACACATCGGCGATCGCCTGGCAGCGCCAAGGGCTCATCCCCGGCTACGCGCCGGAACTCGGCCAGGAGGCCGCACAGGTGGGAAGCGGCTACGCCGTGGACACCACCCGCGACTTCGTCTTCCCCACCTACCGCGAAATGGGCGTGGCCCGGGCCATGGGTGTGGACATGGTGGCCTATATGTCCACACACAAGGCCACGTGGCACGGCGGACTCTATAACCCGATCGAGTCCCGGCTTGCACCCATCCAGGCCGTGGTGGGCGGATCGGTGCTCCACGCCGTGGGCTGGGCCCACGGCCAGACGCTGGATCAGGCGGACGGCGTGGCCATGACGTACTTCGGCGACGGCGCGTCGTCCCAGGGCGATATCCATGAGGCGATGAACTTCGCGGCGGTCATGAGGGCTCCGGTGGTCTTTTTCGTCCAGAACAACGGCTGGGCCATCTCGGTCCCCACGGAACGCCAGGTGGCCGGCGGATCCGTCGCCGCCCGCGCGGCGGGATACGGCATGCCGGCACTGAGGATCGACGGGAACGACGTCGTTGCCGTGGCCGAAGCGACGCGACGCGCCTTCGCGCACGCGCGGGCCGGCAATGGCCCGGTGCTCATCGAGGCCATGACCTACCGCCGCGGCCCGCACTCCACCTCCGATGACCCGGGCAGGTACCGGTCGCTCAATGAAGAGCGCGACGACGCCGGCGAAGACCCGCTGGAACGCTTCCGGAAGCAGCTGCTAGCCGACGGTATCGCCGACGATGCCTTCTTCGCCGAAGCATTGGCAGCCGCCAAAGCCGAGGAGGAAGACATCCGCGCCGGGATCCAGGCGCTCGGTTCCCGCCCCGGCACCGAAATGTTCGACCTGGTCTTCCAGGAAACCACCCCTGCACTGCAGGCCCAGGCCGCCAGCTGGCGCGAGGAGTCCGAACATGTCTAATGCCACCCTTGAAAGCGGGGCCGCCATGGCCGAAGGAACTGCACGCAGCGGAGTTGAACAGTTGTCCATGCAGCAGGCACTGAACCGTGCCCTGGACGAGGTGCTCGCCGCGAACCCGAAAGCGCTGGTCTTCGGTGAGGACTGCGGCCGGCTCGGCGGCGTGTTCCGCATTACCGACGGCCTCCAGGCGAAGCACGGCGCCGGCCGGGTGTTTGATACCCCGCTCGCCGAGTCCGGCATCCTGGGCATGTCGGTGGGGCTGGCGATGGCCGGCTTCCATCCCATCCCGGAGGTCCAGTTCGACGGCTTCGCCTACCCGGCCGTCAACCAGATCGTCTGCCAGATTGCCCGGATGAACTACCGCAGCCGCGGCACGATGCCGATGCCCATCACCCTGCGCGTGCCCAGCTTCGGCGGCATTCGCGCCCCCGAACACCACGGCGAAAGCCTCGAGGCGCTCTTCGCGCACGTACCGGGCCTGAAGGTCGTCTCGCCGTCGAACCCGCACGAGGCATACCACCTGCTCAAGTACGCCGCCACGCGGCCTGACCCGGTGATCTTCATGGAGCCGAAGTCCCGCTACTGGCAAAAAGGCGAGGTCGACTTCGACTCTCCGGACCCGGCAGGCTCCCCCACCGGCGGCTCCCCCACCGGCGCGAAAGTCATGCGTGCGGGCCGCCACCTCACGCTCGTCGCCTGGGGCGCCATGGTGGCGCGCTGCCTGCAGGTGGCCGAGCTCGCCGCCGAGGACGGGATCGACATCGAGGTCCTGGATCTGCGCTGGCTGAAGCCCATCGATGAAGCCGCGCTGGCGGCGTCCGTGCGGAAGACGCGGCGCGCCGTCGTCGTCCATGAAGCGCCGCTCACCTCCGGGCTTGGCGCCGAAGTTGCCCAGCTCATCACGCAGGCCTGCTTCGACACGCTCAAGGCACCCGTGGAGCGCATCACCGGCTTCGACGTGCCGTATCCCTCGGGCGATCTGGAAGACGAATACATCCCGAACATTGACCGGATCCTCTTTGGCATCCAGCGAGTATTGGAGTACAAACGTGGCTGAAATTTCCTTCCCGCTCCCCGACCTCGGCGAGGGCCTGATCGAGGCAACGGTGCTGGAGTGGCTGGTTTCCCCGGGCGATCAGGTGGAGCGCAACCAGCCGCTCGTCGAAGTGGAAACCACCAAATCCGCTGTTGAACTGCCCAGTCCGCAGGCAGGTAAAGTGGTGCGTATCCACGGCGGGCCCGGTGACAAGATCAATGTCGGCGAGCCCCTGATTGTGTTTGAGGTGCCGGACAACACTGCCGGCATCGTGGGCACGGTCCCGAAGGAAGAGGCACCAAAGCGCCGGGTCCGCCTGAGCGCCGTACTTGATGAGGACTGACACCATGAGCGGCAGGCACACCGGCGAGCAGCACCACCACACCGTGGAGGGCACCGACCCCCAGCTTTACGTGGAGGTGCACGAGCCGGAGGCCGACACCGGGCTGCGGCCCGTCCTGTTGCTCCACGGGTTTTCCTCCTCCACCAAGCTCAACTGGCAGGACACCGGCTGGCTGGCCGCCCTGCTGGAAGCCGGCCGCCGCGTCATCACCGTCGACCTGCCCGGCCACGGCCGCAGCGGGGCACCGGAAGACATGGATTCGTACAGCCCCAGCCGGATCCGCGCGGACCTCCTGCAGGTGGCGTTCGACGCCGGTGTCCGCCCCTTGCGGGACGGCGACCCCGCCAGCGGGCTCGACGTGGTCGGCTACTCCCTGGGGTCCCGGCTCGCCTGGGAATTCGGCGCCACCCAGCCGGAGCTCGTTCACCGCCTGGTGCTCGGCGGCCCTAACATTGCCGATCCGCTGGCGGCCTTTGACCTGGTGGCCGCGCAGCGTTATCTGGCGGACGGCACGCCCATCGCGGACGAGTCCACGGCCGGCCTGCTGAAAATGGCCCAGGGGCTGCCCAGCAACAATATCTTTGCGCTGTTGTCGCTCGTGGAAGCGATCAAGGGAGAACCCTTCGATCCGGCCGAAGCCGTCCCCCACATGCCCATGCTGCTTGTGGCCGGCGAGAAGGACGACCGGGCCGCGACCATGCCCGAGCTCGCTGAACTGGGCGCCAGGTCAGGGGCGCTCGTGGAGCAGCTGCTGATTCCCGGCCGGAACCACAGCAATGTGATCACCAGCAGGGCGTTCAAGCAGGCGGCAACGGAGTTCCTGGGAGTCTAGGTCCGGCACACCAACGGCGGGGGGGGGGGGGGGGGGGGGGCGCGGACCGTAATGGTCCGCGCCCGCCGTCGTGCTTGTCAGGAATGCTGCGCAGTCAGCCTGCCTCCTAGTGGTGGCTGCTGACGCCCAGCGGGCGGCCCTTGGTTTCGCCGGCCAGGAGTACACCGACTGCGGAAATAACACAGAGGACCATGATGTAGATGCCGATGGAGCCGGTCCACTTGGTGCTCTGCATCAGCGTCTCCGCGATGGTGGCCGCGAATGCACCGCCCAGGATCGCACCGAACGCGTAGCCGATGGAAATGCCCGAGTAGCGCACGTTGGCCGGGAACATTTCGGCATACATGGCGGACATCGGGCCGTACGACAGCCCGAGGCCGATGGTCAGCACGAAGAGCGCCAGGCCATACAGCATGATGTTCTTCGTGTCGATCAGGGCAAACATCGGGATCATCCAGGCGAACACGATGCCGTAGCCGATCAGGAACGTCTTGACCCGGCCGATCTTGTCAGAGAGCCAGCCGCCCACGAGCGTGAAGATCAGCCAGCCGAATGAAGCCAGGGTGGTGGCCAGCAGGATCTCGGCGACCGGCATCTTCAGCGTCTTGGTGGCGTAGGAGATGAAGAACGCGATCAGCAGGTAGCCCGCCGCGTTATTGCCGATGAAGATCATCGTGGAATAGAGCACGGACTTCTTGTGGAACTTGATCAGCTGTCCGAGCGGAGCCTTGGCCTTCTCCTTGCGCTCGATCATTTCCTTGAAGACCGGGCTTTCGGCCACCGCACGGCGGATCAGGTAGCCCACCACGATCAGCACGATGGACAGCAGGAACGGCACGCGCCAGCCCCAGGCGCCGAAGGCTTCCTTGGACATGCTGGTGTTGAGGAAGTACAGCAGGCCCGTGGCCAGGATCATGCCGACGGGAACGCCGATCTGGGGGTACGCGCCGAACAGGCCCCGCTTGCTCTTGGGAGCGTGCTCCACGGCCATCAGGGCCGCGCCGCCCCATTCACCGCCGGCGGAGAAGCCCTGGATGATGCGGAGCAGGATCAGCAGGATCGGCGCCCAGACTCCGATGTCGTTGTAGGTCGGCAGCATGCCGATCAGGGCGGTGGCGGCACCCATCATGATGAGTGTGAAGACCAGCATGGCCTTGCGGCCCAGGCGATCGCCCAGGTGCCCGGCGATAACTGCGCCGAGCGGGCGGAAGAGGAAACTGATGCCGATCAGGGCGAAGGAAAGGATCTGCGCAAGTCCGGGATTCGAGGCCTGCAGCGGTGTGAGGAACAGCGGTGACAGCAGCGTTGCTGTGAGCTGGGCAAAAATGAAGAAGTCGTACCACTCGATGGTGGTGCCGACCAGCGTCCCGGCGAGGACTTTCCGTTCCTCATGTTTGCTGCTGGGGCCCGCCTCTGAATCGACGTGTGAAGTTGCGGTCATTGGAACTCCGTGGCTGTGGGCAGTAGCAGAAAGCGCTACTACCGAATTTGGAATGACGCCGAGCGAATTACCGATCGAACGGTCAGTTGGTATGAGGATACTCGAATGTGTGACAAAGCGCACTAGGACTTTTGGTCCAACGTGCCGCCGGACTCGTGGCGCCGGACTCGTGGGCGGCGGCCACATGGACCCGGCAGGCCGGACGGTCAGTCCGGCCTGGTGAGGAATTCGCGGACCCTGGCCCGGACCGGTTCGCGGTCATAACTGTTGACGAGGGCACCGGCCATCCGGACGGGATCACCGAAGAAGAAGTACTCGTAGAGGGACTGCCGGCCCGAGAACCCTGAGATGGAGGCATCAAAGGCCAGCTTGAACAGGCGGACGCGCTCAGGTCCGGTGAGCGTCTTGCCCTGCAGATACATGTCGATGTCCGCCCTGGCCCCGCTGTTGACGTCGGCCTCACCCGGCAGCGCCATCAGCCCCGATGCGGAGAACTTCCGGATGATCTGCGGGAAGCGCTGGGCGATTTTGGGGTACCAGTTCCTGGCAGCATTCAGCGTGGTCCATTTGGGAAGCATCACGCCTGCCTCGTTGGGCCTGGCGTCAGCTTCCGACGCGCGGACCAGCGCCTTGCCGATTTCGACGTCGATGATCAGTTCGGCGATGTCCTCCTGGATGTGCTGGAAACCGTCGATCCCGATGGACTCGGCCAGTTCCGACGCCAGGCCGAGGAAGAACTCGCTCTTGGCGATCGTCCGGGTGACCACCTGGTGCGTCATGAGGGCGCCCGCGCCGGTCTCCGTGTAGAAGCTGTTGCAGAGCTCCGGGTGGCCGAGCATGAAGATCCGTTCGCTCGGCACGAATACCCTGTCGAAGATGGCCACCGCATCCATTTCCTCATAGCGCGAGGCAAGGGGCTCGTCATGGCTGCTGCCGCCGTTGTACAGCGAGGTTCGGCACAGGTACCGCAGGCCCGGAGCATCATTGGGGATGGCGAACGCATAGGAATACGGGGCGTCCTCCGGGGTGCCCCGCAGCACGGTGGACGGGAACACCAGGAGCTCGTCGGCAATGGGCGCGATCGTGGCCAGCATGCGGGCACCGCTGATCACAATGCCGTCCTCGCGCTCTTCGACGATGTGGGCCGACAACTGCCCGCCCATCTGTTCGGAGCCCGAGACGGAGCGGTTGACCTGCGGCGGGATGAGCGTGTGCGTGGCCAGGACGTCATTCTCCCGCGCCCACTCGTAGTAGTTGCGGATGTTTTCACCAAATTTGGGGTCGGCCTGCGAGAACCATTTTTCCGCGGTACTGAGCGCCGTCAGGGATGAGTTCATATAGTCCCCCGAGCGGCCCAGGAAGCCGTTGGAGGATTCGGCCCAGGTGGAAATGGCCCTGCGCCGGCGCTGCAGATCCTCGATGGTCCGGGGAACCAGGAAGGACGCATTCACCAGGTCGCCGGTCGAGGGCGAGGCGTATGTCAGTGCTTCCTGGTGGGCGGGGTCGTGCTGCATGTCGAAGAGCTTCGCGTAGGACCTGGCCACGTTGCGGAACGCCGGGTGCTCAGCAATTTTTTCGCTGACCACCTCCCCGTCGATCACCACATGGGGCTTCATGGCGTTGAGTTTGTCCAGATACTGCCGTCCGGTGCGGATACCCATTGTTCTTCCTCCAGTCCTCGTTGAGCTGCAGCGGGTTGTTCGGATAGGGGGCGCCGGGCTAGAGGAGGTCCTCCATGCCCAACTCCCGGTCCGGGATGGTGGTGTAGGTGCCGTTGGCAAACGCCAGGGCGTCGCCGTGGCGGTAGTCGAAGTCCACCACCTGGCCGAGATACAGGGTGTGGTCGCCGCCGTCGTATGCAGCCCAGGGCCGGCACTCGAAGTACGCCAGGACCCCGGCGAGGCGCGGCGCCGTGGCACCCTCCACCCACCGGGGTTCGTGCCCGGGGCGGCCGGCGAAATGCGTGGCGAGGTACCGCTGTTCGGCACCCAGAATATTCACCGTGAACGGACGGCCGGCAAGCTCATCGTGCGCTTTTGCGGTACGGGCAATGCTGACCAGGACCAGGGGCGGCTCCATGGACACCGACGTAAACGAGTTAACGGTGATGCCGTGGCGCTTGGTGGCGCCGTCGAAGGTCACGATCGCGACGCCGGTGGCAAACCTGCCGAGGCTCCCGCGGAAACGGTGGTCCTTCGGTGTCGACGTTCTGCCCGCAACTTCGGGGGCCTCTCCCGGACGTGGTGTGGACATCATCATTGATCCCTTGGATTGTCTGCTCTATAGTCGATCTCGACGACCCAACTGTTCTATAGTTGAACATATAGTTCCCATATGGAACGCTAACCCAAAGTGAGGCGCAACACAAGACCCTCCGAGTGGAGCGCCACGGAACCCGGCCTAGGATGGACAGCATGACTCAGACTGCCGGCGCCGGTACACAGGCCGCGACCGCCCAGGCTTCCCCGTCGCAGACCCTCTCGCGCGGGATCCGCGCGCTGGAAATTCTCGCGGAAGCCGGGCAGCCGCTCACCATCGCTGAACTTGCCGACGCGATGGGGGTCCATCGTTCCGTGGCCTACCGGATCCTGCGCACGCTGGAGGATCACTCCCTGCTGGTCCGGGACGACTCCGGCAAGGTCCA
The DNA here is from genome assembly GCF_059423525.1 of Arthrobacter sp. GW460-12-1-14-TSB2. NCBI lineage: Bacteria > Bacillati > Actinomycetota > Actinomycetes > Micrococcales > Micrococcaceae > Arthrobacter > Arthrobacter sp. GW460-12-1-14-TSB2. The sequence continues at coordinate 116,377 of NZ_JBWKYC010000006.1, forward strand.
GCCCGGCCCGGGCCTGGCCGTCCTGGCACGGGGTGTTTCCCGCAACCTGCAGTCGGCTGCATTGCCTGAGCTCACACAGCTTGCCAACACCCTGAACATGACGGCCTTCGTCGCGGTGTGGGACCACCAGGACTGCATCACCCTGGTGACCGTGGAGCCCCGGCATTCGGCGGCCACCGTGGTCCAGCACCCCGGCTCACGGCACCCGATAAGCGCCGGCGCCCCGGGGATAGCCATCCAGTCTGCACTCACGGAGCACGACTGGAACCTGCTGGCGCCGGATATCCCCTACCGGCCCGAGGCGGCCGAGGCCCGGAAACGCGGCTACGCGGCCAGCCACGATGAAGTCATTGCGGGGGTTTCCTCGCTGGCAGCCCCCATCAACGTGCCGGGCGGCCGCCCGGCCTCGGTCGCCGTCGTCTACATCCGCTCAACCCAGGACCCGGCTGAAGTGGCGGCAGCCCTGACCTCGAGCGCCGCGCGCATCGAAAAGCAGCTGCTCTAAGGCGCGGCACGCCATTCGTTAGCGGCTGCCGGCCACCTGGGTTCCGCGGCGCGCCTTGCCGTTTCGGATGACGACGGCGGCGGCCGCCCCCAGCAGGAACAGCGCCGCTGCGGCGCAGACCGGCACGAGGAACGCGGCGGAATACCCCTGGTGCTGCGCCAGCTGACCGGCTACCGAAGACCCCAGTGCCGTGCCGGCGACAATGCCGCTGGCGAGGGCTGTCATGACGGTTCCCAGCCGCCCGGCCGGGGCCACCAGGCCGCCGATAGCGAATACGGTGACCATCAGCGGGCCCACGGGCAGTCCGAGGACCAGCAGTACCAGCACCATGGGGAACGCCGAAGCAGGCAGCAGCAGGAGCACCGCCAGGCCGGCCATGAGCATGGCACTCACCATCCAGCGTGCCGACAGGGTGAACCGCTGCGGCCAGTAGGCAACGCTCAGGGCTGCCGCGGCCGAACTCAGTCCCATGACGGCGTAGAGCAGCCCGGCAATTTCGGCCGTGGCAAAGCTTGCCGAGAAGGAGCTCAGGCCCGTCTGGGTGGAACCAAAGAATGTCCCCATGCACACCATGGCCAGGAAGGGCAGGGCAACAGCTGCCATGCCGTTCGCGTGGGAGCCCGTTCGCCCGGACCCTGCGGCGTCGGACCCTGCGGTGTCGGGGCCGGCGGTGGCGGGGCCGGCGGTGGCGGAGGCATCCGTGCCCGAAGCAGCCGTTCCTGAGCCTGCGACCGTCCTGGCGCCCCGGCGCAGGCGCACGCTCAGCGGTACGGCGAGGTGGGTGCGGTGGACGGCGAACGCGGGCACGAGGGTGAGCGTCAGGGCTGCGGCCAGGGCCAGCGGAAGCCAAGGGGCGATCAGGCTCGCGAGGATGCCCACCAACGCGGGGCCGAGGACGAAGGTCAGTTCATCGGCGGTGCTTTCGTAGGACAAGGCCGCATCCAGGTCCTTCGCATTCCTGGCTGTGCTGCCCCGGGCGGTCAGCGCCATCCAGCGGACGCGGGCCAGCGGGCCCACCTGGGGGCAGCTGGCCCCTGCCACGAAAGCCGCGACGAGGACCGGCACAGCCGCACCAAGGTCCTGGCCGGACGGAACGAGGTAGGCCGTGAGGATCAGGGCCACCACGGCGGCGGTGTTGAAGACCGCAGCGACCAGCAGCACCAACCGCTGGCCGAGCCGGTCGGCCCAGGCCCCGAGCACCGGCGCTCCCAGTGCGGAGCCGATTCCCACGGCCCCGGCTGCTGCTCCGCCGACCGCGTATGAGCCCGTGACGGCCGTAACCAGGGTCAGGGCGCCCACTGTCAGCATGGCCAGGGGAAGGCGGGCGAAGAGACCCAGCGGGATGAAGCCCTTGCCTGCCAGCAGCGGAAGCCGGGCGTAGCGGCCACCCCGGCTCGAAAGCGGGCGGGGGATGTCCTGCTCAGGATGCGGTGCGGGGTGCGCAGTGCCTTCGGCTGCGGTGGCTTCGGGTGCGGTGGCTTCGGCTGCGGTGGTGGCAGGGGACGTTGCGGCGGATGCCTGCGAGAACATTGAAGTGGTCATTATTCCGGGTTCGCTCAAAGATGCGCATCGTCCCTCCTCCCGATGCGCGCGACCCGGTAACCCTTCAATTGTAGCCGAGGCCCCGGCACGCCGGTCCCGGCTGGTGGAGCTCCAAACCGCCGCGCCGGGCCAGGGAATCAGGCCGGAGCGTCGTCGGAAATGTGGAGCGTGGACCCGTTCCGCCCCTTGACCACCTGGAGCTGGGTGCTGATGCGCTGCTTCATCTCCGGCACGTGGCTCACGAGGCCGACCACCCGGCCGCCGTCCCGCAACCCTTCGAGGGCATCCATGACCTGTTCCAGCGCCTGCTCATCCAGGCTGCCGAAGCCCTCATCCACGAAGAGCGTCTCGATGTCGACCCCGCCGGACTCCTGCTGCACTACGTCGGCCAGGCCCAGCGCCAGGGCCAGCGAGGCCATGAACGATTCACCACCGGAAAGCGTTGACGTATCCCTGCGCTGCCCGGTCCACTGGTCCACGACCTCGAGGCCGAGACCGGACTTGGCTCCCCGGGCAGCCTTGGCGTCCGTGTGCTGCAGGGTGTACCGGCCATCGCTCATTCCGACCAGCCGCTCCGAGGCGGCAATGGCCACCTGCTCCAGCCTGGCCGCCAGCACGTAGCTGTTAAGGCTCATCCGGTAGGAGTTGTCGCCGGCACCGCGGGCGGCGTCGGCCACCGCGGTGAGTAGCGCCGCGCGTTCCCGCGGACCTTGGCCTGAAGCTGCCAGCAGGGTGTAGTCCCCCGCGATCCGGCAGATGGTCTGTACCGATTTGTCCGCGAGCCCGGCCGCGATGACTGCTTGCCTGGCGGCCTGTTCCGCAGCGGAATCCTCCGCCCGGAGCTCTTCGAGCACGCCGGGCTCGACCGGGCCGTCCGCCGCAAGCTCGCGGGCCGCCTGTGTGAGTTCCTCGCCGGCGAAGAGTTCGCCGACGCGGGCTGCTTCATCCTGGCCGGCCCGGATGGCCGCTTCAAGCGTGGCCGCTTCAGGGGCCGGCAGGAGGACGGCCCGGGCCGCCTCTGCGGAGGCGAATCCGGACTCCGGAAGCGCCTGGTCCAGCAGCTGGCGGGCCTCCGTGGTCCGCAGCATGGCCTGTTCGAGGCTGGTCCGGGCGGCGTCTGTTCGTTCCAGGAGGGCCGTGGACTGATTCAGCGAGGTGAGCCGGCTGCCGAGGGTCGGGTAGCCGGCACGCAGCTTCTGCAGCGTAGCCTCCAGTGCAGCTGCCTGTTCGAGGACCTCCGTGTGCGTGGACTCCGTCGTCGCAATGCTGGAATCAGTAGCCGCCTGCGTCGATTCGGCGGCTGCAACCTGTTCGTCCAGTTCCGCCAGCCGCTCACGGCTGGCGACGAGTTCCGCGGCGGCCCGGACGGCCTCGCGGGCACGTTCCTTGGCCAAAGCGGCTTCCGCGCGGGCGTCCTCCGCCGGGGTGTCGCCACCCTGGGCCGCCAGGACGGCGACCTGCTGCCGGGCCTCGGCAAGTTCCTTGTCCAGCGTTGCGAGGACAGCCTCTGCTGCCTCACAGGCTTCCTGGGCTGCCTGTTCCGCTTCAGCGATGGCCAGCGCGGCTGTGGCCGCGGGCGCCGGCGAGGGGTGCTCCGGGCTGCCGCACACCGGGCAGGGCGCCGCCGGCCGGAGCTGGGAAGCGAGCTCCGCAGCGGCGTTGGCGAGCCGCTCTTCCCGCAGATCCAGCCACCGCTGGCGGTGGTTCTGCTGATCGTCCCGGGCAATGCGGTGCCGTTCGTCCACGCCGGAACATAACCGGGCCGCCATGGCATACCGGCCGACGACTGCCACGAGTTCCTCAGCGGCAGCGGCTTCCTTGGTCCGCAGCTGGGCTTCGGCAGCGAGCTCCTCAAGGGGTGCCAGACCGGCCAGCAGCCCGGCCATTTCCGCACGCAGCGCATCAAGGGCCGCGGCGCCGGCGCGCCACCCCTCCCTCAGCTTCTCCACGGTGCTGCGAAGCTCTGAGCTGCGGACCGCCATCCCGGACAGCCTGGCCTCATCCGGCAGCCGTTCCTCGAGCACGGCGCGGAGGGAGCGCAGGCGGCTGAGTTCGCTGCGCAGGACTGCCGCTTCGAAGTAGGGTTCGCCTTCGCTTCCGGCGGGGTGGCGGCTTGTGGCGGCGCCCCCGCCGGTAGCCAGGGCGGCAAGCTCGGGGTCCAGAAGAACCGCGGCGTTCAATTCGGCGGCGGCTGCGGCCATTGCGCCGGCCGCCCGCTCTTCGGCGTCCTCTGCTTTGTCGACGGCCTGCAGTTGGCCGCCGAGCACTTCGGCCTTGCGGTGGAGGCCAAGCTGCCGGGCCTTTTCACCGAGTTCAGGTGCCGCCGCGTCGGCGGCCGATTTCCGCAGTTCCGCGGCGGCGAGTTTTGCCTGGCGGGCGGCACGCGCGGCCGCGGACTCGAGGCGCCGTGCAGCCCCGGCGCGAGCTGCCGCCGCCTGGTCCGCCTCGGCCTGCAATATCCCGGCCCTGGCCGCGGCGGTGTCCTGCAGCCAGGCAAGAAGTTGGTCGGCGTCGTCGGGCACAAGCGGGGCGTCCGGCAGATCCTCTTCGGACGGCGCCGCTTCAGCCCGGGCCTGCGCCAGCAGCAGGTCCAGCTGGTTGTTGAGGCCGGCGACCTGGGTGCGGGCCTCCGCGGCCTGCCGGGCGAGTTCCTGCTCGACAGCCTCAAACCGCTGCGTGCCGAAGAGGCTTTGAAGCAGCTCCAGCCGGTCGGAGGGCTTTGACCGGAGGAAAGCAGCGAAGTCGCCCTGGGGCAGCATGACCACCCGGGTGAACTGCTCCCGATCCATGCCGAGCACTGAACTGATTTCAGCCCCGGCCTCATCGTTCCGGCCGGACTTTTCCATCCACTGCCCGTCAACGCGTTCCCGCAGCAGCGTGTTGGCTTTCTGCTCCGTAAATCCGTTTTTGCCCCTGGCGCTGGGCCGGTTCCACGCAGGGATCCTGGAGACCTCAAAATGCCGGCCTTTGGCGGAAAACTCGCAGGTGACGCGCGGTTCGGCGGCGGCGTCCGCGTGGTCGCTGCGGAGCCGCTTTCCTTCCTGTCGCGCACCCGGCACGGATCCGTACAGGGCAAAGCAGATGGCATCCAGCACGCTGGTCTTGCCGGCGCCGGTTGCGCCGTTCAGCAGGAAGAGTCCGTGAGAGCTGAGCCGGTCAAAGTCGATGTGTTCGGTGCCGGCGAAGGGGCCGAAGGCGGAGATTTCAAGCCGGTGGATCCTCATCGTGACATCTCCCCCAGACGCACGGCTTCGAGCGCTTCCCCGAGGACCGCGGCTTCGGCGTCATCGGTGCTGCGGCCCCGAACGTGTTCCAGGAAGCCGCAGCAGATGGACAGGTCGTCATCCGCCGCGGCGAGCCTGGAGCTGTAACTCGTCGTGGTAGCTGCGGTGGCGCCTTCGGGCTCGAAACCGAGGACCAGGGTGTCCGGAAAGCGGGCACGAAGTTTGTCCATGGCCTGGGCGGGGCGCTGGGAGTCCGTCAGTGTGATCTGGCAATACGCGGCTTCGGCCCAGGCGTGCTCCTCGGCCGTGAGGAGGTGGTCAAGAGTGCCCCGCAGCACTGCGAGCGCACGCGGCGCGTCCCATTGGACCTCCCTGACGTCGGTGATGCCCGTGGCATCCGCTTCGACCAGCCAGCCGCCTTTCCGGTGCTTCGCCTCGGAGAAGGAGTAGGCAAGGGGCGAACCGGAATAGCGCACGGTCGGCGACAGCGTCTGCCTGCCGTGCAGGTGCCCGAGTGCGGTGTAGCCAAAGCCGTCGAAGAGATCCAGGGGGACGGCCCCGACTCCCCCGATGCTCAGGTCCCGTTCACTGTCCGAGCTGATCCCGCCGCTCGCGAACGTATGGGCCAGCACGACTGAATGCACGGTCCTTCCGCTCGTACGGGTGACCACATCGGAGCGGATCTTCGCTGTGGCTGCGCGCGTCACTTCGAAGTGGCTGGCGGGCTCAACGCCCAGCTGCTCGGCGACCAGACGGGGCTCGAGCCACGGAATGCCGTAAATGGCCAGCACAGGACCATCCTCCGCCGGGTCCAGCGGAAACAGCACCGGCACATCGAGTTCGGCGAGCCGGGTACGCAGGTGCACTCCCCCGCGCTCCAGCAGCCGCGACGCGAAGCCAAGGCGGATGGCCGAATCGTGGTTCCCGCTGGTGAGGACCACCTGCGCTCCCGCGTCCGTCAGGCGGACCAGGGCATCATCCAGCAGGCGAACGACGTCGACGCCGGGCAGGGCGCGATCGTAGACATCCCCGGCAATCAGGACGACGTCCACTTTCTCCGCGCTGACGAATTCGACCAGCTGGTCAATGAAATCCTGCTGGGCGTCCAGCATGCCGACGCCGTGGAAGGACCGGCCCAGGTGCCAATCGGAAGTGTGCAATAACCGCATGTTCTTAAGCTATCCGCGGGTACCGACAGTTTTGTGGCACAGACACGGCTTGGCCGGGCAACTACCGTCCGCGCTTGCCGTCAAAGAAGTCGCGGGCGTCGTCGCCAGCGGAGCCAGCAGCGTCGTCAGAGGTAACGCCGGCGGCATCGTCGTCGTCGTCGAGATCGTCGTCGTTGGTGACCAGTTCGTCGTCGTCTGCATCGTCTTCGGCATCGTGCGCGCGGGCCGGCGCAGCAGCCGGGGCCTCGGCGAACCCGCGGAACACCAGACCTGCGATGGCGGCGCCCACCAGCGGCGCCACCCAGAAGAGCCACAGCTGTTCAAGGGACCAGGAGTTGCTGAAGATGGCCGAGGCGGTTGCGCGAGCCGGGTTGAACGGCGTGTTGCCCACTGCCTGGCCCAGCTGCAGCAGGACGGCGAGCGTGAGGCCCACAGCGAAGGGCGCGGCGGCCTTGCTGGTGTTGCGTGCAGCCGTGGTGCCGAGGAAAACGGCTACCAGGATGGCGGCGCCCAGGACCTCCACGAGCAGGACGCCGGCCATGGGCGCCTGGATGATGGAATGCTCGCCAAAGCCGGCGGTCACGGTGTCAAAGGCGGCCCGGGTGTCTTCGATCTTGGGAACAGTCCGCAGGATTCCGAACAGTGCCAGTGCTCCGGCCACAGCCCCGACCAGCTGCGCACCGAGGTACGCCGCGGCTTCCGGCACCCGGATGCGGCCTGCGATGGCGTTGCCCAGGGTTACTGCCGGGTTGAAATGGCCACCGGAAATGTAGGCGAAGGCGAGCATGGCCGCGGTGACGGCAAGTCCGGCCGCCAGCGAGGCGGACAACGGGTTTGACTGCGGAATCGTGAACAGCGGAACGCCCAGGCCGGCGATGACCAGGAACAGGGTGCCAAAGGCCTCCGCTGACAGGCGTGCCACCAGGCCCGGTTTGAAAGCCTCCGGTGCGGCATGCAAATCGGAACTTCGGGTCGGGCGTGCAGGCACAGGGGCGGTCATGGTGTGGAAATCCTTTGTTTCGATGCGCGGCCGGTGATCCCGGTGAGCGTGCGGGCGGCGGTGCGCCCGGCAATGTACTGTCCGACGTATTCTGCCAACTGAGTCTGGACGCTTGCTGGATTCGAGCTTAGCGGTCGACGCGCCGCCGCAGCGACTTCGGTACCTGCGCCCGGGGAATCCAGATGCCGTACGCGGGGTAAATTTACAGATATGAGCACTGAACATTCCCGCCTGACGGCGCCGACGCCCCAGTCCCGGATCCATGGCTGCCTGCTGGGCGGCGCCTTGGGCGATTCCCTCGGCTACGCCGTGGAATTCGATGATATTTCCACCATCCGGAGCCGCTTCGGTCCGGCGGGACTTCAGGATTTTTCAGCGCTCGACGGCGGCAGCCACTTCTCCGACGACACCCAAATGACGCTGTATACGGTTGACGGCCTCGTCGAGGCACTGGAGTGGGCAAATGATGGCACAGCCGCCGATGCCAACGCCTGTGTATGGCTCGCCTACCTTCGCTGGCTGGCGACGCAGGGCGTGCCGGTGCCGTCGTCGGCTCCAGCCCCGCAGCCGCGCTGGATTGACGGTCAGCCAGCCCTGAAGCATCGCCGTGCGCCCGGAAATGCCTGCCTCAGCGGCCTGGCCTCCGGCGAAATGGGGACCATCTACCGCCCGGTCAATCCCGAGTCGAAGGGATGCGGCACGGTGATGCGCTCGGCGCCGTTCGGCCTCATTCCGCACATCCCGGCGGAGGCGGTGTACAAGCTGAGCTCTGACGCGGCTTCGTTGACCCACGGCCACCGTTCGGCGCGGCAGAGTGCAGGTACTTTCAGCCTCCTGATCCACGCCCTTATGAGTGGCCAAAGTCTCACAGAAGCGGCCGAATACGTGCTCGACCATGCCCGTGGACGGGACGACGCCGAGCCGGCACTCCTTGACCGGCTGGAACGGTCCGTCCACCTCGCGGCAGTTTCCCGGCAGGAGCCGGCGGCGGCCGGCCGCCTCAGCCCCGAAGATCTGGTCCATGAGCTCGGGGAAGGCTGGGTGGCCGAGGAGGCCCTCGCCGTCGCGCTTTACGCGGTGCTGGCCACAGCCCCGGCACGGGAGATGGCCGGCAACACCCCGGAAGAGACGACCGGCGCCGTTTCCAGTGCAGGCATTGAGGCGCACTTCCGTGAAGCCATCGCGCTGGCCGTGAACCACAGCGGGGACAGTGACTCCACCGGCTCCATCGCCGGGAACATCCTGGGCGCCTTCTACGGTGAGGAGTGCCTGCCGGCGGAGTGGCTGGAGTCGCTGGAAGCCCCGGAGGTCATCCGCGGTATGGCCGGTCAGCTGATCTCGGTGACCATCGCCTGAGTCACGGCCGCTTCAGGGAAATGTTGTTGCAGGCTTCGCAGATGTCCGCCGGAATGAGTCCGCGGCGCTGAAGGAAGCCGAAGATCGCGCAACCCACGCAGAACCCTGCAAATGCTTCCAGCGAGGCTGCCACAATAAGGACAGCCAGGAGCGTCCAGGCAGCGGGAGCAAGCCCGGCCGCGAGCAGTAGCGCCGCGGCGGTGGACATGGCTGCACCGATGCCCTGCGCGAAGCGCTTGGGCGGCCCCGGAACCAGCTTGGCCCGGCCCAGACGCGGGGCCAGAACCTTGACGGAAAGCCGGGCCAGGGGTGAAATCCTGGGACCGAACAGCACACGCAGCCAGAAGCCGGCGGCGATTACGGCAAGTCCCCAACCCCATCCGGTCAACAGCGTGGCGACGGCAAGTACCACCACCAGGGCTGCGGTGATCCTGGCAGCATACTCGTTGACCGGGTTGGGGAATGCGAACACCGTGCGCCAGTCGACGCCGGTGCGCCTGCCCGCTGCAGTGGCAGCAGTAGGAACGGCGTCGGCCGGGGAGTCGATCTGGAGTTTACCCATGATGCAAGGCTAGGAGTCCGCCTCCGGCACCGGAAGGATTGTTGCGCCGTATGACCGCTGGCTAGATCAGGGCGGCGGTTGCCGGCACCTGCCCGCCCACCATCTGCAGGAACTCACCTTCGGACAGCACCTCGATGGCCTGCCCACGCTCGTGGAGTTCCAAGACCCGCCGGGCTTTGCCGGTCAGGCGGCCGGAGCGGAGGTCCGAGGCCACAAAGCCGTCGCCGACCACCAGCACCGTGGTCCGTCCGGTCACCCTGCTTTCGGGCTGCGCGCCGTACTCGGCCGACAGGACCTTGGCCTCCGGCCGGGGCATGGCGAGCTCCCCCGTGAACACGACCGTCTGCCCGAACAGCGGGTGGCCGGGTTCGGCGTCGGAATTTGGCACGGGGTTGGCCCCTTCCTCGGGCCAGCCGGATTTGAACGCCCGCGCCGCGGCTGTACCGGTTCCGTCGGCTGCCCCCAGGGCAGTCAGCGTGGCCTTGGACAGGCCGTCACGGGCGGGATCGAATGCCTGTTGATGCGGGAGCTCCAGTCCCAGGGACAGGAAGAGTTCCGCAATGCTGCCGGCGCCGTTGCGCCGGGCAATGTCTATCAGGATTCCCGCGCACGCCCTGGCATCCTCAGCTGCGTCGTGGTGGTTGACCAGCGGAACGCCGGCTTCCTCCGCCGCATAGGGCAGCGAATTGGAGACCAGGGAATAGCACCGGCGGGAAAGCATCACGGTACACACATAGTCGTAGGCAGGACCCGGCAGTCCGGACACTTCCAGCCCGGACCGGATCACGCCCAGGTCGAAGGCGGCATTGTGGGCAGCCAGGACATCGCCGCCAATGAAGGCACCAATCTCGGGGAAGAGCTCGCCGAAGCGCGGCAGGCCGGCCACGTCCTCGGCCCTGATGCCGTGGATCCGCACGTTGTGGTAATCGAACCGGTCATGGTTTTCGGGCGGGCGCATCAGCCAGGAAGCCTCCTCCACCACCACGCCGCCGCGGACCTTGCTCAGCCCAACGGCGCACGGCGAACCGCGGAAGCCGTTGGCTGTCTCGAAGTCGATCGCCGTAAAGTCCAAACCCACGGGTCAAACTTTACCGCCGGCCGGCCCGTGCCCCGGCACGCCAGCCCGGCTTGTCGCGGGTGTCGATGGTCACGCACCGTCCCTGCAGGAAAGCCCGGCGCCGGGGGTCCAGTAACCTTGAGGGGTGAACCTACATGCGATGAGTGACTTTGCCGTGTCCACCCTCGGGGGTGCGGGACCGGTGCAGCCGCACCTGGCCTCGTTCCTCCCCGACTGGCTCAACCCCCAGATCTTCCTGGCCGATCCGGCCCTGGCCCCCTGGGTTGTGCTGCTGGTCTGCGGCATCATCTTCGCCGAGACGGGCTTGCTGATCGGCTTCTTCCTCCCCGGCGACTCCATGCTGTTCACTGCCGGACTGCTGGTGGCCACGGACGCCATCAAGTTCAACATCTGGCTGTTCTCGGCACTGATCATCGTTGCCGCCATCATCGGCAACCAGACCGGTTACCTCATCGGTTCCAAAGCCGGCCCGGCCATCTTCAACAAGCCGGACTCCAAGCTGTTCAAGCGTGAAAACGTCGAAAGCGCGCACGCGTTCTTCGAAAAGCACGGCGGCAAGGCGCTGATCCTGGCCCGTTTCGTTCCGATCATCCGCACCTTCGTGCCGGTCATCGTGGGCGTCGCGCAGATGAGCAAGCGCAAGTTCTTCCTCTTCAACGTGATCGGCGCCGTGCTCTGGGGCGGCGGCGTCACCCTGCTCGGCTACCTGCTGGGCGACCGCGTGCCGTGGGTCCGCGACAACCTGGACATCATCTTCATCATCATCGTGCTGGTCTCCGTGATCCCCATCGGCATCGAAGTACTCCGCGGGCTGTCCGCCAAGCGCCAGGCCGCACATTTCGGTACGGACGCGGTGGAGGAGTTCATCGAAGAGCACGAACCCGAAGAAGAGCGCAAGACGAACATGTAGCACGACAAAAAATGAAGGCGCCCCGCACTGCGGGGCGCCTTCACTCGTTAATCAGCCGGCTAGGACCGGCTCTGCGGGCGGCGTTCGGCCAACGCCTCAACAATGGCCGGCAGCAACGCCCTGAACGCCTGGCCCCGGTGGCTGATGGCATTCTTTTCCTCGGGGCTCAATTCGGCGCAGCTGCGGTCCAGGCCGCTTGGCTGGAGCACCGGATCATAGCCAAAGCCGCCTTCGCCCCGCGGTTCGCGCAACAGCGATCCTTCGAGCTGGCCGTACTCCACCACCTCGCGTCCGCCATCCGTTGCCGCGCCCGGCACTGCGAGCGCAGCCGCGCAGACGAAAGCGGCGCCTCGGTACTCGTCGGGGACATCGGACAGCTGGTCCAGCAGGAGCCGAAGGTTGGCGGCATCGTCACCGTGGCGGCCGCTCCACCGGGCCGAAAAGATCCCCGGTGCCCCGCCGAGGACATCCACCGACAGGCCCGAATCATCGGCAATGGCCACCAGCCCCGTGGCCTCGGCCACGGCGCGCGCCTTCAGCAGCGAGTTCTCGGCAAAGGTCACACCGGTTTCTGCGACGTCCGGGGCGCCAACCGCACCGGCGTCCACCACCTGGGTGTCGACGTCGAGCCCTGGCACCTGCCCGCGCAGCAGCTCACGCAGTTCGCGGAGCTTGCCCTTGTTGTGGGTCGCGAGGACCAGCACGGGGACGGCGGCGTCCGTCACGGGGCCTCCGCCAGCGTTTCGCGCTGGATGGCCGCGAGCTGCTCCGTACCCAGCAGGGCAAGGTCCAGCAGCTGGTTCAACTCGTCGCGGTCGAAGGGGGCGCCCTCGGCCGTGCCCTGGACTTCCACGAATTTGCCTGACCCGGTGACCACGACGTTCATGTCGGTCTCGGCGCGGACGTCTTCGACGTACGGCAGGTCCAGCATGGGGATGCCGTCGATGATGCCGACGGACACGGCAGCGATTGTGTCGATGAGGGGCTGTGCGTTCTTGGCGATGATCTTGTTTTCGCGGGCAAAGCGGATGGCTTCGGCGAGAGCCACGTAGGCGCCGGTGATGGCGGCGGTGCGGGTGCCGCCGTCGGCCTGCAAAACATCGCAGTCCAGCACAATGGTGTTCTCGCCCAGCGCCTTGGTGTCGATGATGGACCTCAGCGAGCGGCCGATCAGCCTGGAAATCTCGTGGGTGCGGCCGCCGATCTTGCCCTTGACGGACTCGCGGTCGGAGCGGGTGTTCGTGGCGCGGGGAAGCATGGCGTATTCAGCCGTGACCCAGCCGCGGCCCTCCCCCTTGAGCCAACGCGGCACGCCTTCGGTCAGGGAAGCCGTGCACAGGACCCGGGTGTTGCCGAACTCGATCAGGGCCGACCCTTCAGCCTGCTTGGACCAGCCGCGGGTGATGCTGATCGGGCGGAGCTGATCAGGGGTACGGCCGTCGGCACGAATGACGGGGGTTGCAATTGCTTCAGAAGTCATGCCTTTAGCTTATCGACCCGCACGGACCCCCCGGACCGGCAGCTGCCAGGACCGGCGTCAGCCCGCACCGCCGGCAGTTCAGACGGTGTAGTGGACTCCGGCCACGGCCACTGCGACGTCGCCGCTGAACACGGGCTTGGCCTCGGCCATGACTTTTGTCTGCGACGTCCACACCGGAATGTGGGTGAGGAGCAGCCGGCGTGCCCCTGCAGCGGCTGCGGCCTCACCTGCACGTTTGCCAGTCAGGTGCACGTCCTTGATGTCGTCGTCGCGGCCTTCCTCGAAGGCTGCCTCGCACAGGAAGAGGTCGGCGTCCTTCGCGGCTTCTTCCAGCCCGGCACACGAGTCGGTGTCCCCCGAGTACGTGAGGACGCGCGTGACCGGAGCGCCGCCTGCGGACGGCTCCGTCACCTCGACACGGAGGGCGAAGGCCTCCTCCACGGGGTGGTTCACCGCGAACGGCGTCACCGTATAGGGCCCGACCGTAACGGACTGCCGTTCGGTCCAGTTGGTGAAGTCGAATTCCTCGTGCATGCCCGGGTCCAGCTCCAGACCGTAAGCCGTGGCCATCCGGTCCGCTGTGGCGGCGGGGCCCCAGACCTTAATCCGGTCACGGCCCCAGCCGCCCGGCTTCCAGCGCACGGCCACATGGAGGCCGCACAGGTCCATGCAATGGTCCGGGTGCAGGTGGGTGAGGAAGATCGCGTCGATGTCCTCAAGGTCCGTGTACCGCTGGATCGCCCCGAGGGCCCCGCTGCCGAGGTCCATCACGACCTTCCAGGTCCGCTCGCCGTCGTGGGCGGTCAGCAGGTAGCACGACGCCGGTGAGCCCGGACCCGGGAAGGAACCGGTGCAGCCAACAATGGTCAGTTTCACAGGCGGGAACCCCCGGCCGCGGATCCGCCGACGAAGTTGGAAATCCGTGGCCGGGCGGCGCCGGCCTGGGCTGCCGCGATCATTTCCGGAGTTATTTTCGCCAGGCTGCCGGTGGGGTACTGCGCGGCGACGTGGTCCACGTGCTTCACGCTGAGCACCTCGGGCCCCAGGAAGCGCCTGGCCAGGGTTTCGAACTGGCTGGCTTCGCCGGTGGCGATGAAGTGGTGCTGGGGCGGCGCCTCGACGGTCCGCTGAAGATCGTGTGAGACGAGCGCCCGATAGACATCCTTGGCGGTTTCCTCAGCACTGGAGACAAGGGTGACGTCCTCCCCCATGACGTAGGAGATCACACCGGTGAGCAGCGGGTAGTGCGTGCAGCCGAGCACAACAGTATCCACGCCGGCGGTGCGCAGTGGCCCAAGGTACTCCCGGGCAACGGCCAGGAGTTCCGGACCCGTGGTGATGCCGGCCTCCACGTAGCTGACGAACGCCGGACAGGCCACGGACGTGATGTGCAGGTCCGGGGCGGCGGCGAAGGTGTCCTCGTAGGCCCGGGAACCCACGGTGGCGGAGGTGCCGATGACGCCCACCCGGCCGCTCCGGGTGGCAGCCACGGCCCGACGCACTGCAGGCTGGATCACTTCGATCACGGGAATCCCGTAGCGGGCCGTGTACCTTTCACGGGCATCCCGGAGCACAGCGGCGGAGGCGGAGTTGCATGCGATGGTCAGCAGCTTGACGCCGGAATCCACCAGCTCATCCATCACGCCGAGGGCATTGGCGCGGACCTCGGCGATGGGCAGCGGGCCGTAGGGGCCGTTCGCGGTATCGCCTACATAGAGGATCGATTCGTTGGGCAGCTGGTCGATGATGGACCGCGCCACGGTCAGTCCGCCGACTCCGGAGTCGAAGATGCCGATGGGCCGTGAGCCCATGGGGCTGTCGTCGGTGCTGCTCGCTGGGGAATCCGCCACAGCGTCCGCTGCCGGATCCATGCTCGATGCTGAAGTCATGATTATTCGAGGATAGGGCTTCCCTGTTGGTGCGGCCATCACATTGTGTCGCCCGACTCATGTTGGATAAGTCACATATTTTGGCGTCCGGCCGCTCCGGCCCGCACGCCGGTCCGTTCAGCCCCGCTGCTCCATGGACTGGAGCATGGCCTGCACCAGCGATTCCTGCAGCCACGTGGTGAAGTTGTACACCAGTGCCAGGTAGCTTTCCACGTCTTCGGCCTGGGACCAGTCCTGCATGGTGTGGACGTGTTCGGCGTCGGCGTCGTCCCGGATGTCGAGCCGTTCGGCCAGGACAAGCCGGACATCGTTCAGCGCCTGCGACCAGTGCCGGGCGTCGGCGGACGAAAGGACCACTTCGTTGGTGTCCAGACCCAACGCCGCCGCCCGCAGGGCGCCGATCTTGTTTTCCCGCAGTGAGCGTTCGGTGAGCTGGCGGAACTCCAGGGCGGCGGCGTCGTCGTTCCTGGTGACGTTGGGCAACAGCCGCCGCAGCGCGCGGTCCGACGGTTCCTGGACATTCATGTCCAGCCCGATCAGGGCTGTCAGCGGATCTTCGCTGGCGCTTTCGGCCGGTTCGAGCATCGAGATGACGTCGTCGATCAGGCTCCGCAGCAGTTCCCGTTCCGCCGGTTCCAGATATCCGGTAATGCCTTTGAGCCCGTATTTGAATGCCTTAGCCACGTTTGCCTTTGCCCTTGCCGGATCCGCCGTCTTTGCCGCCGCCGGTGGCTTTCTCCACCGTTGCCCACAGGCCGAAGCCGTGCATGGCGACGGCGTGCTGCTCCACCTGTTCCTTGCTGCCGTGCGCCACGATGGAACGTCCCTTCTTATGGACCTCCATCATGAGCTTGTTGGCTTTGGGCTCCGAATAGCCGAAATAGCTCTGGAAAACGTAGCTCACGTAGCTCATCAGGTTGACGGGATCGTTCCAGATCACCAGGTTCCAGGGAATGTCCGGGGCCGTCAGGGCGTCGGTGGACGTCACTGTTCCGGTCTGGGTGCTCTCCTGGGTGTCAGGGCCGAGCGCAACGCTTAAGGTCATCTGTCCATTCTAGGGCGATGCGCACTAGAGTGAATTCGTGAGTACCCCTGCTGGCTGGGATCATCCCCGCACGTCCTTGTACACCGACCACTACGAGCTGACCATGCTCCAGGCGGCGCTTCATTCAGGTGCCGCACACCGGAAGTCAGTGTTTGAGGCGTTCGCCCGCAGGCTCCCCGACGGCCGCCGCTACGGGATTGTGGCGGGAACGGGCAGGCTGCTGGAGGGCATCGCGGACTTCCGTTTCGGCGGACCCGAACTGGATTTCCTCCGCCGCTCCGGCGTGGTCAACGCCGAGACCCTGGACTACCTGGCCGGATTCCGTTTCACCGGCGACATCTGGGGCTACGCCGAGGGCGAAGCCTATTTCCCCAACTCCCCCATCCTGATTGTGGAATCCACGTTTGCCGAAGCCTGCATCCTCGAGACCTATGTTCTCTCGGTACTCAACCACGACAGCGCCATTGCCTCCGCTGCGTCGCGCATGATCACCGCGGCCGGCAACCGGCCCTGCATCGAAATGGGATCCCGGCGTACCCAGGAGGAATCCGCGGCCGCGGCCGCCCGCGCAGCCGTCATCGCCGGCTTTGACAGCACCTCCAACCTTGAAGCCGGACGCCGGTACGGCATCAAGACGGTGGGCACCGCCGCCCACTCCTTCACGCTCCTGCACGACACTGAACGGGAAGCCTTTGAGGCGCAGATCGCCTCGCTCGGCGCCGGAACGTCGCTGCTGGTGGACACGTACGACGTCGAAGCGGCCGTCCGCACGGCTGTGGACCTCGCGGGTCCCAAGTTGGGGGCAGTCCGGCTCGACTCCGGAGACCTCGTGGCGCAGGCCCAGTGGGTCCGCCGGTTGCTGGACGAACTCGGCAACGAGAACACCAAGATCGTGGTCACCTCGGACCTGGATGAATACGCCATCGCGGCGCTGCAGTCCGCACCGGTTGACTCCTACGGCGTGGGCACCTCGCTGGTCACCGGGTCCGGCGCCCCCACCGCAAGCATGGTCTACAAACTCGTCAGCCGAACCGACGACTCCGGGGAATTCGTGTCAGTAGCCAAAGCTGCCAAGAACAAGACGAGCAAGGGCGGCCGGAAATACGCGCTGCGCAGGCTCAACGAACGGGGCGTAGCCACCCACGAGATGGTGGGAGTGGGCCACGCGCCCGGGGACGACGGCAATGACCGCCAGTTGCTGCAGCAGTTCATCAAGAACGGCGAACTGCTCCCTGGCTGGACCGGGACCGAGGGCGTGTTCCGCGCCCGCCAGCGGCACATTGACTCCATGGCGGAACTTCCGGCGGTCGTCAACCGACTGCAACGCGGCGAGCCGGCCATCCCCACCGTCTACGAGGAGAACTGATGTCACGCGCCCTGATCATTGTTGATGTGCAGAACGATTTCTGCGAAGGCGGCTCCCTGGCCGTCAAAGGCGGGGCGGACGTAGCCGGGGCCATCAGCGAATACGTGGACGCCCACCACGGCCAGTTCGACCACATCGTGGCCACCCAGGACTGGCACATCGAGCCCGGCGCCCACTTCGCAGAGAGCCCCGACTTCATTGATTCGTGGCCGCCGCACTGCGTTGCCGGGACGCGCGGGGCGGAACTGCACCCGGACCTGGACACGGAGTACATCCAGGCCTTTTTCCGCAAAGGCCAGTTCACTGCCGCCTACTCCGGATTTGAAGGCATTCTTGCCCCCGAGGACGCGGTTCCCACAGGCGACCGGAAGCCCGGGGCCCTGCCGTTGCCGGAGGACGCGGAGCCATTCACCGCCAGTTCATTCGCCGACGAGGACGCCATCGGCCTGGACGACTGGCTGCAGAGCCACGATGTAGAGGATGTGGTGATCGTGGGCATCGCCACCGACTACTGCGTTATGGCTACGGCCCTGGACGCCGTCCAGGCCGGCTATTCCGTGACGGTGGTCCGCAACCTCACGGCAGGAATCGCAGCCGACCTCGACGACGCCTACGCCGAGATGGAGCTCGGCGGAGTGGACCTGGCCTGACGTGGACTTCCCAGGCGTGGACGTGGCCCGAGCCGCGTCCGCGTTGCCGGCGGGTGCCGGGCTTAGCTGGTCCGGGCGCTATTTCCGGCCGATGAACCAGTCCTGAAGCTTCCGCAGCCTGGCCTGCAGCTGTTCCTCGTTGGCCTGCGCCACCGGCGGGCCGCCGCACACGGTTCGGAGTTTCGTATGCACCACCCCGTGCGGGGTTCCGGTCCGCGCGGACCATGCGGCCACGTTCTTGGCCAGTTCGTTGCGCAGGTCCATAAGCATCCGGTGATCGGGTACGGCGGGAGCCGCCTGCGAGGCAGCAGATTCAACCGACCGGAGCTTTTTCCGGCTCTGCTGTTCATGCTGGCGCTGGCGCAGCAGCGTACCCACCTGTTCGGCGTCCAGAAGTCCCGGAATGCCCAGGAAGTCCAGTTCGTCGTCGGATCCGATGTCGCCGCCGGTGCCGAACTCGCCGCCGTCGAACAGCACGCGGTCGAATGATGCCTGCGAGTCGAGGGCCTCAAATTTGCCCTTGGTGAGGCTGTCGGATGCCTTGTCCTCCCGGTTGGCCTCGTCCATGAGCGAATCTTCGGGATTGAACAGGCCGTCCGGGTCTTCTTTCTCCGGCCGGTCCAGGGCGTGGTCGCGTTCAGCCTCCATCGAGTTCGCCAGCGCGGTCAGTTGCGGAACCGACGGTAGGAACACCGACGCCGTTTCGCCGCGCTTCCGGGCGCGGACAAAGCGGCCGACGGCCTGGGCGAAGAACAGCGGCGTGGACGTGGACGTGGCATAGACGCCCACCGACAGCCGGGGAACGTCCACGCCTTCGGACACCATGCGGACCGCCACCATCCAGCGCTTATCGCTGGCAGTGAATTCCTCGATTTTGCTGGATGCCTTGACGTCATCGGAAAGGATCACGGTGGGTGATTCACCCGTGATCTTCTTCAGCTGGCCGGCGTAGGCGCGGGCGTCCTCGTGGTCGGTGGCAATCACCAGGCCGCCGGCGTCGGGTACGGTCCGGCGGACCTCGCTAAGGCGTTTGTCCGCTCCAGCCAGCACGGCCGGGATCCATTCGCCTGCAGGGTTGAGCGCTGTCCTCCAAGCCTGCGAAATGATGTCCTTGGTGACGGCCGACTCGCCAAGGGACGCCGCCATCTCCTCGCCGCCGCTGGTGCGCCAGCGCATCTGGCCCGAGTAGGCCATGAACATGACAGGACGGACCACGTGGTCGCGCAGGGCGTTGCCGTAGCCGTAGGTGTAGTCGGCTTTGGAGCGGCGGATGCCGTCCCGGTCTTCGGCGTACTCCACGAACGGAATGGGGGAAGTGTCGGAGCGGAAGGGCGTGCCCGTGAGTGAAAGCCGGCGTGCGGCCGGATCGAAGGCCTCGCGGAGGCCGTCACCCCAGGACAGGGCTTCGCCGCCGTGGTGGATCTCGTCCAGGATCACCAAGGTACGGGCTGCCTCGGTCTTCGCGCGGTGCAGCATGGGCTTGCTGGCAACCTGGGCATAGGTCACGGCCACGCCGATGAAGCCGCGGCCGTGCTGCCCGTCCGCATTCTTGAAGTTGGGGTCGATCGCGATGCCCACGCGGGCCGCTGCGTCAGCCCACTGCCGTTTGAGGTGGTCCGTGGGCGCCACGATGGTCACACGGTTCACGGTGCCCGCCTCGATCAGCATCGACGCCACACGCAGGGCGAAGGTGGTCTTGCCTGCGCCGGGCGTTGCCACCGCCAGGAAGTCCCTGGGACCGGTGGCAAAATAGCGGTCGAGCGCTTCCTGCTGCCACGCACGGAGCTTCTGCGCGGTCCCCCACGCTGCCCGCTCGGGATACGCCGGCGGCAGCGTCGGCCCGCCAAAGAGTGTCTCGGTCACGCAGAGCCCTCAATTCCCCGCATTGCGGCAGCCGTGAGCGAAAGACACATAAACATAAACACCAATCTGTTCCGGAGGAGCCGCACTGCTCCGGTCATCAAAATCATCGTGGTCACGGGACTTGCGCAGCAGAGATTGCGCCCCATGGTTGTCTTGCCCCGCCCCGGCCGGGCGGGCCGGTCACTGGCCTAAGCCAGATGACCGGTGAACGGCCCTATTTGCCGGAATCGCCGTCGGAGCCCTTGCCGCCGTCCTTGCCGGGACGCAGGCCTTCGTAGACCTCTTTGCACTCCGGGCAGACCGGGAACTTCTGCGGATCGCGGCCGGGAGTCCACACCTTGCCGCACAGTGCGATGACCGGCTCGCCCGTCATGGCCGATTCCATGATCTTCTCTTTGCGCACGTAGTGGGAGAACCGTTCCCGGTCACCGGGTTCAACTTCCTCGCGCACTTCCTCGCGCTCGATAGTGGCCGTGGACGTTCCTGGTCCGGAAAGCTCGCGCATCGGGTCGTTTTCGAGGGGGTCCGTCATGCTAGTCATGGCATCCATCTTAGCCGTTGTGCCGGACAAAAAACCGGACCTCCGAACTACAGGCCCTGCCAGGCGGGCTTGTTGTCATACGTGTGGCGGTAGTAATCGGCCAGCCTGAGCGATGACGCGGCGGCCTCGTCCACCAGGACGGTGACGTGGGGGTGCATTTGCAGGACGGACGCGGCGCAGATGGCAGCCACCGGCCCTTCAACGAAGTCCCGGACAGCCTGCGCTTTTTGGGCACCGGTGGCAATCAAGATCACATGGCGGGCCTCCATGATGGTGCCCAGCCCCTGGGTGATCACATGGTGGGGAACATCATGGATGCTGGTGAAGAACCTGGCGTTGTCCCGGCGTGTCTGCTCGATGAGGCTCTTGATCCTCGTCCTGGACGCCAGCGACGAGCCGGGCTCGTTGAATCCGATGTGACCGTCGGTGCCTACACCCAGTAGCTGGAGGTCCACCCCGCCGGCTGCCCTGATGGCGTCCTCGTAGGCCTGGCAGGCCGCCGGGATGTCAGCCGCCAGGCCGTCGGGAGTGTGTACGTTTTCCGGTGCAATGTTCACCCGGTCCGTGAACTCCCGGCGGATGACCTCCCGGTAGGACTGGGGATGCCCCTGCCCCAGGCCCACGTATTCGTCCAGTGCAAAAGCGCGGGCACGGCTGAAGTCGAGGCCGCCGTCGTCATGACGGCGGGCGAGTTCGTCATAGACGGGCAACGGGGACACCCCCGTTGCCAGGCCGAGCACCGCGTCGGGCTTACTGCGCAGCAGGGCCTCGACGGCGTCGGCCGCAAGGGACCCGATCTGTTTGCTCCCCGGAAGAATAACCACTTCCATGGCGTACCGCCTTTCCGCATCCAGTACTACTAATCATGGCCCAACCGGCCTAGCGGTTGACTGAAAGCTGTGCCAGAAGTTCCGGGCCGCGGGCGTCGAGCCATTTCCCGCCAAGGCGGACCCCTGCCGCAAAGAGGACGAGGCCCAGCACCGGGCCGAGCACCAGGTTGATCCAGCCGGGCACCATGCTGCCTGTCACGGACTGCGTGATGACCAGGGCCGCCTCCGGCAGCACCAGCAGCATCAGCACGCCCATCCCGCCGAACTGGACCGCCATGGTCTGGGCAACGTTTCCGGGCGGCTTCTTGAACGGACTGTCGCCGGGGAGGGGTACCGCCACCGTGTACCGTGCCGAGATCACGGATGCCAGGCCGAGCCCGGTGAACAGGACCCCCAGGGAGAGGCCCAGCAGCGCCGGCAGCCACTCCCAGTTCCCTGTGAAGAAGAACGGGCCGACGCTGAAAACCAGCACGATGGGTAGCGCAAACGCCAGGCAGGCGAGGGCGCGCCCCAGCCTGTCGTGGACGCCGCGGACGCCGCTGGACAAATGGAGGGCAAACGCTGTGTTGTCGTAGGACACGTCCGCTGAAATCGACCATGCCAGCAGGAAAGCCGCCAGCGGACCGATGATCGCCAGCACTCCGTAATCACCGGTCTGGCTCGCCTGGAAGAACATCAGGACGGGCAGGAGCGGGATGACCACCAGCGACCCCGAATAACGGGGGTCCCTGATCCAATACGTGAGGGCCCTGGCCGTAATAGCGCCGACGGGCGTGGCCGGCAGCACACCGAAGAGGCCCATCCGACCGCCGCGCTTCCTGCTGCCCGCTGCGTACGGCGGCGTGACCAGGGCACGCTGCAGCAGCACCTTCCAGCACCAGGCGAGGCCGGCCAGTGTTGCCAGCGCGATCAGCAATTTAAGCCCGGCCGGTCCATACCGGGCCGCCGCCGCGTCGCCGCCGAGTGACCATGCGGCACCGGCAGGCGTCCACGCCAGGAAACGGGCCAGATCAGTCAGGAATCCGGCGGAGCCTGCGGCTCCCTGGGCCACGAAGGCCACGATCGGTCCCATGAGCATCAGGGGCACCATGAAGGCGAGCGCGCTGACATCCTTGAACCGCCGGGAGGATGCCAGGCCGGCAGTCGCCGTCGTCACCACTTTGGAAAGGACAATGCACGTCAGCACGCCGAGCACGGCGCCCGCTATGGCGGCCGCAACGGCCGGCACTCCCCTGCTCCACGTGCCCACCGTGGCAAGCGCCACCAGCGCCGTGGCAATGCCGGGGATCCCGATCAATCCGCCGAGGGCCAGGCCGGTGAGCAGCTGCGGCATGGGGACTGCCGCCGTGGTGAGGCGTGCCGGGTCCAGGGTCATGTCGGCCGAGGACGCAATGACGGGGACCACTCCCCAGCCCAGGACCGCCGCGGAACCGCCCACCACCACCACGGTCTGGGCGAGCTCCAGGTCGGCCGTCCGGAGCAGGACGAGCGCCACTCCAAAGAAGCCGGCAATTCCCAGGGCATACAGCCCGCCGATGATCAGTCCCAGGAGCTGCCACGGGCTGCGCCGGAGGCTGTTGCGCAGAAGCGTCAGCTTGAGCCTTAGAAGGTGCGCAACCATTCCAGGCCCTCCGTCTGGCTCCGGCCCCCCACTAGCTGGACAAAGCGGTCCTCCAGCGAGGCGCCGGCCCGGACTTCCTCCACCGTGCCGGCCGCCAGCAGCCTGCCCGCAGCAACCACCGCCACGTGGTCGCACATCCGCTGCACAAGGTCCATGACATGGCTGGAGACGATCACCGTTCCGCCGGAACCGACGTAGCGGTCCAGGATGTCCCTGATATTCGCCGCGGAAACCGGGTCCACCGATTCGAAGGGTTCATCCAGCACCAGCAGCCTGGGCGCGTGGATGAGGGCTGACGCGAGGGCGATCTTTTTGGTCATGCCGGCCGAATAGTCCACAACGAGGGTTCCGGCGTCGGCACTCAGATCAAGCGCCGCCAGGAGTTCCGCCACCCTGGCGGACACGACGTCCTTGTCAATCCCACGCAACAGGCCCGCGTAGCTCACCAGCTGCTCCCCGGTCAGACGGTCAAACAGCCGCACGCCGTCGGTGAGGATGCCCATGAGCTTCTTGGCTTCGAGCGGCCGTGCCCAGACGTCGGTGCCGTGCACCAGGGCCGTGCCGAAGTCCGGCCGGAGCAGCCCCGTGGCCATGGACAGCGTGGTGGTTTTCCCGGCGCCGTTGGGACCCACGATCCCGTAGAAGGACCCTGCCGGCACGTCCAGGCTGAGGCCGTCCACAGCGATCTTCCCGCCGAAGCGTTTGGCGAGGCCGCGGATGGACAGCGCCGGAACAGGGTGGTCCTGGGGGCCGGCGGACGGACGCAGACCGGGTTGCGGTTCAGTCATGGTGCCAGCGTAGCCTCCCGTCCGCGCGCAGAGGATCGTCCGTAAGGGTTACTTCCTAGAACGAATGGCGGGGAACCGCACGCTCATACTGCGGGACCCATGGCATCTCGTGGCCGAGCTCGAAGGCCGCGCGCAGCCACCAATGCGGGTCGCGGAGCGCGGCCCGCGCAATGAAGACTGCGTCAGCCTGTCCCGTGGCGACGGCGTGTTCCGCCTGCCCGGCCGAGGTCAGGAGTCCCACTGTGCCGGTGCGGATGCCCGCCTCGCGCTTGATCCGGGCTGCGAACCCGGTCTGGTAGCCGGGACCGGCCGGAATCTGCTGGTGCGCCACGGCGCCGCCGCTGGAGACGTCCACCAGGTCCACCCCGTGCTCGGCGGCGGCGCTGGCCAGCCGGACGGAGGCGGCGGCGTCGATCCCCCCGTCGGCCCAGTCCGAGGCGGAGATCCGCAACAGCAGCGGCATGGAGTCGGGAATGACGTTGCGAACGGCGTCCACCACGGCCAGGGTGAGCCGGTTCCGTCCGGTTTCGTCCGCTCCCCAGGCGTCCGTCCGGTCGTTAATGAGCGGGCTCTGGAACTGGTGGAGCAGGTAGCCGTGCGCACCGTGGATTTCGATCGTGTCGAACCCTGCGTCGACCGCCCGGATGGCGGCCGCTGCGAAGTCGGCAATCACGCCGTCAATCTCCGCCTCGGTCATGGCGGCGGGTGCCGCATAGCCGTCGAACGCGCCGGTGCCGGGACCCATGGTCTGCCAGCCGCCGTCGGACGCCGGCACTGACCCGCGTTTCCCCGAGAAGGGCCAGTACGTCGAAGCCTTCCGGCCGGCGTGCGCCAGCTGGGTGCCGATCTTGGCGTCAGCGGCGCCGTAGCGGTGCACAAACGCCGTGATCCGCTCCCAGGCTGCGGCCTGCTCGTCGTTGTAGAGACCGGCGTCGAGCGGGCTGATCCGGCCGGCCGCATTCACTGCGGCCGCCTCGGTGAGGATCAGCGCGGCTCCCCCGGTGGCGAAGGAACCCAGGTGCATGAGGTGCCAGTCGTGCGGAACGCCTTCCCCGGTGTCCGGGCCGCAGCTGTACTGGCACATGGGGGAAACCCAGCCGCGGTGGCGGAGCGTCAGTGAGCGCAGCTCCAGCGGCGAGAAAAGCGCCGACGACATTAAAACAGCACCCGTGCCAGCCCCTGCCGCGCCTTGGCGACGCGTTCATCGGACGGGCCCACCACCTCGAAGAGCTCCAGCAGCCGTACCCGGGCAGTCTCTCGTTCCGGGCCGAAGTTCCGGCCGATGAAGCCGACGATCCGGCCCAGGGCGTCGTCAATGTGGCCGCCGGCGATGTCCAGGTCCGCCACGCCCAGCTGGGCATCAAGGTTGTCCGGCTGCTCGGCGGCGAGCTGGCGCAGCGCTTCACCGTCGGGACCGGTCAGGGACTGCAGCCGGTCCATCAGCTCCACTTGGGCGAGTCCGGCCTTGGCTTCAGCATCCGCAGGCATCTCCAGCAGGGCCTGCCGGTAGGCGGCGGCCGCGGCGGCGAAGTCTCCTGCTTCGATGGCGTCGTAGGCGGCCTGGTGCAGCGGCGGCAGCGGGGCCGGCTCGGCCTCTGCGGGGGCGTTTCCGGCGCCGCCCAGGCTGCCGGTGACTCCGTTGGCTGCGGCGACCTTCAACAGTTCATCCAGCAGGCTGCGCACCTGCTGTTCGTCGGCTCCGCCCTGGAAAAGGGGCACCGGCTGGCCCTTCACCACAGCCACCGCGGTGGGAACGGCCTGTACCTGGAACGCCTGCGCAAGCTGCGGGAAGGCGTCGATGTCCGCGGCGCCCAGGACCAGGCGTCCGCCGTAGCTGTTGATGATGTCTTCGAGGACGTTGAGCAGCTCGCCTGAAGCGGGCGAGTAGCTGGCCCACAGGCCGAACACCACGGGCACCTGCGCCGAGAGCTCAACGAGCTGCTGGAAGTTGGCCTCGGTGACCTCGACCCGGAGCGGCTGGCCGCCCGTGTCCGGGGCGGCCCCTTGGGCCGTTGCTGACGGCGGGGCTGCGCCCGCCGGCCCGGCAGTTGGGGCTGCGGACGACTGCCCGGCCGGTGGCGCCGTGCGCTGTTTCAGGCTGGAAAGGTCGACGGCGCCGCGCAGGTTAAGCTGGCTGGCAGCGGCCGGAGGGACTGGACGGGAGGCTGGCGAACTCATAGCCTCCACTCTAGCCACTCAGGCCGCTGCCGGTCATACGCGGAGCGGGCTACTTGAAGCTGGCTCCCACGAGTCCGCGGGTGGCGGCCACGAGCTTCATCGGATCCTTCGAGCCGGTCGGCGGGATGTAGACCGCCATGGACTCGGCGAAGTTGAGCACCATGCCCGTGCTCGTTTCCTTGCCGCCGGCCAGCACGGCTGCGTCGTCCCCGATGGCCAGCTTGTCGCCCTCGGCCTTGGGCGTGCCGTCGAAGGCGAAGTTCAACTTGCCCATGACCAGTGCGCCGCCGTCGGCGGTGCGGAACACCACGGTGTCCTCGGGGGACACCTTATGCGTGAAGCTGAAGTTGCCGTTCACGCCGGTCTTGGCCACATCGGCCTGGTAGGCCAGCGTGTCGGCGATGTACGGCGACGACTGGCCCTCCACGAGCTTGTCCTTGAACGTCGAATCGGCTTTCGTCAGACGGTCCCCCAGCCCGGCAAGGGCTTCCGCCCCGCTGTAGAGCAAGCCTGACTTGTCGTCTGCGGCCAGGGTTTCCGTTCCGGTGCGTCCGATGGACGGGAACGTGGTGCCCGGCTGCAGCGGCGTGGTCTGCACCAGCTTGTAGTTCTCGCGCGGCGACTTCTGCACGAGGGTCAGGAGCTGGGGCACAACATTGCCTTCGCCCTGGGTAACGGCCATCACCGAACGCGGCCAGGCGCGCTTGCTGGTGACAACCGTGGTCAGCAGTTTGGTGGCGCGGACCGGCATGCGCGCCTCGTAGGCGCCCACCTGTGAGCGGATTTTGTAGTTCTGTGTTCGGACCTCAAGTTCGGTGCGGTCCACCCGGGACTTGAGCTTCGCGGCATCCTTGGCGGCGTCGCCGGCGTCCACCGTGCTGGAAACCTGTTCCAGGATCCGGCGGAACTGGGCGTCCAGGAGCACCGGTGAATCGGGGGCGGTGTCGGCCCCGGCGGTTTCACTGCTTGACGGCGACGGAGCGGGCGTCGTGGCCGCCTGCGCAGCCACACCCGTTCCGGCCACGATCGTGGCGGCGAGCGCAACCATGGCCACGCCCGCCCGCTTTGCTGTGAACGTCGCGGTGAAGGCGGAGGTCCCGGGCCGCTTTTCAACGGGCGGCTCCACGGGGGCGGGAGCGGCAGGCGCCGGCTTGTCGGCCGGACGGACTGCTCGGGCACGGCGGATCAGCTTGTCCTTCATGGATTCGTCCGTGATGGACTCGCCGGTATCGTTCCCGCCGACTCCGGGCTTGCCGCTCTTGGGCTTGAGCACCAGCAGGGCCAGTCCGGCCAGCATGAGCAGGCCGCCCAGCACCATGAACGGCACGGCCCACGGTGTGGAGGTGTCGTTGGGGAACGTCATGGAGATGGACGACGGCGCCGGCTTGGTGCCGTCCGAGGCCAGCAGGAGCGACCATTCGCCGTCCGCCGGGGCGCTCCACGTGTAGTTCAGTTCACCGCTGGCATTCTCGGTGGTAACCCAGAGATCGGAACCGGCCGGCGAGGGAGCGGCGGCTTCGCCCTCCGTGTGCGCCAGCTGCAGCGACTTATTGTCTTCGGAAACTCCGGAGACCGTGTTGTGGGCCGTCTTGCCAACCCAGGCGTCCACGTCATCAGGGCGGCCTGCTGCCAGCATGAAGCCGCCTTCGCCCTTGACATTGATCTTGACCGTACCCCCGTGAAGGGTCCGCAACTTCTGGTCGATAACGGTCAGTGGTGCGGCGGTGCCGTCGGCGGGCGCCGTGGCCGTAAATGTCTCGGCCGGGGCCCAGATGGTCTTCTGTCCTACGCCGGCCAGCAGTGTCAGGAGGCCGAGCAGCACTAGTGCAACTGCAGTCTTGAAACGCAAAGGGATACCTATCATCAGCGGGGGTTTACTTTCAATAGTAACCATTTTGTTACCAATGAGTCAGGTCGGGACCCGGATCACAGCCTAGGGCAACCGGCCGCGCCGGGAGTAAAACCGGGCACTGACAAGCCTGCTGATAGTGTTTGCGATGATCATCACATGGTCCGCAGCAGCGGCGCCACAGAAGGTAAAGGGCCCCAAAACGCAGTGACTGAACACACGGATTCGTCCGCCCCAGGACATAACGACTCGACCGGATCCGGTGCCCAGGAAAGTGTACCGGCCGGCACGCGGCACGAACACAAACCGCTGTTGCCGGGCCTGGCCGCGGCGGTGGTGCGCAGGCTCCGGACGCCCCTTCCCGGCGCACAGCCCAGGCTCCGCTTCGAGATGCCCCCCGAATCCGCCGAGGACTCCGCCGAGCCTGCGACCGAGACCAGCACGCGCTTCGGACATCCCGGACCGCGCATGTCGTCCCAGCATCCCTTATATATGGGCTTTATGGGCACCGTGGGCGTCGGCCTTGCCCTGCTCGTCTACTGGATCGGTTCCAACACCACGCAGCTCCTGCTCTGGATCGTGACTGCGCTTTTCATCGCGCTGGGCCTGGACCCGGTGGTCCGCTGGCTGGAAGGACGCAAGCTTCCGCGGCCCGTCGGCATCCTGGTCTCCGTCACGGTCCTCGTCTCGGCTGTTGCCGGCTTCTTCGCCACGCTGATCCCCACTATCGTCCAGCAGGTCACCCAGGTCGTGCAGGAAGCACCCCGCTGGATCCAGGACTTCATCGATTCGGACTTCTTCCGCAGCGTGGACGACCAGTTCGGCGTCCGGGAACGCATCACGCAGGAGCTGGAAAAGTTCGTCAACAATCCGGATGCCATGGGCGGCATCTTCGGAGGGGTCGTCGGCTTCGGGTCCACGGTGGCCAACGGGCTCTTCGGAACCCTGATAGTCCTCGTGCTCAGCCTTTACTTCCTCGCTGCCCTTCCCGCCATGAAAAAGTGGGGCTACCGGCTGGCACCGCGTTCGCGCCGTGTCCGGGTTGAAGCCCTGTCGGAGGAGATCACCGGCTCCGTGGGCAACTACGTCATCGGCCAGGCCTGCGTGGCCCTGCTCAACGCGACCTTTGCGTTCATCGTGATGTCGATTGTCGGAGTCCCCTTTGCCGTTCTGCTGGCGTTCGTCGTGGCGCTCCTCGCCTTCATCCCCCTGGTCGGGGGAATGATCGCGGGTGTGCTGGTGACGCTGATCGCCCTCACCGCGGGCTGGCAGACCGCCCTGGTGTACGGCATTTGCTACTTTGCCTACCTCCAGTTCGAGGCGTACTTCATCTCGCCCCGCATCATGCAGAAGGCCGTGGCCGTGCCCGGCGCCGTGGCCGTTATCTCCGTTATCGCAGGCGGCAGCCTCCTGGGTGTCCTCGGAGCGCTCATCGCCATACCCACCGCAGCGGCGGTCATGCTGCTGGTGAAGGAAATCTTCATCGTCCGCCAGGACAAGCACTAGCGAACCGGGCTGCTACCGGGCCAGCGCCCTTAGGGGGCCGCGGAGGCCACGGGTCCGTTCCAGTCTTGGGGCAGGCCCTCGGGGCCCGCTCCCTGCGCCGTGACCTCATCGACGATTTCGTTGAGCACCCGGGCGGCGTACTTCTCCCCCACCCAAAGGTGCTTGGCGCCGTCGACGCCCACAACGTCAGCCTGCGGCACCAGACCGAAGCGCTCGGCGGCGGCCTCCGGCCGGAGGTAGTCGTCGTGTTCGGGAACCAGCACCTTCAGCGGCTTTCCCGAGGCTGCCCATTCCAGCAGGTGCGCGTCCGTGGCACGGTGCAGCGGGGGTGACAGGAGGACGGCGCCCTCCACTTCGGAGGCGACCGGCTCCGTCGCCCCGTACATGAGCGCCAGCTCCGTGCCGAACGACCACCCCACCAGCCAGCGGTTGGGAAGGTTCCGGGACGCCGCGAAGCGGACGGCGGCCTCGACGTCCAGCCGTTCGCCGATGCCCTCTTCGAAACGGCCGCCGCTGGTGCCGCGGGGCGAGGTGGTCCCCCTGGTGTTGAACCTGAGGACGGCCACGCCGGCGAGTGCGGGCAATCGGAAGGAAGCCTTGCGGTAAACATGCGAATCCATGAAACCGCCGTGGGTGGGCAGCGGGTGGAGCGTGATCAGTGTGGCGGTGATCTCCCCCGATTCCGGCACGGCGAGTTCGCCGACGAGGACGCAGCCGTCCTCCGTTTGTATTTCCACGTTCTCCCGGCGCGCCGGCAGGACTGTTGAAGCCCGGATAGCGGTGGCTTCGGAAGACTGGCTGAAAACGAACGACGCCGGGTCAAAAGTCATGACTAACAGCTTAGCGATAGCGGTACGTGCGTGACGTCCAGCAGTTGGAGTGCCAGTGCCTCCGCTCCGAAAGTCCCGCGGCCGCACCGAACAGGTGGTCCTCGGACCAGACCACCAGGTGTTCGACACCGGGCAGGACCGCCGTCGAGCAGCCCGGGCAGATGTAGGACTTTTCGGCGCGCTTGGCCGTCATGGTGCGCACCATCCACTCGCCGTCGGGGGCGCTCTCCCGCCGTGAGATCCCCGACCTCGCCCGCTCCAGGTCCAGTTCCGGCACGGGACCGCCGGCGTGCTTGCGGCTGGCCTGTCCCAGTTTTCCGGAGGCGGCACGGCGGGGGCGGTTGGAACGGGGCATGCCTCCATTCTGCCCCAGGCTCAGGCGCCGCGCTGTTCCTGCCTTGGGCCCAGACGGTAGTGTTTACCGGGTGCGTTTAGTCATAGCCCGATGTTCTGTTGATTATGTAGGCCGTCTCAAGGCCCATCTCCCCCTTGCCACCAGGCTCCTGCTGGTCAAGGCTGACGGGTCCGTCCTGGTGCACTCCGACGGCGGCTCCTACAAGCCGTTGAACTGGATGAGCCCGCCGGCCAGCCTTCGTGTTTCCCTGCCGGATGAAGTGGACCTGGAGCTCGGTGTCACCGAGCAGTGGACCGTCCAGTCCGCCAAGACCGATGACCGGCTCATCATCAATATCCACGAGCAGCTGCACGACACTTCCCATGAGCTCGGCCAGGATCCCGGCCTCATCAAGGACGGTGTGGAAGCTGACCTGCAACGGCTGCTGGCCGATCAGATCGAACGCCTCGGCACCGGCTTTTCCCTGATCCGGCGCGAGTACTTCACCGCCATCGGTCCGGTGGATATCCTGGCCAGGGATGCCGACGGCGCCACGGTGGCCATCGAGCTCAAAAGGCGGGGCGACATCGACGGCGTCGAACAGCTGACCCGCTACCTGGAGCTGCTCAACCGGGATCCCCTGCTGGCACCCGTCCGGGGCATCTTTGCCGCCCAGCAGATCAAGCCGCAGGCCAAGGTCCTGGCCAACGACCGCGGAATCGACTGCGTCACCCTGGACTACGACGCCATGCGCGGCGTTGACGACAGCGAATCACGCCTCTTCTGACGGGCCCTTCCAAATAAGCAGTCCGTCAATAGCCGGGTGCACGGCCATAACGAAGCGGTTCACGTCGGCTTTACGCAAAATTTATCGAATTCCCCCTTTTACCCGTTGACCTGACGCACCCCACATGAAATTCTTATCTAAGTCTTTGTGTAGGTGTTTTTCATGCTCGCAAGACATGTTGCGAGCGCGAAGCTTCGTCAGCTAGTGTCCGGTTCCACCGGGCGGCAAGCCAGGATTCTTCTCGCGGAGTGACCAAGTGCGGCACGAAGTGTGCCGGGCTTAAGCAAGTTCCACAATGAGGAGATATACATGGCACAGGGAACCGTCAAGTGGTTCAACGCTGAAAAGGGCTTCGGCTTCATCACCCCGGACGACTCCGATGGCGATGTCTTCGTTCACTACTCGGAGATCCAGACCGGTGGGTTCAAGACCCTCGACGAGAACCAGCGCGTTCAGTTCGAGATCGGCCAGGGCGCCAAGGGCCCCCAGGCTACCGGCGTAACTCTGGTCTAGTCCCGCTTCGGATCGCCGCCTGCAGGCGGCGTCCTGCGAATCAATGATCCCCGGCATTAGTGCCGGGGATCATTTTTTTGCTTTTTATCCATTCATCCGACGACGCATTGTTGCTTGTCACAAATGTTTTCTGAATCTGAAAACATGGCGCCGATAATAGTTACGCCGCCGTGCGCAATTAGCCGACCAAGGTCCTCAGGAGCCGGGCGCTCTGGCGGACCGAGAGGCCGGGCAGGTAGGCGCGGCTCAGCGCGCGGCCAATGGCAGGCAGCTGCAGGGGGTCCTGGTAATAGAGGTAGAGCGTGCGGTAATCGGGTTTGAACCGTGATTTGAAGGTGGCCAGGGAGCGGAATCCGTACACCGGCTCCAGTGCCCGTCCCACCACGTCAAGGATGGACGTGAGGGCGTCGGGCTCCCGCGCTGGCTCCCGTTCGGCTTCACTGCCCGGGTCCTCCGACGGATCCTGCGCTGCGCCGGACGCCGCCCCGTCGGCAGGCTCCTTGGCCAGCGGCGAGCCGGACAGGGAAATGACCTCAACCGAGCTCCGCAGCTCCAGCACGGCGGAGGCAATGAGGAACTCCATGGCACCGGGGAATCCATCCTCCCGCCGGCGCATGAAGTCGAGCGTCCAGCTGACCACGCGCCCCTCATCAAATACCGGGAGCCAACTGGTGACGCCGTGCACCAGGCCGCCGGCATCGACGGCGACGCAGCACAGCACGTCGTCGTCCATCAGTTCGTCCATGCCGCCGAGCGTAAAGCCCATCTCGGGAACGGATTTCTGCGCAGCCCATTCCTCGGATACTTCCAGCAGCTGGGCCCGCAGGGCCGCAGGAAAGTCGCTGTACCGTCCCCAGACCGCCGTGACGCCGGTCTTCCGTGCACGGTTCAGCGCAGTCCGGACGTTCTGCCACTCCTTGCCTTTGAATTCAAGCTCCCTGACCGCCAGCCGGGTCTCCTGCGCCACAGCCACCCGGCTGAACCCCCGCGACTGGAGCAGGGGCCACAGCCCCTCAGTGCAGGAATAGAAGCAGGGAACCATCGCATGCTCGGCGCAGTACCGCATGAAGCCGGCAGCGGCTTCCTCCCGCAACGCGGCATCACCGAATGGCCCGCCCAGCGTCAAGGCCACGCTGCCATGTTGCTGGTAGGCAACCCCGGCGTCCAGGGTGGGGGTGAACCAGTATTTGTTCGGTTCCCAGAGCGCCATCCAGGACAGGGAGTCGCCGCCCCGCCGCACCAGGCGGCGGGCCACGTCCCTCGCCTCAACGCCGGCACCGGCACCGTGGTGCTGCCCCAGGAGCACCACCCACACGCCGGCCAGTGCGACGGCCCAGAACACAATGCCGGAGTAGGCAAACAGAAAGGCCTCAACCGATTGCCGGTCCTGGAAGATCCGGTTGTACAGGCTGGGGATGGGCACCGGCAGGTACTGGCGTGCCAGTTCGGCCGCCAGACCGGACAGTCCGCCGTCGCGCGCCATTCCGCCGGCTCCCAGCCAGGCGACCGTGTAGCTGCCGGCAAGTGCCGCCCAGGTCCCTGCCAGCACCCTGGTCAGATTGCGCCGCGCCCCGGCCGACGTTTCCACCCGGAACTGCCGCCTGTTGATCCACAGCAGCACCACGAGCAGCAGCGGAACTGCCACGAGCGGGAGGACGTGGACGAACCCTGAGCCCATGACGGCCGTGTGCGGCCGCTGCGGGTAGTGCGGGATGCGGGCAAACAGGGTGAGGTACACGGCGGACAACGCGGTGACGGCCAGCTGGACTCCGATCGTGATCCGCCAGGCAAGCCGGCGTCCGCGGCGCAGCCCGTCCGCGCAGATCAGCAGGAGCAGCACGGGCACCACTGCCAGGGCAAGGCCCAGCGGTCCCGCGAATCCCGTCCGCCCGATCTCCAGGCAGTTCACGTCCACCGTGCCGCCGCAGTTTTGCTCCAGCTGGCTGAGGGTGGGCAACGGGTTCAGGACGACGTCCCGCAGCAGCGCCAGCGGCCCGGTGGGGCTGCGGACGGCGGCCGTCAGAATGGGCCCGACGGCGAAAATACCGACGATCAGGGACAGGAGGTTGCGCGTCTCGCGGCCGGTGGAACGGTGCCGGTGGAGGGTTCCGTGGTCGCTCTGGATCCACCAGCCGGCGGCAAGTCCGGCCAGCGCACCCAGGAATCCGACCACGGTCTCCGGATGCCCTACGTAGAGGACGAGGAGCAGGGAGGCTGAAACAATGCCCGTGCGAAGGCGCCGCTGCCAGAGGGTAGGCAGGAGCCCGCTGGCCCCAAGGACTGCGGCGAGGACAGCGGCGTACGGCCCGATGAGCCGGGCGTCCACCATGAGCCCCAGCCACCCGTCGCCCGCGTAGCGGGCGAGCTGCGTGAGCAGCAGAAACAGCGAGACAGCCGCGAACTGGCCGCCGAAGAAGAACCACGCCGTCCGCAGCGTGCCCAGCCTGCGTTCGGCGAGCCCCAGCAACAACAGGATCATGAGTCCGGCAGTGAGATAGGCCGCAGGGTTCGTGGCGAAAAACAGCGAGGTGAACATGGACCACCAGCGGCCGTCCTTCAGCGCGCCGACGTGCACGGAGGCCACGTCAAGGAGGGCCTCCGGCGGGCCGGACAGGAAACTGTTGGTGGCCGCACCCGCCCCAAGGAAAAGACCCAGGACTACCAAGGTGAACGGCACGGCTTTGAAATGCTGCCGCACGCGGCGCAGCGCCGCCAGCATGACGTCAGTCCAGGTGACGCTGCCGGCCGCCGCGGAAGCGCGCCTGCCTGTTTCCGGGACGGCTTCCCGCTGGTTCGTCATGGCCGGATTCCCCAGCGGGCCGCCACGAAGTCGAGGGCAGCAGGAAGTCCCTTGGAAGCGGCCTCCCAGGAATGGCCCGTGTTGACCACCGGTTGCGCCTGCACGGTGAAGCCGGCCCGGCCGGCCGCAGCCGAAAGTTCATCCATGTAGGCAAGGAATTCCGGATCCCGGGAACCTGCGCCGAAATATATGGCATGACCCTCAAACCGCGTATTCTGCATGATGCTCAAGGGAGTCAGTCGGTCGAAGGTTGCCACGTCACCCCCGAACGCCGCGTCAACAGTCTTCTGCCGCTCCTTGGCCAGTGCGGGCTCACGTTCGCTGGAAAAGGCGAGGACCGAGGCGTAGACGTCGGGATGGCGGGTGCCCATCTGCAGGGCGCAGGTGGCCCCGAAGGAAAAGCCCCCGGCGGCCCACTGCCGGTGGTCCGGATCAACATCAAGGGTCTGCTCGATCCAGCGGGGAACATCCCGGGCAAGAAAAGTGTCGGCGTTGGCAATGCGGCTGTCCATGCAGAGGGTATTGGCCGACGCGGTACCGTTCGGATCCACCACCACGACAACCGGGGCCACGCCGTCGTGGTCCTCTGCGAAGCGGTCCATCCGGCTGCGCAGGGCCCCTCCTGTGAGCCAGTCCGAAGGCCCGCCAGGCTGCCCGGAAAAGAGGACGAGGACCGGTAAGGCGGGACGGGGTGTGGCCTGGTAGGCGGGAGGGAGGTAGATATAGGCCTCGCGGCTGCTGAAACCCGAATCGGTGCCCGGGATGACGGCTTTCCTCACGGCGCCGTCCGACGGCATTCCCTCCGGTGGACGCCAGGCATTGAGGGCAACGGGGGCAGCGGCCACAGGCTGGCGCTTCAGTCCGGCTTCGAGTGGCTGGATCCTCGCCACGGCGGTACCCATGAGGTCACTGACCGTATGGTTGAGGCCGAAGTAGGCGTTGATCTGGACAGCGCCGAGCAGGCAGACGCCGAGCATAGCTGCCGTTGCGGCGGCCCTCCCCCGCCACGCACCGCGGCTCTTCAAAGGGGAAGGCTGCCGGAGTTTCCACAGCCGGAGCACCCACAGGAAAAGGGCAAATACCATAGCTACAAACCACGCGAGCACTTCGCGCGGGAGGCTCTCGGGCAGGGTAGAAAACGTGTACAACAGCAGCCAGTGCACCGCGGCGACTGTGCCGGTGGCCAGCAGGAGGGCAGCTCCGGCACTCAGGACCCAGCGGCGTCCGCGGGCCCACAGCAGCCATCCGAGGCCGACAGCGCCGGCGGTCCAGGCAACCCAGAGCAGGGGCCCATCGGTCAGACGGACGTCAGCGATAAGGTCCACCGGCGTTAACGCCAGGTGCCCACACCGATGACCGGCCCGGCTTCAAGCCACGAGGACAGTCCTGTGTAGGCATCGAACTTCATAGCGAGCAGGACTTCCTGGCCTTCGTAGTGGAGTTCCACGATGACGGAGTCGGGCTGAACCTTCACGAGTTCCGCCTCGGTGGGCTGGCGGCGGCCCACCAGTTCCAGCGAGCTGCGCCGGAAAGTGTATTTGGGTCGGACACTGAGCGAGAGCAGCTTGAACCACTCAAGGTCGTTGTCCTGATAACGACAAACCCCCATCTGCCAGCTTTTTCCAGCCGTGCAAATGGAGGCGTCCACTGTGCCCAGGGCACGCCGCAGGTTAAAGCGGCGTACCCCGGACAGGCACAGTGCAAAAATCAGCAACGCAAAGACTGTTGCCAACGCGATGAACGGAAAACCAGGATCGTTCATCAAGGTCGTGCTAGCGGATCCCCGCGGTAGCCGCTTCACCCATTTGGGCGTTATCAGCAACTATGACCACCCTGTTGTTGTCGACGGAGAAGAATCCGCCGTCGACAACCACAGCAATGCGCTCACCGGAAACAGGCTCAATGGCCAGTTCACCTTCGGCCAGAATCGCCAGCAGGGGCGAGTGGCCGGGCAGGATTCCGATTTCACCATCGCTGGTGCGGGCCTTGACCATCTTGGCCGCTCCGGACCACACGAAGTGATCCGCTGCGACAATCTCAACCTCAAGCTCAGCCATATTACTTGGTCTGTTCCTGGATCTTGGCCCACTGGCGCTCAACGTCGTCCAGGCCACCGACGTTGAAGAACGCCTGCTCTGCAACGTGGTCAAGCTCGCCGTCGCAGATGGCGGTGAAGCCTTCAACCGTGTCCTTGATGGAAACGGTGGAGCCTTCGACGCCGGTG
Source organism: Arthrobacter sp. GW460-12-1-14-TSB2 (assembly GCF_059423525.1). Lineage (NCBI taxonomy): Bacteria > Bacillati > Actinomycetota > Actinomycetes > Micrococcales > Micrococcaceae > Arthrobacter > Arthrobacter sp. GW460-12-1-14-TSB2. Next base: position 152,817 of record NZ_JBWKYC010000006.1, read on the forward strand.
AACTGCTTGGCGGTGTAGGTGTTCTGGGAGAGGAACTGCTGGATGCGGCGTGCACGCGACACGACGATCTTGTCCTCTTCCGACAGTTCGTCAACACCGAGGATGGCGATGATGTCCTGGAGTTCCTTGTTCTTCTGCAGGATCTGCTTCACACGGACAGCCGTGTTGTAGTGGTCCTTGCCGATGTACTGGGGGTCCAGGATACGGGAAGTCGACGTCAGCGGATCCACGGCCGGGTACAGACCACGCGAAGCGATTTCACGGGAAAGTTCCGTGGTCGCGTCGAGGTGTGCGAACGTGGTGGCCGGTGCCGGGTCGGTGTAGTCATCCGCGGGAACGTAGATGGCCTGCATCGAGGTGATGGAGTGGCCCTTGGTGGACGTGATGCGCTCCTGGAGGAGACCCATCTCGTCAGCAAGGTTCGGCTGGTAACCCACGGCGGACGGCATGCGGCCGAGAAGGGTGGAAACCTCGGAACCTGCCTGCGTGAAGCGGAAGATGTTGTCGATGAAGAGCAGCACGTCCTGGTTCTGCACATCGCGGAAGTACTCCGCCATGGTCAGTGCGGACAGCGCAACGCGCAGACGCGTTCCCGGCGGCTCATCCATCTGGCCGAATACAAGGGCGGTGTCCTTGAGGACGCCTGCCTCTTCCATTTCAACCCAGAGGTCGTTGCCTTCACGGGTACGCTCGCCGACGCCGGCGAACACCGAGGTGCCACCGAAGTTGCGGGCAACACGGGTGATCATTTCCTGGATCAGCACGGTCTTGCCGACACCGGCACCACCGAAGAGGCCGATCTTTCCACCCTTGATGTACGGGGTGAGGAGGTCGATGACCTTGATGCCGGTTTCCAGCATCTCGGTGGAGCCCTCGAGGGTCGCGAAGGCGGGAGCCTTGCGGTGGATGGCCCAGTGGTCCGAAGCCTGGATCTCCGACTCGTCAACGTCAAGCGGCTTGCCGAGGACGTTGAAGATGTGACCCTTGACGCCGTCGCCGACAGGCACGGTGATGGGCGAGCCGGTATCCACAACGTTGGTACCGCGGACGAGTCCGTCAGTAGCCTGCAGGGAGATGGCGCGAATGAGGTTGTCACCCAGGTGGAGGGCAACCTCGAACGTGATGGTCTTGGTCTCACCGTTGAGAGTAATCTCCGTGGTGAGTGCGTTGTAAATCGAGGGGATTGCGTCAGCCGGGAATTCGACGTCGACAACCGGGCCAATAACACGTGCAATACGGCCGGTAGCACCGGACGTTGCGGCTACGTGTTCGGTAGCGGTGGCAGTCATCTCTCTCACTTCACTCAGTAGATGGCGTGGGGGTTAAGTTTATCTTTTGGTGCAGGTACAGCTGGATCCGGAACCGTGCTGGCTAGGACGCACTCAAGGCGTCGGCACCGGCCACGATTTCGGAAAGCTCCTGCGTAATTTCAGCCTGGCGGGCAGTGTTGCGCAGACGCGTGTACTTCTTGATGAGGTCCGTGGCGTTGTCACCGGCAGACTTCATCGCCCGCTGACGGGCTGCAAGCTCGGAAGCTGCTGCCTGCAACATGGCGGCGAAGATACGTGATTCGATGTAGCGCGGCAGCAGTGCATCAAGCACCTGCTCCGTTTCCGGCTCGAACTCATAGAGCGGCAGGAGGTCCGATTCGGACTGTGCCTGCTCTTCGACGACCTCGAGGGGAAGCAGTCGGATGACCGTAGGTTCCTGCGTCACCATGGACTTGAAGCGTGTGTAGACGACGTGGATCTCGTCCACGCCATCCTCTTCGTACGCGGTGGCAAAATCCTCCAGCAGCGCTGCGCCGATTTCCTGCGCGGTCGCAAACTCCGGTGAATCCGTGTTGCCGGTCCATACCCGTGCGTAAGGACGGTTGCGGAAGTCGAAGTACGCCTGGGCCTTGCGGCCGACAACGTACGTCTTGACTTCCTTACCTTCCTCATGAAGCAGCTCCGTGAGGCCTTCCGCCTGCTTGAGCACACTTGCCGAGTAGGAACCTGCAAGGCCACGGTCCGAGGTGATGACCAGGACGGCGGCACGGCGGATCTGCTCGGGCTCGGTGACCAGCGGGTGGTCGATTTCACTCTGGCTAGCGACAGCAGAAACGGCACGCGTAATCGCGTTTGCGTAAGGCAGTGAAGCCGCTACGCGTGCGCGGGCCTTGCCGATGCGCGAGGTAGCGATCAGTTCCATCGCCTTGAAGATCTTGCGCATCGACGTCGTCGAGCTGATCTTCTGGCGGTAGACCCGAATCTGGGCTCCCATACTTATCCTTTCCTAAGATCCCGGTGGCCGGGACTGCCGGAACCCGTCGGGGTCCCGGCAGTCCCTGCCAGCGAAACTAGCGCTTCTGCTTGACGATTTTTTCCTGGTCGACCTGCGCCTCGTCGATGGGGGCGTGCTCCTCGTGCCCTGCACCAACCAGGAGGCTGTCGCCCTCGCCGAAGAAGCCCTTCTTGAAGGCCACGATCGAGGTCTTCAGTGCTTCTGCGGTGTCATCGTCCATGACGTTGGTCTGTGCCAGCGTCGTCAGGATGGAGGACTTGTGCTTCAGGTGCTCCAGGAACTCAGTCTCGAAGCGGTTGATGTCCTCAACCGGAACGTCGTCCAGGTAGCCGTTGGTACCGGCCCAGATGGACACAACCTGGTTCTCGACCGGGAACGGCGAGTACTGGCCCTGCTTGAGCAGTTCCATCAGGCGTGCGCCACGGGTCAGCTGCTGGCGCGATGCGGCGTCGAGGTCCGACGCGAACATTGCGAATGCCTGCATGTCGCGGTACTGGGCCAATTCCAGCTTCAAGGTACCGGAGACCTTCTTCATGGACTTGACCTGCGCTGCGCCACCCACGCGGGAAACGGAGACACCCACGTCGACGGCGGGACGCTGGTTAGCGTTGAAGAGGTCCGACTGCAGGAAGATCTGGCCATCGGTAATGGAGATCACGTTGGTCGGGATGTAGGCGGAGACGTCGTTTGCCTTGGTCTCGATGAGCGGCAGGCCGGTCATCGAGCCGGCGCCCAGCTCGTCGGAGAGCTTGGCACAACGCTCCAGGAGGCGGGAGTGCAAGTAGAAGACGTCGCCCGGGTAGGCTTCGCGTCCCGGCGGGCGGCGGAGCAGCAGCGACACTGCACGGTAGGCCTCGGCCTGCTTGGAAAGGTCATCGAACACGATGAGGACGTGCTTGCCGCCGTACATCCAGTGCTGGCCGATGGCCGAACCGGCGTAAGGAGCAAGGTACTTGAAGCCTGCGGGGTCGGACGCGGGGGAAGCCACAATGGTGGTGTATTCCAGTGCGCCGTTGTCCTCGAGCGTCTGGCGAACAGCCGCGATGGTGGACGCCTTCTGGCCGATGGCCACGTAGATGCAGCGCACCTGCTTGGTGACATCTCCGGAAGCCCAGTTGGCCTTCTGGTTGATGATCGTGTCGATGGCGATTGCCGACTTGCCGGTCTGGCGGTCACCAATGATCAGCTGACGCTGGCCGCGGCCGATCGGGATCATGGCGTCGATAGCCTTCAGACCGGTCTGCATCGGCTCGTGCACCGACTTGCGCTGGGTCACGCCGGGCGCCTGGAGTTCCAGTGCACGGGTGGTTTCAGCCTTGATTTCGCCGAGGTCGTCGATCGGCTGGCCCAGCGGGTCAACCACGCGGCCGAGGAAGGCATCGCCAACCGGCACGGACAGAACCTGTCCCGTGCGGTGGACTTCCTGGCCTTCTTCGATTCCGGTGAAGTCACCGAGGATAATGACACCGATTTCGCGGACGTCGAGGTTCTGGGCCAGGCCCAGCGTGCCGTCTTCGAAACGAAGCAACTCGTTCGCCATGACCGAGGGAAGGCCCTCAACACGGGCGATGCCGTCACCTGCGGTGGTCACACGGCCGACCTCTACGCGCTCTGCGTTTCCGGGTTCGTAGGACGCCGCGAACTCGTTCAACGCAATACGGACGTCGTCGGCGTTGATGGTCAATTCGGCCATCTGCAGTCCCTGCTCTCCTGTTTTCGTGATCATCGTTGTCACGATGACCGGGGTTTCTATCAGTTAAGTTGTGCTTGTCCGGTTAGCCGGCAAGCTGACGCTGGAGCTGGCCCAGGCGGTTCAGTACAGAAGCGTCTACCACTTCATCACCGACCTGGATCCGGATACCACCAATCAGTGCCGGGTCAACGTTCATGTTGATCTTGAGCTCGCGCCCGTACAGCGCATTCAGCGCTGCCTGAAGCCGGCTGGTCTGCGTCTCCGTCAGCGGACGGGTGACGCTGACCGTTGCGATCCAACGCTGCTGGCGCTTGGCTGCAAGCTCTGCGAAACGGCGCACAAGGTTGGTCACCTTAAGGCCGCGCGGCTGCGAAACTGCCTGTCCGATAAGGACTTTCGCTTCCTCGCTTGCGTGGGGAACGAGCTTCTCGGCGAGGGCAATCTTGGCAGCCGGGCTCGCCTGCGGCTCGGACAGAGCACGCTGTACCTCGTGGCTGGAACCGACGGCCTGGTTGAAGGAGAACAGATCGTTCTCCAGCGTTTCCAGTCCGTTGATCCCTGAGGCAGAGACGGCCGACTTGTTCTCAGCAACGGCAATTACCACCGAAGCGGCAAGAGTCTCGAGTGCATCGCCGATATCCCGAGCCGACGCCCAGCGTGAACTGGCCAGTCCGCTCGCGATTTCCGCAGCATCAGTGGAGACTTTTCCACCGAAGAGCTGCTTGACCAGTGCCGACTTTTCGTCACCGCTGCGGGACGGGTCAGTCAGGGCACGGCGCAAGCCAGCCGAGCTGTCCACCGTTCCCAGGATTCCGAAGAGTTCCTTTGCCAACTGCAGCGAAGCGAAGGGAAGCTTGGCTTCCAATGCCACCAGCGCCGCGGTCAGCGATTCGCTCGATACACCTGCCATTACTTAGCTGCACCTGCGTTCTGGTTCTCCAGATCTGCCAGGAAACGGTCAACCACGCGGGCTGCACGTGCATCATCGCTCAGTGACTCGCCGACAATGCGGCTTGCCAGCGTGGTGGCCAGCGTGCCGACTTCGGCGCGCAGCGACACAACGGCCGCCTGACGCTCGGATTCGATCTGAGCGTGGGCGTGCGCGGTGATGCGGGCAGACTCTGCAGCTGCCTTTTCCTTCAGGTCCGCGAGGATCTGGGCGCCTTCGGCACGGGCTTCCTCGCGGATGCGGTTGGCTTCTGCACGGGCGTCGGTGAGCTGCTGCTTGTACTCTTCGAGTGCAGCAGAAGCCTCTGCCTGGGCCTTTTCAGCCTTGGCGATGCCACCTTCAATAGCCTCGGCACGCTCCGCGAACGTCTTCTCGAACATCGGGACAACGAACTTGACCACGATGTAAAAGAGGACAGCAAAGCCGGCCAGGACTACGCCCATTTCCCAAGGGTTGGGAACGAGCGGATTAGTGCCTTCGGTGGCGGCTGAGATGATCGTCTGATTCATATTTCACCCGTCCTTATCTACTCGGTTTCTGGATGTTCGCTAAGTTCTAACGCTTAGGAGAGAACGAAAGCGAAGACCAGGCCGAGGATGGCGAGTGCTTCAGTCAGCGCAAGGCCGAGGAATGCGATCGGCTGCAGGACGCGCTGGGCTTCCGGCTGACGTGCCACACCATTGATGTAAGCCGCGAACACGAGACCCACACCGATACCACCGCCGATAGCGGAGAGGCCGTAGCCGATGAGGTTGAGGGAGCCGTTGATGGAGCCTTCCATTTTTCTTCCTTTCAAGATGCCACCCGTGTGGCAGGTTGTTTGGGTTGCTTCATCCCCGCGAAGGGGAAGTATGTGGGTGCCTAGTGGCTGTCCGCGTGCAGAGCGCCTTCAATGTAGATGGCAGTCAGCAGCGTGAAAACGTAAGCCTGCAGCGCCATGATCAGCGCTTCCAGCATGTACATGGCGATGGCGCCGACGAGAACCAGTACCGAGGTGCCCTTCAGGAGGATGTTCTCCTGCATGACCAGGTACTCGATGCCGGATCCGGCAATCATCACAATCAAGTGTCCGGCCAGCATGGTGGCAAACAGACGGAGGCTGTGGGTGACAGGGCGGACCAGGAAGTTGGAAATGATCTCGATCGGGATAACGATCGGGAGGATGTACACCGGCACGCCCGAGGGAACGGTGGCCAGCTTGAAGTACTTGAGACCGTTCTTCTTGACGCCGATGCCGATCCAGGTCAGGTAGACGATGGCTGCCAGCACATAGGCGCCGCCGACGTGCGAGAAGCTCGGAAGCTGGATCAGCGGGATGGCGCCGTAGATATTGTTCACCAGGATGAAGAAGAAGAGGCTGAACAACAGCGGGACGTACTTAATAAAGTCCTTGCCGCCAATGATGTCCTTGGCGATGCTGTTGCGGACGAAGCCGTAGGCAGCTTCACCTGCAAACTGCAGTTTGCCGGGAACAAGCTGCTGCTTCCGCGCAGCTAGCAGAAAGAATGTAGCGATAATGACGACCGACAGGATAACCAGCAGCATCTGCTTGGAGAATCCGTCTGCCGCACCCCACGGCAGGATTGCCGGCAGGTGCATTTCTTCAATTCCAGGAGGGTTGAACTCTCCTGAATCTTGGGCCGGGAGCGCAAGCGCGATCAACGCGTTTCCTCTCTGCAGTGTCCATCATTGGGCGTTGGTGAGGGTCCGGCGATCTTCATGTCCGCCCTTCCCCTTGTGAAATTGTTAGGCATTACTGTTCCTCGTCCTTGGACGGGCCGCTGGCTGCACTGTCTTCACCAGGTGACGTTCTGTTACTGGTGAGTCCGTGCATATGAGAAAGATAGAACCCTCCCGCAGCTCCAAGCAGAGCGCCTAGGAGCACAATCCAGCGGGTTCCCCACAGATAATCCAGACCCCACCCTATCAAACTCCAGACGATGATTCCGCCAATAATGTAGCTAAAGACGGCGATGCCGGCGTTGTATCCGCCGTCCCCGCCGTCGGAAGATACGCCTACGGAACCGTGGGTGGATTTGGGGATTTCCCGCATGTTTTTTCGCTTCGAATTACGGCTGTTCATCGTTGCCGTCCTTCACGGGTTCGGGGTCGTTATAGATACGGAGGCGGGCCTTGCTGAATCCGTAGATCTCAGCCGCCTGCCAGAACACGACGGCGGTGACGGCGCCGATCAGGAACCAGCGGGCGTGGAGCCATTCAGGTGCTCCGATAACGAAAAGCACCACGGCGAATCCCACAACTTTGACGAAGTAGGTGACAACAAAGACCCCGATGGCGCCGGAGGGATTGTTCCGTCCGACAAAATGGCCCACAAGGAGGCTAATTCCGAAGAACGCCATAACAAGGAGGCCGCCGAAAGTGCTTGAGAGCGCTCCCCCGCCGCCGTTGAGGATCGCGGCCGGTATTCCGGCGAGCACGAGGCCGGCCAGGGCCGCACCTGCGCTCAGCTTCAGGAGCCCCAGCCACAGTGACTTTGTGGGGCCGGAGACACCAACGGGTCCGTTACCGGATCTGTGTCCGGGTTCGGCGTTGGAGGTCATCAGATCCCAATCGTCGTGTACTGCGGGCTGGCAAAGGAGGGTGCGGCGAAGAGCTGCACTGAAATTCTACATGAGATAGAAATTATTCGGAAAAGGGTGTCCAAGGCTCAATCCTGCCCGGCCGCTTCCGCCTCGGCCTCGTACTCCGCTTCCGACCGTGGCCCCGGTCCGGGTGCCTTGTCGCGAAGGTACGGCCATGCCGTGACCACGGCCATAACGGCGGCCGCTGCGACGTCCGCAGCCAGCACAAGCTGCCACGGGAAGATGGCGAAGGCCAGGCCCCCGAAGGCCAGCACGCAGGTCCAGGCGTACATCAGGATGACGGAGGCGCGGTGGGAGTAGCCAATGTCCATCAGCTTGTGGTGCAGGTGTCCGCGGTCCGCGGACCAGGGCGAACGCCCCAGCGCCGTGCGCCGCACGACCGCCAGGCAGAGGTCCAGCAACGGGAGGAACAGCACCGCGAAGGGCAGGAGGATGGGGATGATCGTCGGTATACCGTTGGCCCGGTCGTAGAGGCCGGAGGTGATCTGGCCCGTTGAGACAATGCCGGCAGAGGCCAGGAGGAGTCCGATCAGCATGGCGCCGGAGTCCCCCATGAAGATCTTCGAAGGAAACCAGTTGTGCGGCAGGAAGCCGGCGCAGCTTCCCACCACCACCGCGGTGAGCAGCGTCGCGAGATCCGAATAGTCGAGCAGGACTGCCGACCGGTGCACCCAGTAGGCAGTCAGGAAGAACGCCACGCCGCCGATGATGGCCACGCCGGCGGCGAGCCCGTCCAGCCCGTCGATGAAGTTGAAGGCGTTCATGGTGGTGACGATCAGCCCGGCGGTGAGGACGATGCGGACGACCTCATTCTCAAGCAGGATCGGCTCGGGTATCAGCGGCAGGATGCTCATCCTCACGCCCCAGATGGCCACCACCATGGCTGCAGCGCTCTGGCCGATCAGTTTCACCCACCACCGCAGGTCCAGGAGGTCATCGGCGAGACCCACGATGACGATCAGCGTGGCGCCGGCGAGGACCCCCCAGGGCGAGGCGTTGCCGCGGAAGATGTCCTTGACGAAGAAAGACTGGCTCGCAACGATCAGGGCCACCAGGAATCCCGCGTAAATACCCAGGCCTCCCAGCCTGGAGACTTTGTGGGAGTGGGTGTCGCGGCTGCGGATCGGCGAGAAAAGCTCAAGCCTGTTGCCGATCAGCCGTGCACCCCAGGTGGCGGCGAAGGATACGCCTGCGGCCGTCAGCATCATCAGCAGGTACATGATCATGGGGAAGCCACCTTCCCCGCACTGCTGACGGAACCAACCCTCGACAGTGTGTATCCCTGCTGCCCGGTCAGTGCCCGGCGGCAGGGATAGCTAGGGTTCGATTGCTGTGGAACTGACTTTCGATAAATGAAACTTCTCCGTCGCCGTGCGCGCGGCAGGCAGTGCTTGGTGCCTGACAGGGCTGTATTACAGTGGACTCTAGTCAAGATACTAATGCCAACGGCTGGCTGGCTTCGCGTCACACGGCCCATTGCCGGCGGGAAATCCACCGGCGGCCGTGTTGAAAGGAACCAGCGATGTCCCCCTCGGTTGCAGTTGCCGCCGTGACGTTTGACCGTCCCCGCGAGCTCGCCGTCCTGCTGAATGCCATCAACCGGCAGAGCTCTCCGGTCCATTCCATTTGCCTCGTGGACAGCGGCACCGTGCCCGCCAAAGAGGTGGCGGACCAGCACGCAAACGTGGACTACGTCCGGTCCGAAGCGAACCTTGGCGGCGCCGGCGGATTCTCCTTGGCCATCCTGAAGGCGGTTGCCAGCGGCGCTGACTGGATCTGGATGATGGACGACGACGCCGAGCCCGGGGACCCGGAATGCCTCGCCACGCTGCTCCGGGAAGCCGAAGCACGCGGCCTGGATGCCGTGGTCCCGCTGGTTGCCGCGCCGGGCCACCCGGACCGGCTGTCCTTTTTCTTCCGCCTCGACGGCAAAGTAACGCACGACCGTGCGGAAGTGGAGAAGCTCGGTTTCCTGCCCGACGACGGCCACTTCTTTAACGGAGCGCTGATCCGTTCGGACGTCTTCTTCAAAGTGGGCCTGCCCGACATGCGGCTCTTCATCCGCGGCGACGAGGTGGACTTCACCATCAGGCTCCGGAAGGCGGGCATCCGCTTTGGCACGGTGACCACCACCGCCATCACGCATCCGCACGCTTTTGCCGAGACACAGCACGTTTTCGGCGCCAGGTGGCACGTGATTGTTCCCGACACGGCGTTCAAGCGCTACTACTACTACCGGAACCGCGGCTACCTGATCCGCCGCCACTTCCGGGCGAAGTCGCTGGTGGCGGACGTTGGCGGCTATCTCGGCTACTTCCTGCGACGCGGCGACTTCCGCGGCCTGGCGGATTGGTTCCGGGCGTTTTCCACCGGTCTCCGCGGCAAGGGCTTCGGTCCCCTGAAGGACCAGAAGTTCTAGCCTGGAGGACGGCGGGTCCTAGCCGTCCTGCCTGAGTCGTCTCCGGACCAGGAGGGCCAGCAGCACCCACGGCTCACCGAAGACGCGATAGGCCACCCTGCGCGGATGCAGCATGAGCCGCCAGGCCCATTCCAGGCCCAGCCGTCCCAGCCAGCGCGGAGCAAGCTTCTGGATTCCGGCGATCTGTTCGATGGCACCGCCCACCGCGCAATACACGGCAGGGGGAAGGGAGTCCAGCCTCCGGCGGAGGACCATTTCCTGCAGTGGCATGCCGAGTCCCAGCAGCACCAGCTGCGGACGCAGCTCCTGCAGCCAGGCGACAGCTTCATCTTCAAGGGCGCCGTTCCAGCCTTCGCCCGGCATGCCGGCCACTTTCGCACCCGGCACGATCCCGGCCAGCCGCGTCACAGCCTTGGCGTTGGCTTCCGCTCCGGCGCCGAGCACGGCAATTCGCTCAAGGCCTTCCACATTGCCGAGGGCTGGGATCCAGTCGGTGGAACCCAGGCGGTAGTCCATGACGGGCCCGTCCGCGTCCCCCGATCGTCCCCACAGCCACAGCACCGGGGCGCCGTCGAGCAGCACAACATCGCTGTTTTCGTAAAGGGCCCGGAATTCCGGATCGGAGTGGAAGAGCGTCACACTGTGCAGGTTGTGGCCTACCACCGTGCGGGTGCTGCCTTCGGCGACAAAGCGGTTGAGGGTGGCTGTCATCCCCTGAACTGTCAGTGGCGTCGCGTCGACACCGAGGACAGGGATGTGCTGCCGGGTGAGAATCATTCGACGCCGGGTCCCGTCACGGATCCGTCGCCGGCTGCCGGCCCGGCCGGCCGGGCGTCAGCGGCCGGGACTTCGGCTGGCCGGGCGTCAGCAGCCGGCACGTCGGCAGTTTGGGCGTCAGCAGCCGGCACGTCGGCGGCATTGCCGTCAATGTCCAGGAGTCCGGGAACAACCTCGCGCAGTTTTTCGAGGGCGAGGGCACCCTGGCGCACCACCCTGAGGGGCAGTGCAGTCGCGTCGACAATGGTTGAGGGCAGGGCATCCATGTCCGTGCCGCCCTCCGGACGCAGTCCCCCTTCGAGGTAGACCTCAACGGATTCGGCGAGCTGGGTCAAGGCCTCGGCGGCCGTCCGGGCTGCCGGCTGGCCGGTGCGGTTTGCTGACGACACAGCGAGGGGTCCGGTCAGTGTCAACAGGTCCTGGGCGACGTCGTCGGCCGGCATCCGCAACGCGACGGTGCCCTTTGTCTCGCCCAGGTCCCAGTCGAGCGACGGCTGCGCATGGAAGATCATGGTGAGGCCGCCCGGCCAGAAGGCCTCGGCAAGCTTGCGTGCCTCTGCCGGGACGTCGGTTGCCAGCCCGTCCAGGGCGTTGAGCCGCGGAATAAGGACCGGCGGAGGCATCTTCCGGCTGCGTCCCTTGGACGCCAGCAGCATATTGACAGCCTGGGGTGAGAACGCGTCAGCACCGATCCCGTACACCGTGTCGGTCGGGAACACCACGCATTTGTGTTGGCGGATGGCCCGCTGGGCATTCTCCAGCCCTTCAGCCCGCTGGTCAGCTGCCGTGCAGTCGTAGGTTGTGGTCACTGGCCTATTCTTTCATCACTTCAGGGGCTGATCGGTTTAACGGTCCGACGGTGCGGCAAGGACTGCACTCGTGGCGCGCTCCTTGCCGTTGAGGTCCAGGTGCGTCTTCACGTCGGACCAGAGGCCCGAGGTCTTCAACATGGCTGCGATCCATGTTGCCTGGACTTCGGCGTGTTCCATAACGAAGTAGCCGCCGGAAACCAGCAGCCGGGCGGCTGACGCCGCTGCCGCCGTCGGAAGTTCCATGCCGTCCGCTCCCCCGCCGTACAGCGCTTCGGGCGGATCGTGCAAGGCCACTTCAGGTTCGTTGGGAATCGCCTCAGCGGGAATGTACGGCGGATTTGAAACCACGACGTCGAACGTGCCGTTGAGTTCCGGCAGTGCGTCGCGGAGGTCTCCGCGGAGCAGGGTGACGCCGAGCGGCCGAAGGTTGCGTTCAGCCCAGGCATGGGCAAATTCGCTGAACTCCACGGCGTAGACGTCCGCGCCGGGGACTTCGAGGGCGATGGAGCCGGCGATGGCTCCCGAGCCCGTGCCCAGGTCCACCACCTTGGCACGGCGCGTGCCTTGGGCCGGATCCTTGAGCCGGTCGATGACCAGCTGGACCACGGACTCGGTCTCCGGCCGGGGAATGAAGACTCCGGGCCCCACGGCCAGCTGCAGGTAGCGGAAATGGGCCACACCGGTAATGTGCTGCAGCGGCACCCGCTGTGCGCGCTCGGCCACCAGTTCGGCATAGCCGTCCGGCTCCGGAGACGAATCCGCCAGGAGCATGGCCCGCAGCCTGCCCAGGCCGACGCCCAGGAGGTGGTCCGCCAGCAGCTCCGCATCCACGCGCGGGCTGGGAACCCCGGCGTCGCGAAGGATGGCGGTCGCCTCGCGGACGGCTTCCGCCAGGCTCAGCCCTGTTCCGAGTGTCATCGTGCGTGCCGCCGAAGCCTATTCGCCGATGGCGTCCAGGCGGGCCTGTTCGTCCATCTCGATGGCCGACTGGATCACGGGCTCCAGGTCGCCGTTCATTACCTGGTCCAGGTTGTAGGCCTTGTACCCGGTGCGGTGGTCCGCGATGCGGTTTTCCGGGTAGTTGTAGGTGCGGATGCGCTCGGAACGGTCCATGGTGCGGATCTGGGACTTGCGCTGGGCCGAGTTCTCGGCGTCGATCTGCTCCTGCTGGTGCGCCAGGATGCGGGCCCGAAGCACGCGCATGCCGGCTTCACGGTTTTGCAGCTGGGACTTCTCGTTCTGCATGGCCACCACGATCCCGGTGGGAAGGTGGGTGATGCGGACCGCGGAGTCGGTGGTGTTGACCGACTGGCCGCCCGGCCCTGAGGACCGGTAGACGTCGATCTTGAGGTCATTCTGGTTGATCTCGAGCTCTTCGGGCTCGTCCACTTCGGGAAGCACCAGCACGCCGGCGGCCGAGGTGTGGATCCGGCCCTGGGATTCCGTCACGGGGACACGCTGCACACGGTGCACGCCGCCTTCGAACTTAAGCCGCGCGTAAACGCCCTCGGCGGGATCGTTCGAGCTGCCCTTGACGGCCATCTGGACGTCCTTGTAGCCGCCCAGGTCCGATTCGGTGGCCGAAATGAGTTCGGTCTTCCAGCCGCGTGATTCCGCGTAGCGGGTGTACATGCGCAGCAGGTCCGCAGCGAACAGCGCGGCCTCGTCGCCGCCTTCGCCGCCCTTGACCTCGAGAATCACGTTGCGGGCATCGTCCGGGTCCCGCGGGATCAGGAGCCGGCGCAATTTGGCGGCCGCCGTCTCCAGCGAAGCCTCCAGCTCGGGCACCTCCGCGGCAAACTCGGGGTCCTCGTCCGCCATTTCCTTGGCAGCCGCGAGGTCATCACGGATGGCCTCCCAGCGGTGGTAGGCCTCAACAATGCCATTCAACTGAGCAGACCGCCGCCCCAGCTTCCGGGCAAGCCGCTGGTCAGCATAAACAGCGGGATCCCCCAGCTGTGCCTGGATGGCATCATGCTCATCAAGCAGGCCCTGTACGGACTCAAACATTTTCAAAACCTCTTTCGACTCTTACAAGTCTAATGACTGCCATGCGGAGACTGACCGCACGTCCGGGCGCTAGCCCGCATCTGGTGAGATAACTGCATGGCGTTCGGATTTTGCCGCCCCGGGAGTGGCATCGGGCCTGCCGGAGCTGGGCGGCGAACGATCGAAGATCGAAGCCGCCCAGCGTAGGGGCGGGGGCGGCAAAATCCGAACGACAAAGGCGGGGCCGGCAAAATGCGTCGGCCCCGCCCCTGGTGAAACTATTTGTCGTTATCCGACTTCGCACCAAGCGTCGTCTTCTGAACCTGCATGAGGAACTCGACGTTGCTCTGGGTCTCCCGGATCTTGTTGGTCAGCAGCTCAAGGCTCTGCTGCGTTTCGAGTCCGGAAAGGACACGGCGCAGCTTCCACATGATCTTGACTTCCTCGGGGGAAAGCAGGTTTTCTTCGCGGCGGGTGCCGGACGCGTTGACGTCCACTGCCGGGAAGATGCGCTTGTCCGCGAGCTGGCGGGACAGGCGCAGTTCCATGTTGCCGGTGCCCTTGAACTCTTCGAAGATGACCTCGTCCATCTTGGAACCGGTCTCAACGAGCGCGGTGGCCAGGATGGTGAGTGAGCCGCCGTTTTCGATGTTGCGTGCTGCACCGAAGAAGCGCTTCGGCGGGTACAGCGCTGCGGAATCGACGCCACCGGACAGGATACGGCCGGAAGCCGGTGCTGCCAGGTTGTAGGCACGGCCCAGGCGGGTCATGGAGTCGAGGAGCACCACAACGTCCATGCCCATTTCCACGAGGCGCTTGGCGCGTTCGATGGAGAGCTCGGCCACGGTGGTGTGGTCGTCGGCGGGACGGTCGAAGGTGGAGGCAATGACCTCGCCCTTCACGGTGCGCTGCATGTCCGTGACTTCTTCGGGACGTTCGTCAACGAGCACCATCATGAGGTGGACCTCAGGATTGTTGGTGGTGATGGCGTTGGCAATGGACTGCAGGATAAGCGTCTTGCCGGCCTTCGGCGGCGAAACGATCAGGCCGCGCTGGCCCTTGCCGATCGGGGCAACCAGGTCGATGACGCGGGGGCCGATCTTCTTGGGGTCCGTCTCGAGGCGCAGGCGCTCCGAGGGATACAGCGGGACGAGCTTCGCGAATTCGACCCGGTCCTTGAGTTCCTCGGGGGTCTTGCCGTTGACGGAGGTGACGCGGACCAGGGCGTTGAACTTCTGGCGGGCGGACTGCTGGCTGCGGTCTTCGCCTTCACGGGGTGCGCGGATGGCGCCGACCACGGCGTCGCCCTTGCGCAGGTTGTACTTCTTGACCTGGGCGAGGGACACGTAGACGTCGTTCGGACCCGGCAGGTAGCCGGAGGTGCGGATGAACGCGTAGTTCTCCAGCACGTCCAGGATGCCGGCGACGGGCAGCAGGACATCGTCCTCGGTGACCTCGACGTCGTCGACGTCCGGACCCTGGGCGCGTCCACGACGGCGATCGTTACGGTCGCGGAAGCGGTCGTTGCGGGAGTTATCCCGGTTGTCCCGGCTGTTGTCCTGGCCGCCCGTCCTGTCGTTGCGGTCACGGCGGTTGCGGCGGTTACGGCGGCTTCCGCCGTCCGCATCGTCGCTTTCGCGGGTGTCGTCCCGACGGGTTGTTTCACGCGTACCGGCGGTTTCGCCGCCGTCGCGGCCGCCACGGGTGCGGGTTGTCTGGCGCTCGTTGCGCTGACCGGCTTCGGCTGCTTCGCCGGCCTGGTCTGCGCCGCGCTGTTCACGCTGCTCACCGCCACGCTGTTCCGTGCGCTGCTCGGAAACACGCTGTTCGGAGACGCGCTGTTCAGAAACACGCTGCTCGGCCGGCGCCTGCGCCGGGGCCTCACCCTCGGCGGCGGGGGCCGTCGCCTGGGCGGCTGCTTCACCGCGGCGGCGGTTGCGGGTGCGGGGCTGGCGGCGCTCCGCAGCTTCCGGTGCAGCACCTTCGGACACGGCGGCCTGAGCGGCTTCAGGAGCCGCGGGCGCTTCGCTGGGTGCGGCTTCCGGGGCGGGTGCCTCGGTGGCGGGAGCGGTGACAACGCCGTCGCTGCCGGCACGGCGGCTGCGACCACGGCGGGCACGGGTGCCTTCCGCGGCGGGAGCCTCTGCAGCTTCAGCAGCAGGGGCGGCAGCTGCCGGCGCGGTTGCCCGTGCCGAGATGTTTTCGCCGGTCTTATCAGCGCCCTTGGCCGGAGCCTTGGTGGCTGAAGTGCCTGCGCGGTGGGCGGAAATGGCGGTCACCAGATCGCCCTTGCGCATGCGGGATCCGCCGGAGATACCGAGCTGGCTGGCGAGAGCCTGCAGCTGGGCGAGCTTAAGGCCGGCAAGGCCGCTGCTCTTGGCGGGTGCTGCCGACAAGTCGGTAGCAGAAGATATGTCCACAGCTGGAGACAGCTCAGTGGTTTCGGTCACGAAGGATCCTTCCCCCTCGACGGCGTCCAGACTGGGAGCTGGACGCGATGATTTGATCTGGGCTGCAGTTCAGATCTGCAGCCGGATTTCGGCCTTGCCGGATGGAATTCGGCCAGCAGGGCCGGATACTGATACGCCTCGAACATTCCAGGAAGAGAACGGAATGGCGGACTGACGGTTCAGGGGTGCAGAGCGATTCTGCAGATTCCTGCGACAGACCAAAGCAGGCGGCACCGGAGACTATTGCGCAGTTGAAGTTCAGAGCAGCAAACGATTAGACAGGCGCCATGGCCAACATCGGGTTCGTTTTGACTGCCTGCGGGATTACCGCCGGTGCACTCCCACTTTAGCACCTTCAACGTCCACCGCCAGCTTCATCACACGCCATCCGACATCCGGCGTGTTGGCCCGGGTGTAGGCCTCGATGAAACCCACCACTGCGGCTGCCTCTTCTTCCCCGTTGGCGAGCACCAGGACAGTTGGCCCGGCGCCGGATACAACGGCAGCGTGTCCTGCATAGCGCAGCGCACGGATCAGGTCCGCGCTGGGGCGCATGGCCTCCGCGCGGTAGCTCTGGTGGAGGTAGTCCTCCGTGCCGGCGAGCAGGAATTCCGGCTTGCTGGTGAGGGCATGGATGAGCAGCGCGGCCCGGCCGGAGTTCATGGCGGCAGCATGATGGCCCACCGATGCCGGCAGGAGTGCGCGTGCCGCTTCGGTGGACAGCTCATAGTCAGGTACGGCGACGACTGGAATCACCGAATCCGTCACCGTGGCGCAGGTGCTGCTGTACTGGTCACTGTCCTGCCATGACAGCGCCAGACCGCCGAATATGGCCGGTGCCACGTTGTCAGGATGGCCTTCCATTTCGCTGGTCAGCTGCAGGATCCAGTCCTTGCCGCGGCGGGACGGCTCCGGCACGAGCGCATTCGCGGCCGTAACCGCGGCCACCACGGCCGAGGCCGAAGAACCCAGGCCGCGTCCGTGGGGGTTGACGTTGTCGGCCGTGATCTTCAGGCCCTGGTGCCGGAAGCCCAGCCGGTGCAGGGCCTCGGTGATGGCCTTGACCACCAGGTGGCTCGCGTCGCGCGGAAGCGTCTCCGCACCCTCGCCGCTCAGTTCGAACTCGAGCTCGCCGCTGCCCAGGGTTTCAACGGTCAGCGTGTCGTGCAGCGAGAGTGCGAGTCCCAGGCTGTCATAGCCGGGGCCGAGGTTGGCGCTGGTGGCAGGCACGCGGACGGTCACCAGCTGCCCGGTCGGGACCGCCGGCGCGCCGGCAGCTGACTCGGCCGGGACGGTGAGGGTGGTTTCCAAGGCTATTTTTCTTCCAGGCCAAGTTCGGCAGCCACGGTGACCACGTCGTTGGACACCTTGACGGGCTGCACTTCGCTGCCGTCTTCGGTGCGCAGCGCCCACTGCGGGTCCTTCAGGCCATGGCCGGTAACGGTGATCACGATAATCTTGCCAGTGGGAACCTGCCCCGCGGCGTGCTTCTTGATCAGGCCCGCGACGCCTGCGGCGGAACCGGGTTCCACGAAGACGCCCTCCTTGGCGGAAAGCCAGCGGTGCGCCGCGAGGATCTCATCGTCCGTCACGGCGTCGATGAATCCGCCGGACTCGTCACGGGCGGCGATGGCACCGTCCCAGGAGGCCGGGTTTCCGATCCGGATTGCCGTGGCGATGGTGTCCGGCTCCGTGATGGGGTGGCCCGCGACGAACGGCGCAGCGCCGGCGGCCTGGAAGCCCCACATCTGCGGGGTCCTGGTGGACACGGCGGGCAGCGTGCCGGCGGTCTCGGACTCGAACGGGGCGGAGTACTCCTTGTAGCCCTTCCAGTACGCGGTGATGTTACCGGCATTGCCTACCGGGAGGACGTGGATGTCCGGGGCGTCGCCGAGCGCATCCACAACTTCGAAGGCACCGGTTTTCTGCCCCTGGATCCTGGCCGGGTTGACAGAGTTCACCAGGAACACGGGGTAGGACTCCCCCAGCTTCCGGGCGATGTCGAGGCAGTTGTCGAAGTTCCCGTCCACCTGCAGGAGGGTGGCGCCGTGGGCGATCGCCTGGCTCAGCTTGCCCATGGAGATCTTGCCCTCCGGCACCAGCACGGCGCACTGGAGGCCGGCTGCCGTGGCGTAGGCCGCTGCGGACGCTGACGTGTTGCCGGTGGAGGCGCACACCACTGCCTTGGCACCCGAGGCCACTGCGGCCGTCATGGCCATAGTCATGCCCCGGTCCTTGAAGGAGCCGGTGGGGTTCATGCCTTCGACCTTCAGGTACACGGTGGACCCGGTCAGCTCGGAGAGCTTCTGCGCGTGGACCAGCGGCGTACCGCCCTCACCGAGGGTAATGACCTTCGTGCTTTCCGTTACGGGCAAACGATCAGCGTATTCGCGGATGACACCGCGCCATTGGTGAGCCACTTAGACTCCTTCTACCCGCAGTACGGATGTAACTGAATTGATGACGTCCAGGCCCTTCACGGCCCGGACGGTCGCTGCCAGTGCAGCTTCGGTTGCGCGGTGGGTGACGATCCGCAGTTCGGCAGATTCCACGTTGGAGTCGGCGTCACGGTGGATAGTCTGGCGCATGATCTCGATGGACACGCCGTGCTCAGCGAACAGCTGGGCGATCTTGGCAAGCACGCCGGGCTGGTCGGCAACGTCGAGGCCGATGTAGTAGCTGGTGTTGACGGCGTCGATGGGCAGCGCGGGCACCTGGCCGTTGGTGGTCTCGGTCTGCGCGGGGCCACCCAGGACGATCCGGCGTGCGGCGGAGACGAGGTCGCCCAGGACGGCCGAGGCCGTGGGGGTTCCGCCGGCGCCCTGGCCGTAGAACATCAGCTCGCCGGCGTTCTCGGCTTCGATGAACACGGCGTTGAAGGCGCCGTGGACGGCGGCCAGCGGGTGCTCGCGGGGCAGCAGAGTGGGGTGTACGCGGACGGACACGCCCTCGCTGCCGTCTGCGGCGGTCAGTTTCTCGGCGATGGCCAGCAGCTTGATGACGAACCCGGCGTCCTTCGCTGCGGCGATGTCCGCAGCACTGACTCCGGTGATGCCTTCGCAGTGGACGTTCTCCAGGTCGAAGCGCGTGTGGAAGGACAGCGAGGCGAGGATGGTCGCCTTGGCCGCGGCATCAAGGCCTCCGACGTCGGCAGTGGGGTCAGCCTCTGCGTAACCAAGGCGCTGCGCCTCGGCGAGGGCGTCCTCAAACTGAGCACCCGTGGTATCCATCTGGTCGAGGATGAAGTTGGTGGTGCCGTTCACGATGCCCAGCACCCGGGTGATGCGGTCGCCGGAAAGGCTGTCGCGGATGGGGCGCAGGATGGGGATCGCGCCGGCCACGGCTGCCTCGTAGGACAGCTGGACGCCGGCCTTGTCCGCTGCTTCGTAGAGGGTGGGGCCATCCTGGGCCAGGAGCGCCTTGTTTCCGGTGACCACAGAGGCGCCGTTCTGGATGGCGGCGAGAATCAGGGTACGGGCAGGTTCGATGCCGCCCATCAGTTCGATGACGAGGTCGGCGTCCTTGACGAGGGTGTCGGCATCCGTGGTGAACAGTTCCCGCGGCAGCTCGACGTCACGCGGCGCATCGATGGTGCGCACGGCGATGCCGGTCAGCTCCAGGCGGGCTCCGGCGCGGGCGGCCAGTGCTTCGGCGTCATCAATCAGAATCCGCGCCACCTGAGCCCCAACGTTGCCACAGCCCAACAGGGCTACTTTCAGGGTTCGCAATTCAGTCATTCAGACTCCCATGTCGCGGTTCAGCAGATCTTGTTCGGTTTCCCCGCGGACAATCAGCCGGGCTGATCCGTCGCGCACAGCGACAACGCCCGGCCGGGCCAGATAGTTGTAGTTGCTGGAGAGGGCCCAGCAGTAGGCGCCGGTCCCCGGTACAGCGAGCAGATCACCGGCTGCCACGTCCTCGGGCAGATATACATCTCTAACAACTATGTCGCCGCTCTCGCAATGTTTGCCCACTACGCGGGACAGCTGCGGTACGGCCTCGGAGATCCGCGACGCCACGATCGCCGAATAATCCGCGTCGTAGAGCACCGGGCGGGCGTTGTCGCTCATGCCGCCGTCCACCGACACATAGCGGCGCGGGTACGTAACGTTTTCCCCGGCATTCCCTGCATTTTCAGCGGCGGCAGCGTCCACGCGGACGGTCTTGAGGGTTCCCACCTCGTAAAGGGTGAACGTGGTGCTGCCTACGATGGCGCGTCCCGGCTCAATCGAGATTCGGGGAGACGTGATGCCCAGCTCGGCGCAGGTGGAACGCACGACGGCGGCCATCGCCTGCGCGATCTCTGCCGGCGGGCGCGGTGTGTCCACTGGCGTATAGGCGATGCCGTATCCGCCGCCGAGGTCCAGTTCGGGCAGGACGATGGAGTATTTCTCCTGCATGGCCGCAAGGAAATTGAGCAGTTTCACTGCGGCCAGCGCGAAGCCGTCCGGTTCGAAGATCTGCGAGCCGATGTGGCAGTGCAGGCCAAGGAGCTCAATGCTGTGGTAACTCGTGGCGGCGGCCACGGCTTCCTCGGCCGCGGACAGGCCTGCCTGGTCCGTGGTGTCCTCCGCCATGGACAGGCCGAACTTCTGGTCCTCATGGGCGGTGGCAATGAACTCGTGGGTGTGCGCATGCACTCCGGGTGTCAGCCGCAGCATCACCTTGGCGGTTTCGCCGCGTTCGGACGCGATTTTGGCGACGCGCTCCAGCTCGACAAGGCTGTCCACCACAATCCGGCCCAGCTTCATGTCCAGCGCACGGTGGATCTCGGCGTCGGACTTGTTGTTGCCGTGCAGGGCGACATCGGCGCCCGGTATGCCGGCGCGGTCCGCGACGGCAAGTTCCCCGCCGGAAGCGGTGTCCAGGCGCAGCCCTTCTTCCTCCACCCACCGGACCACGGCGGTGCACAGGAACGACTTGCCGGCGTAGTAGACATCCACTCCCCCGCAGATGTCGGCGAAAGCGTCGTTGAAGGCGTCGCTGAAGGCCCGGGCACGTGCCCTGAAGTCGTTTTCGCTCATCACGAACAGCGGCGTGCCGAACTGGCGCTGGAGCTCACTGACCGGAATGCCGTCAATGGCGAGTTCACCGGCGTCGTTCCGGGCAACGCCGGCCGCCCAGAGGGGCTCGTGGAGCCTATTGAGGTCTGCCGGGACGGCAAGCCACTCCGGTGCCAGGGGGGATGCGTGGTTCAAAGAATTCCCTGTCATTGCGTCACATCCGTTCCGGCGCCGAAACGCCAAGCAGTTCCAGTCCGTTGGCCAACACCTGGCTGGTGGCGTCGTTGAGCCACAGGCGGGTGCGGTTGACGTCCGTGATGGGCTCATCGCCCTGCGGCGCCACGCGGCAGGCGTCATACCAGCGGTGGTAGGCGCCGGCGATAACTTCCAGGTGGCGGGCCACGCGGTGCGGTTCGCGCAACTCGGCGGCCTTGGCCACGATGGAGGGGTAGCTGCCCAGGTAGGACAGCAGTTCGTTCTCGGTGGCGTGGTCCAGGAGGGCGGCGTCGAACACGTCCTTCCCGTCAACACTGCGCTCCACTCCGGCTGCCACGGCGTTGCGGGCAGTGCCGCGGGACCGTGCGTGCGCGTACTGGACGTAGAAGACCGGATTCTCGTTGCTGTGCTTCTTCAGGAGATCGGGGTCCAGAGTGAGCGGGGAGTCCGCCGGGAAACGCGCCAGCGAATAACGGACGGCATCCTTGCCCAGCCAGGAAATAAGGTCCTTGAGCTCGATGATGTTGCCCGCGCGCTTGGACAGCTTGGCACCGTTCACCGACACGAGCTGGCCGATCAGCACCTCGATGTTGGCCTCGGGGTCGTCGCCGGCCGCTGCCGCGATGGCCTTGAGCCGGTGGATGTAGCCGTGGTGGTCCGCTCCCAGCAGGTAGATCTTCTGGTCGAAGCCACGGTCCTTCTTGGACAGGTAGTAGGCGGCGTCGGCGGCGAAGTAGGTCGGTTCGCCGTTCGCGCGGATCATCACGCGGTCCTTGTCGTCCCCGAAGTCCGTGGTGCGCAGCCAGACGGCGCCGCCGTCGTCGAACACGTGGCCCTGCTCGCGAAGGCGCGCGACGGCACTTTCGATGGCGCCGGCGTCGTGCAGTTCCTGCTCGGAAAAGTAGACGTCGAAGGCGACGCCGAAGTCGGCAAGGGTGTCCTTGATGTCCTTCATCTGCGCCTTGTACGCCGCACTCCGGATGACCGGCAGCGCCGCGACGTCGGTCAGTTCCCGGATGTCCGGGTGGTCCGCCAGGACATGGTGGCCCAGGTCGGAAATGTACTGGCCGGGGTAACCGCCCTCCGGCACGCCACGGCCGTGCAGCCGGGACAGCACGGAATGGGCGAAGACGTTCATCTGCGACCCGGCGTCGTTGATGTAGTACTCGGCGGTGACCGTCGCGCCGGAGGCCCGGAGGACGCGGGCGATCGAGTCGCCCAGCGCGGCCCAGCGCGTGTGGCCGATGTGCAGCGGGCCGGTGGGGTTGGCAGAGACGAATTCCATGTTGACCACGTGTCCGGCGAGCGCCGAGTTGGTGCCGTACGCCGGCCCCGCTTCGACGATGGCCTTGGCCAGGGCGCCTGCAGCCGCGGCGTCCACCGTGATGTTCAGGAAGCCCGGACCGGCGATATCCACGGCCGAAACGCCGTCAATGCCCTTGAGCCGTGCGCTGAGGATAGTGGCGAATTCCCGGGGATTAACGCCGGCCTGTTTGGACAGCTGGAGGGCAATGTTGGTGGCCCAGTCGCCGTGGTCCCGGTTCTTTGGCCGCTCCACGCGCACCTCGTCCGGCACGGCTGATGCGGAAAGAGTGATTTCGCCGGCGGCGACGGCGTCTTTCAGGCAGGCGGATATGGCGAGGGAGAGTTCTTCGGGAGTCACGCATCTAGCCTACCGGTGGCCCGCGAAACCCGCGGAATCCTCAGCAACGCCATGACGCTGTGAAGGGGCACAGGAATAGGAAGCCTCACAGAATTGAATCGGGTTCGTCACAGGCTGAACCATTACGCTGATTCCAACGTTGTCCATCCTGTAACTGCCTGACTGGATCCTGTCCCAGCGGTGCCGGGACCTGTCCGGCACGCAGCTGCCCGCAACTATACGAAACGAGCCCCGTATGAGCTTCCCGGTACGAAAGAGCGTCTTCGTCGGCATCGCCGGCATGTCCCTGATCGGAACCGTGGCCGGTTGCGCGCCGTCCGCCCAGGCACCGGCAGCCCAATCCGCGGCAGCCCAGTCCACTGCCGCGTCCGCCGGCTCCGCAACCAGCAGCGCCCCTGCTGCCGCGTCCGGCTACAAGGACGGCACCTACAGCGCCGACGGAAACTATGTGTCCCCCAACGGCACTGAAACTGTGGGCGTTGAGCTGACGCTTTCCGGCGGCACAGTGTCCGGCGTGAACATCACCCAGCATCCTTCCAATCCCAATACCCGGAAGTTCCAGGGCGAGTTCGCCGGCGGTATCGCGGCGCAGATAGTGGGCAAGAGCCTGGATGAACTGAATGTTTCAAAAGTGGCCGGCTCATCGCTCACCAGCGGCGGCTTCAACCAGGCCGTGGAGAAGATCAAATCCGAGGCCCGGTAGGCCGCGCCCGGACGAACGGCGCAGTATCCACCGTTCACCGCGTCAAGAGGAGATAACGTGCCGCACCCTGGCTGGGCAGCGTTCAGTTTCGACGGAATCGGAACCAGCTGGGAGATTTCAACGCCGGGCCCCCTGGACGGCGGCCAGCGCCGCCGGCTGCTCGGCGTGGTGGAGACGTACGACGCCGCGTGGTCCCGTTTCAGGGCGGACTCGATCGTCGCGCAGGCGGCCAGGGAGCCCGGCCGCTTCCGGATGCCGGACGGTGCAGGCGCGCTGGGCCGCCTGTACCGGAACCTCTACCGGCTGACTGACGGTGCAATGACGCCGCTGATCGGCGGCAGCCTGGAACAGCTGGGGTACGGCCCGGACTATTCGCTCCGGTCCCGCGGGACACCGGTTCCCGCTCCGCGGTGGGATGACGTCCTGGACTGGAATGACGCCGTGCTGACCACCACGGCTCCCGTGGTACTTGACGTCGGGGCTGCCGGCAAGGGCCAGTTGGCCGATCTGCTCGCTGCGGAACTCCGGTCCCTGGGCGCAGGCGAATACTTCATCGACGCCAGCGGCGACCTCCTCAATTCCGGACCGGTACCGGTGGCCGTGGCACTGGAACATCCGTACGATCCCGGCCGGGCCATCGGCACCCTCAGCCTGGGCACGGGCGCCTTGTGCGCCTCGGCAGCAAACCGCCGGGCGTGGGGCGACGGGCTGCATCACGTGTTGGACGGCACCACCGGGGCACCGGTCAGAACCGTGGTGGCCACCTGGGCGCTGGCCGAGGACGCCATGACGGCCGATGCCTTGGCCACTGCCCTGTTCTTCGTCTCAGGGAGGTCGCTTCAGCAGGATTTTGCGTTTTCCTGGCTTACGGTTTTCTCGGACGGAAGTGCCGCCTACTCAGCAGGTTTCGAAGGAGTGCTGTTCGAATGAGTTCCATGATCCAGCGGGTGGACACGTCCCTGAACCGCTTCACCATGTACCGCCTGGTGCTGTGGGTGCTTGCCGTGCTGGCCGCGTACAGCCTGCTGCTTAATGTCCTGGGCTGGCTCACCTTCGGCATCCCGGAGATGCTCACCCATCTGGCGCTCTGCCTGGGACTCACCTACGCCTCGAACCGCGGGCTGGCGGCCCTGTTCCACGTCCGGCCGCATTCCGAATCCTCGCTGATCACCGGCCTGCTGCTGTACTTCCTGTTCTGGCCCAGTTTCAAGGCGATGGATGTTGCCGGCGTCGCGATCGCCTGCGTCCTGGCATCGGCCTCGAAATACGCCCTGGCCTGGCGCGGCCGGCATATCTTCAACCCGGCAGCCGCTGGGGCATTTGCGGCCGGACTGACCGGCCTCAACATCGCCACGTGGTGGGCTGCCACTCCCGCCATGCTTTTCCTCATCGTCCCCGGCATCGTGCTGGTCCTCTACCGCACCCGGAAGATACTGATGGGGGCCGTGTTCACGGCGGTCTCCGTATCCATCGTGGCCACTGAGCTCCTCCGGGCCGGAATGTCCACGGGCCAGGCCCTGTGGCAGCCCCTCGCACAGCGCCCCGTGCTGTTCTTCGTGGGCTTCATGCTGACCGAACCGCTGACCCTGCCGCCCCGGCGCTGGCAGCAGCTGGCGCTCGCCGCCGTCGTCGGCGTGATCTTTGCCGTCCCCTACAACCTGGGCTTCGTGGCCAACTCTCCCGAACTGGCCCTGCTGGCAGGGAACCTGATTGCCTTCCTGGCCGGACAGCGCGGCGGCATCCGCCTCAACTTCCAGGAATCGCGGCCCCTCACGCCGACGACGACGGAATTCAGCTTCCGGCCCGAACGTGCGGTCAGGTTCGCGCCGGGACAATACATGGAACTGCACCTGCCGCATGCCAAGTCCGACGGCAAGGGCAGGCGCCGGGTCTTCAGCCTGACCAGCGCCCCGGATGCCCGGGACGTGACCATCGGCGTCGGTACTGCCGAGCCGGTGTCCGCCGCCAAGCGCGCCCTGCTCGCCCTGCGGCCCGGCGACTCCGTGACCGCCACGGCGGTGGGCGGCGACTTCGTGCTGCCCCGCGGCCGGACCGGGCCGGTCCTGCTGATTGCGGCCGGAATCGGCGTTACGCCCTACCTCGCCCAGCTCGCCGCAGGCGCGGCAAGGAACCGCGACGTGGTCCTGCTGTACCTTGCGAAGTCGACTGCGGAACTCGCCTACGCGGATGCGCTGGAGCAGTCCGGCGCACGGGTCATAGCCAGGCTCTCCGACGGCTCCGCGCCGCCGTCGTTCATGGAAGACGCCGGCAAAGTTTCCCGTCCGCCGGAGCCGCTCGACGGCGCGGCTCTCAAGGAACTTGTCCCGGACATTGCCTCGCGCGAAGTGTTCGTGTCCGGCTCGCCTGCCAGCGTCCGCTCACTGCGGTCCGCCGCCCGCAGTGCCGGCGCCCGCCGCATCCGCACGGACTCGTTCGCGGGCTACTGAGTGCCGATTTCGACCCGATTTTCCTTTGGGGGCCACCTTCCTGCTAAGCTCTAGGACGTCCCGCCGGCAACGGCAGGAACCCTGACTGCCCTCGTAGCTCAGGGGATAGAGCGTCTGCCTCCGGAGCAGAAGGTCGTAGGTTCGAATCCTATCGAGGGCACAGACAAACCCCGCCAGCCCAGCTGGCGGGGTTTCCTGTTTAAGGCGTGTCCCGCCGCAGTGTCGGCACCCCCTCGTAGGCTGTTTCCATCGCCGACGAGTAAAGGGGACATTTTATGTACTGCTCCATCATTCCGCCCTACATGCTGCGGCGCCTTGCGGCTCAGCACGAACCCCGCCTGTCCAGGGTGGCCCGGGCGGCGAAGGAAGCACTGCTCCATGTCAGGTCCATCCAGGCAACCCGCGCGCTTCCGCTCCCCGCGGTTCCGTCCGGAGTCCGGCAGCTCCAGCCCGGCCCGCCGAACCGCACGCTGTATGACGCGAAGACCTCCGAGTCCCTGCCCGGGCAGCTGGTGCGCAAGGAGGGGGAACCCGCCACGGGCGACTCGTCGGCGGACGAGGCTTACGACGGCCTGGGCCACACCCACCGGCTCTATGCCGAGGCCTTCGGACGGAATTCGATTGACGCCCGGGGACTGCCGCTTGATGCCACTGTCCACTTCGGCAAGCTCTACGACAATGCCTTCTGGGACGGACACCAGATGGTGTTCGGCGACGGCGACGGCGAAATATTCCAGCGCTTCACCCGCTCGCTGAGTGTCATCGGCCACGAGTTGGCACACGGCGTCACGCAGCACTCCGCCGGGCTCGTCTACCGGAACCAGGCCGGTGCCATCAACGAATCGCTTTCGGATGTGTTCGGCGCACTCGTGGAGCAATACGTCGCGCAGCAGACGGCTGCGGAGGCCAGCTGGCTGATCGGCGAAGGCCTGTTCACGGACCAGGTGCAAGGCGCAGCCCTGAGGTCGCTGAAGGCTCCCGGCACCGCCTATGACGACGACGTGCTGGGCAAGGACCCCCAGCCGGACTCGATGGACTCGTATGTCCGTACGAGCGCGGACAACGGCGGGGTGCACATCAACTCCGGCATCCCCAACCGGGCGTTCTACCTCGTAGCCTCGGCTCTTGGCGGCAATGCCTGGGAGACCCCGGGCCGCATTTGGTATGACACGCTCACCGGCGGTTCCCTCCCGGCCAACGCCACGTTCACCAAGTTCGCCAAGGCCACGGCGGCATCGGCGGCGGAACTGTTTGGTGCGGCTTCACCGGAACATGACGCCGTCCGGAAGGCGTGGGAAACTGTGAAGGTAAAGCTGTAACTGGAACGCCGCCGGAGGGGTCAGCCGGCTGCCAGGCAGTAGCGGAAGCACAGGAACCAGGCCATGAAGATCACTGTCCAGCGCAGCGGCGGGATTGCTGCGCTCAAGAGGGTATGGAGCGTCCAGGCCACCACCCCGACGGACAAGAGCCGCTGGGGGCCGCTCGTCGAGGCGTGCCCTTGGGATGCCGTTCCGCGCTCCCCGGAGGCCGTCGGCCAGCCGGACAGGTTCATGTATTCCATCAGGGCCGGCCAGCACCGCGCCACCCTTCCGGAGCAGGCCGTCACCGGCCCGTGGCGGGTCCTCATCGACAACACCCGGGCAGCGGCCGAAGCCGCCCGGAACGGCGTCCCGGACCCGGGGCGCTAGACCGCAGGTTCGAGGTGGCCCCGGAACGCCCGCCGGTAGGATTGCGGGCTCGTGGCCAGCACTTTGCCGAAGTGGTGGCGGAGCAGCACGGAGTGTCCGAACCCTGACTCGCGGGCAATCTCGTCAATGTTGAGCTCGGTGGATTCCAGGAGCTCCTGCGCCCGCAGCACGCGCTGGGAGTTGAGCCAGGCTGCGGGGGTGGCACCCGTTTCGGACCGGAACCGGCGCGCGAACGTCCGCGGCGACATGTGCACCCGTGCGGCGAGTTCGTTGACGGTGTGGTCCTGTTCCAGGTTCCGGACCATCCACTGCAGCAGTTCCTCCATGGGCTGTGAGCCGCAGGCCGGTATCGGACGGTCGATGAACTGGGCCTGCCCGCCGTCGCGATGGGGCGGAACCACCATGTCGCGGGCGATGCTGGCGGCCACGCCGGCTCCGAGTTCCACCCTCACCAGGTGAAGGCAGGCATCGATGCCGGCCGCGGTGCCAGCGCTGGTGATGATGCGGCCATCCTGGACGTACAGGACGTTCTCGTCCACCAGTGCCGCCGGGTAGCGGCTGGCCAGTTCCGGGGAATAGTGCCAGTGCGTGGTGCAGCGCCGGCCGTCGAGCAGGCCCGCACGCGCGAGGGCGAAGGCACCGGAACAGATGGACATCACCCAGGCGCCTCGGGTATGGGCCGCCCGAAGTGCGTCCAGCACTTCTTCCGGGACATCCTGGTCGTGGCCGTAGGGAGCCATGATCACCAGATCGGCATCGGCGGCCGCTTCCAGCCCCAGGTCGACGTGCATGGACAGCCCGGACTTGAGCCGGATATCGCCCGGTTCCGGCGTGCAGACGCGGAAGTCGAAAGCCGGCACACCGGTCCCCCGGGCCGACCTGTCGATGCCGAACACCTCGAACGCGGTACCGAACTCAAAGATGGAAAAGTTGGGAACAACGATCACTGCCACTGATTTGAGCATGCTTCCATTGTGGCAGAAATTATAGCTTTTTGGTCATTTCTGCCACTGTTTTGTTGCCGGCAACGGGAGAAACATAGAGGCATGGAAACCATCGGAGTTGCACTCATCGTCCTGTTGCTCGTCATCCTCTCGGCCACCATCGCCGCGCTCCTCAGGGACGGACGGGGCCACACCCCTCCCGAACGTTCAGAGCGCGACTGGGCAGCGCTGGACCTTCCGAGCATCAGCTACACCCTGCGGAACTACTGAGCGCCGCACCATCCGGATCCGGATTCTGCTCCGGACCGGGGCCGACTCAAATGCGGGATACAACAACAGGGACCCGGCTCAATAATGAGCCGGGTCCCTCCAACGCCAACGCCAGGAACGTATCTGCCCGCAACGGCACTGGAACGCAGCGGGCGGGCCCGCCGCAGTAGACTGTCTCCAGCCATGACTTTTCATATTTCCTACCCCGCCGAGCTGCCGGTTTCCGAGCGCCGCGAGGACCTGATGGCCGCCATCGCGGCCAACCAGGTGACGATCATTGCCGGCGAGACCGGCTCCGGCAAGACCACCCAGATTCCCAAGATGTGCCTGGAACTGGGCCTGGGCGACAACGGACTGATCGGCCACACCCAGCCGCGCCGGCTGGCTGCACGCACGGTGGCCGAGCGTATTGCCGAGGAACTCGGCGTCGAGATCGGCCAGGAAGTGGGCTTCCAGGTCCGCTTCACCGGCGAGGTCAGCCGCAACACCAAGGTCAAGCTCATGACCGACGGCATCCTGCTGGCCGAAATCCAGCGCGACAAGCTGCTGCGCAGGTACAACGCCATCATCATCGACGAAGCCCACGAGCGCAGCCTCAACATCGACTTCATCCTCGGGTACCTCAAGCGGATCCTGCCGCAGCGCCCCGACCTGAAGATCATCATCACCTCCGCCACCATCGATCCGGAACGCTTCGCCAAGCACTTCGGCACCGAGGAGGATCCCTCCCCCATCATCGAGGTGTCCGGACGGACGTTCCCGGTGGAAATCCGGTACCGGCCGTTGTCCCAGCCGGCGGGCGGCGCAGTATCCGGCGATGACGACGACGCGGTAGCCGCCTCCGACGACGAACTCGAGGAGGACCGCGACCCGCTCGACGCCGTCTGCGACGCCGTCGACGAACTGGCCCTCGAAGCCCCGGGCGACATCCTGATCTTCTTCTCCGGCGAGCGCGAAATCCGCGATGCGGCCGAGGCCCTCAACGCCCGCATCCAGTCCAACCGGCGGCTGGCCGGCACCGAGGTGCTGCCGCTCTTCGCCCGGCTGAGCCTGCAGGAGCAGCACAGGGTGTTCCATCCCGGTAGCAAACGGCGGATCGTGCTGGCCACCAACGTCGCCGAAACGTCGCTCACGGTGCCCGGCATCAAGTACGTCGTGGACACCGGAACCGCACGCATCTCCCGGTACTCGCACCGGACCAAGGTGCAGCGGCTGCCCATCGAACGCGTGTCCCAGGCCTCGGCCAACCAGCGCTCCGGCCGGTGCGGCCGCGTGTCAGACGGCATCGCCATCCGGCTGTATTCGGAAGAGGACTATGAATCCCGGCCGCAGTTCACGGACCCCGAAATCCTGCGCACCAACCTCGCGGCCGTCATCCTGCAGATGACCGCCATGGGTGTGGCCCGGGGGCCGAAGGACGTGGAGAACTTCCCGTTTGTGGAGCCGCCGGATTCGCGCGCCATCAACGACGGCGTCACGCTCCTGCGCGAGCTGGGCGCCCTGAGCGCCGCCCGTCCGCAGGAGGAGAAGGGCGACGCCGGCGGACGACCCGGCCGTCGGCCCGCCGCCGGCAGGAACGGCGGCGGCGGGCTGACCGCAGTCGGTCAGCAACTTGCCCAGCTTCCCGTCGACCCGAGGCTCGGCCGGATGATCGTCGAGTCCGGCAAGCGCGGGTGCGTCCGCGAGGTCATGATCTTGGCCGCCGCGCTCACCATCCAGGACCCGCGCGAGCGTCCGACGGACAAGCAGCAGCTCGCCGCGGAGAAGCATGCGCGGTTCCGGGACGAAAACTCGGACTTCACCGGCTTCCTGAACCTCTGGAACTACCTCCAGGAGAAGCAGCAGGAGCTCTCCTCCACGGCCTTCCGCCGGCTCTGCCGCGCCGAGTTCATCAACTACCTGCGCGTCCGCGAGTGGCAGGACCTCTTCGCCCAGCTCCGCCAGCTCGCCCGCCCGCTGGGCATCAGCCTGGACAACAAGCGCCTGGCCGATCCCGTGGGCAACCATGAGGGCATCCACATCAGCCTTCTCTCCGGCCTGCTCAGCCACATCGGCATCCTCGACGAGCGCAAGCGAGAGTACGCCGGGGCCCGCGGCAGCCGTTTTGCGGTCTTCCCGGGCTCGGCGCTGTTCAAGAAGTCACCCACGTTCGTCATGGCAGCCGAACTGGTGGAAACGAGCCGGCTGTGGGCCAGGGTGGCCGCGAAGTTCGATCCGCTCTGGGCCGAACAGGTGGCCCCGGACCTGGTCAAGCGCAGCTACAGCGAGCCACACTGGTCCAAGAAGATGGGCTCGGTGATGGCCCACGAGAAGGTCACTCTCTACGGTGTGCCCATCATCCCGAGCCGGCGCATCAACTACGGCAAAGTGGATCCGGAGCTCTGCCGCGAGCTGTTCATCCGCCACGCCCTGGTTGAGGGCGACTGGCAGACCCACCACAAGTTCTTCCACCGCAACCGGGCACTGCTCCATGAAGTCGAGGAGCTCGAGGCCCGGATGCGGCGCCGGGACATCCTGGTGGACGACGAGACGCTGTTCGACTTCTACGACGCCCGGATCGGTAAGGACGTCGTATCCGAACGGCACTTCGACAAGTGGTGGAAGGACGCACGTCAGCAGGATCCCACCCTGCTCGACTTCGACCAGTCCCTGCTGATCAGCGAGGACGCCTCGGCCCTTGACGATTCGGCCTACCCGAAGACCCTGCTGCACAAGGGCTTCGAACTGCCGCTCAGCTACGAGTTCCACCCCGTCGCGCCGGGTTCCCCGCCCAACCCCTCCGACGGCGTCACGGCCGAAGTGCCCGTGCTCTTCCTGAACCAGCTGGACGACGCCGCGTTCCGCTGGCTCATTCCGGGCCAGCGCGTGGAGCTCGTTACTGCCCTGATCAAGTCGCTGCCGAAGCAGGTCCGCAAGAACTTCGTCCCCGCCCCGGACGTCGCCCGGCAGGCCGTTGCCGCCCTCGAAGCCGATTTCGATCCTGCGGCCGACGAGCTGGAGCCCTCGCTTGAGCTGGTCCTGCGGCGGATCCGGGGACAGGTCATCCCGCCGGGTTCATGGAACTGGGCTGCCGTGCCGTCCCACCTTCGCGTGAGCTTCCGCGTGGTCGATTCCCAGGGCAAGACGCTGGATGAGGGCAAGGACCTGGCAGAACTGCAGGAACGGCTTGCTCCGGCCACGAGGCGGGCGATCGCCGAGTCCCTGGGCGCCACCCCGGTGACGACGGCCCCCAAAGGCCCGAAGGGCGCACAGCGCGGGCAGTCCGTGCAGGCCCCGAAGAACGCCGGAGGCTTCACGCCGTCCCCGGACGGTGCCGCAACACCCGGCTTCGCAGAGAAATCCGGGCTGACGGACTGGACCTTCGGAACCGTGCAGCGCCAGGTCCAGGGCATGGTGAAAGGACACACTGTCACCGGTTACCCGGCCTTGGTGGATGAAGGCGCATCGGTTGCCCTCCGACTGTTCCAGACCGCTTCCGAACAGGAGCTGGCCATGCGCGGCGGCGTCATCCGTCTGCTTGCGCTCAAGGTGCCCGCGCCGGACCGGTATGTCCTGGAGCACCTGAACAACACCGAGAAACTGACGTTCAGCCAGAATCCGCACGGCTCGGTGTCGGCCCTGATCGCGGACTGCGCGCTGGCCGCGATCGACAAGCTCACGCCGGCCGAACTGCCGTGGGCCGAGGCGTCCTTCAAAGCCCTGTACGAGCAGGTCCGGGCCGAACTCATCGACACAGTGTTCACTGTCACCGCGGTCGTCGAACGCATCCTCGCCAGCACGCGCCGGATCGAAAAGCAGCTCAAGGGGACCACCAGCCTGGCCCTGATCAGCGCGCTCAACGACGTCAGGAGCCAGCTCGAACAGCTCGTCTTCCCCGGCTTTGTAGCACGCACCGGCTACGCCCAGCTCAGCCAATTGCCGCGCTATCTGGCCGCGATCGAGAAGCGGTTGGAAAAGCTGCCCGGCAATGTCCAGCGGGACGCCTTGCACATGGCCGCGGTCCAGGCCTTGGAGGACGACTACGACGATGCCGTGTCGGCGCTGCTGCCGGGTCGCCGGGCCGGGGCCGAGTTAACGCAGGTGCGCTGGATGATCGAAGAGCTGCGGGTGAGCCTTTTCGCCGTCGAGCTCGGAACGGCCTATTCCGTCTCCGAGAAGCGGATCCGGGCGGTCCTGAATAAGGCGCTGGCCCCGGCGTAGCCCCCGTAAGGGAACCACGCCGGGGCCAGCCCGGACCAAAACCGGAATTGCGCCGGAGCTCTCAGGCCGCGGGAACGTGATCGCCGTGGCCGGCCTGGCGGAGCCCTTCGCGCAGCTTCTCCGCGTTGGCGTCGAGCTGTGCGGCGTCGGGGTTCTGGTCCACCGAGCCGAAGTCGTAGTCGGCCATGGAGTTGGACGGCCACACATGGACGTGGAGGTGGTTGACCTCGTAGCCGGCCACGATGAGCCCTGCCCGTGCGGCATCAAAGACATCCACCTGGACGGCGCCGATCTTCTGCGCAACTTCCATCACCCGTGTCAGCAGCGCGGGCGGGGCGTCCGTCCAACGGTCCACTTCCTCCGTGGGAACCACTAGGGTGTGTCCGTCGGCGAGCGGTCCCATGGTCAGGAACGCCACCACGTCCGGCTCGCGCCAGACGAAGCGTCCGGGGATCTCGCCGTTGATGATCTTGGTGAAAACGGTGCTCATGCGTCTGCCTTTTCCGAAGGGGTTCCGAGGGTGCTGGTGTCCAGGACAAAACGATACTTGACGTCTCCGGCCACCATGCGGTCATATGCCTCGTTCAGCTGATCGGCACCCACCACCTCGACGTCGGAGACAACGTTGTGTTCAGCACAGAAGTCCAGCATCTCCTGGGTCTCGGCGATGCCGCCGATCAGCGAACCCGCGTAGGCGATCCGGCGCCGGATCAGCGCCCCCGGATTGACAGGTGGCATGACTCCAGAGGGCAGGCCCAGCTGGAAGAGCGCGCCGTCCCGGCGGAGGGTCCGGAAGTAGGGGTTGAGGTCATGCGGCGCTGCCACCGTGTCGATGATGACGTCGATGCTCCGGCCGGCGGCCGCCATGGCCGCTTCGTCGCGTGACAGGACGACGCCGTCGGCACCAAGCTCCCGCGCCGCGGCGACCTTCGATGCCGAGGTGGTGAACACCACAACTTCGGCCCCCATGGCCTTGGCGAGCTTCACCGCCATGTGGCCCAGTCCGCCCAGTCCCACCACACCCACAACGTCGCCGGGCTCGACGTCGAAGTGCCGCAGCGGGGAATAGGTGGTGATGCCGGCGCAGAGCAGCGGCGCGACGGCCGCCGGGTCGAGGTTTTCGGGAACCCGCAGCACGTAGCGGCGGTCCACCACCACCGAGGTGGCGTAGCCGCCCTGGGTGATGGCGTCCCCGTTGCGGGCGTCAGGTGCACCGTAGGTTCCGGTCATGCCGTTTTCGCAGTACTGCTCCAGGCCGTCCAGGCAGCTTTCGCATTCACGGCAGGAGTCCACCAGGCAGCCCACGCCCACGAGGTCACCCGGCGCGAAATCGTCGACGGCGGCACCCACGCGGCTGACCCGGCCGACGATTTCGTGGCCGGGCACCAGAGGGTACTTCTGCGACCCCCACTCGCCGCGCGTCGCGTGCACGTCCGAATGGCAGAGGCCGCAAAACTCAATGGCGATCTCGACGTCGTCGTCCTTCGGGGCCCGGCGGGCGACGGTGAGCGGGACCAAGCCGCTGTCGCTTGCTGTGGCCCCGTAGGCCGCGGCCAGCCGCGGGAGCGCAGGCGGCGCGGTCTGGCTTGCGTCCCGGAGCGGCGGGGTGCCGGGGAGG
>NZ_JBWKYC010000007.1:0-78237 GCF_059423525.1 Arthrobacter sp. GW460-12-1-14-TSB2
GGGCCGGAGCGGGCGGTTCGCCAGAAGTTCCGGGCGGCGGGGACGGGGAATCAGACGGCTGTGGTTCCGTCGACTGGTTTCCCGACGACGGCGAGGCGGCCGGACTCGAGGCGGCCGGCTCCGAAGGCTGCGGCGCCGAGGACGTCTGGCCGTCCGTCTGCTGGCCACCCCCCGGGTCCGATTCCCGCGGGGCACCGGCCAGGATCACGGCCAGTACCACCGCCGTGATCGCAACCACCGCCACCACGGCCGCCGCCACCAGCCTGCGATGTTTGCCTGGATAAGCGGACGGTTCCCCGGCCATGTTCGACACCCTTCAACCATGACAGCGGCAGCCCCGTCCCTGACAGGGCTGAAAGGCCTGACAGGGCTGAAAGGCCTGCCGGGCTGAATCGCTGCCGGGCTCAAACGCGTGGCGGCTCAGCGCCCGCGGCGCATCAGGGCCCTATTCCCCTTGTTTCGCATCGCAGGTTCAATGGAGTGTTACCCATAGGTGTGTGTCCCATTGGAGTGTCCTATGGATGCGTCCTGTCAGTGTGTGTTCAGACGTGGCAGCTAACCAGATGAAGGCGGGTCTGCCTGTGAAACTTGTTCTCCGGTATCCGCTCGTTGCGGGCACGGTACTGGCCCTGATGGCTGTCGCCGTCCTGGTGATGTCCAGCCAGCCGGTGATCGCGCAGCTTGCGGCGAGCGGCTATGCACTGGCGGTGGCGGCCTACCTGTCCATCGGCATGATTCGAAGGCTGCGAAGCGGGCACTGGGGCATCGATATCCTGGCCGTGACGGCGATCGTCAGCACGGTGCTGGTGGGTGAGTTCATTGCGTCCATGATCATCGTGCTCATGATGGCCGGCGGCACCGCCTTGGAGGACTACGCGGCGGGCCGGGCGAAGGGCGAACTCAGCGCCCTGCTGGCGCGTGTTCCACAGACAGCCCACCGGGAGCGGAACGGCAACGCAAAGAACGTCACCCCTGCGAACAACACCGCCCCGAACGGCACTGACAGCAACGGCGGCCCTGAAAACGGCGCCCACGAGGACGTTGCAGCCACGGACGTCCTCGTGGGCGACATCCTGCTGGTCAAGCCCGGCGAAGTGGTCCCGCTGGATGGCGTGCTGCTTTCCGACGCCGGCACGTTCGACGAATCGTCCCTCACCGGCGAAAGCCTGCCGGTGGAACGCTCGGCCGGCGACGGCATCATGAGCGGCTCCGTCAACGGCGAGGCCGCCGTCCGGATGCGCGTCACGGCCGTCATGGAGGATTCCCAGTACAGCCGGATCGTTGCGCTCGTGAAGGAGGCCTCGGAAAGCCGCGCCCCCATGGTGCGCCTGGCCGACCGCTACGCCATCCCGTTCACCGCGTTCGCCTATGCGCTGGGCGCCGTCGCCTGGATTGTCAGCGGCAGCCCCGCCCGGTTCGCCGAAGTGCTGGTGGTGGCCACTCCCTGCCCGCTGCTCATCGCGGCGCCGGTGGCGTTCCTGGGCGGCATGAGCCAGGCGGCCAAGTCCGGCATCATCGTCAAATACGCGGGGGTCCTGGAGCAGCTCGGCAAGGTCCGCACCGCCGCCTTCGACAAGACCGGAACGCTCACCTACGGCCGGCCCTCGCTGGTGGCCATCGTCACGGCCGACACCATGGACCAGGACGAACTGCTGCGGCTGGCGGGCTCCGCGGAACAGTACTCCTCGCACGTCCTGGCCGCGTCCGTAATGGAGGCCGCCACCTCACGCGACCTCCGCTTCGAGACTGCCAGTGAGGCGCTGGAACATGCCACGCATGGGGTGCGTGCCGTGTTCGACGGGCGGGAAGTAGTGGTGGGCAAGCCCTCCTTCGTGGCCGAATTTGCGCCCGGCGTGGTGGAAACGGAGCTGGTCAGCGGCCAGCTGGCCATCTATGTGGGCGTCGGCGGCGTGTACGTCGGGGCCCTGGTCATGAGCGACCCGCTGCGCGCCGAGGCACGCCGGACGCTGGCTGAGCTGTCCGCACTGGGGGTCACCGAAACGGTGATGCTCACCGGCGACGCGCTGGCCACCGCCAAGCACATCGCGGCCGAAGTGGGGCTCACTGACGTCCGCGCCGAATGCCTTCCGCCGGACAAAGTGGAAGCGGTGAGGTCGTTGCCGCACCGTCCCGTAATGATGGTGGGCGACGGCGTCAACGACGCCCCCGTCCTGGCGGTGGCCGACGTCGGAATCGCCATGGGTGCGCGCGGTTCCACCGCGGCGGGCGAGTCTGCCGACGTCGTAATCATCCTTGACGACCTGTCCAAGGCGGCGCATGCGGTGCGGATCGGGCAGCGCACTGTCCGGGTGGCGATGCAAAGCATCTGGATCGGCATCGTGCTGAGCGTGGGGCTCATGGTGGCCGCGGCGGCGGGCTACGTGCCGGCCATCGCCGGCGCACTGTCACAGGAATTGGTGGACCTGGCCACCATCCTCAATGCGCTGCGCGCGCTGAGCCCGGGCCGGCACACGGCACCGCCAAAGCCTCAGGCGGAGGCCTCCACGTCCGCGATCACCCGCACCGTCTTGAGGTAGCTGTCCGGGTTGAGCGAGATGGAGTCGATTCCTTCGCCCACCAGGAAGGCCGCGAAGTCCGGATGGTTGCTGGGCCCCTGGCCGCAGATTCCAATCTTGATACCGGCTGCGTGCGCCTTGCGGATGGCTTCGCTGATCATTGCCGTGACGGCCTCGTCGCGTTCGTCGAAGAGGCCGGCCAGCTGCTCGGAATCCCGGTCAACGCCCAGGACCAGCTGCGTGAGGTCGTTGGATCCGATGGAGAAGCCGTCGAACTTCGGCGCGAACTTCTCGGCCAGGACCACGTTGGAGGGGATCTCGCACATCATGTACACCTGCAGGCCGTTTTCGCCGCGCACCAGGCCATTCTGGGCCATGACGGCCAGCACGCGGTCCGCTTCGTCCGGGGTGCGGCAGAACGGGATCATCACAATGACGTTGCTGAAGCCGATGGTTTCCCGCACGCGTTTGAGCGCGGCGCACTCCAGTGCAAAACCCTCCCGGTAGCGCTCGTCGTAGTACCGGGACGCGCCGCGGAAGCCCAACATGGGGTTCTCTTCGGGCTGTTCGAAGGAGCCGCCGCCAATCAGGTGCGCGTACTCGTTGGTCTTGAAATCGCTGAGCCTGACGATCACCGGATGCGGATGGTAGGGCGCAGCGATCTTGGCGATGCCCAGGGCCAGCGCCTCCACGAAGTACTCCCGGGGGTCCGCGTAGCCGCTGGTCAGTTCCTTGATCTGCCGGGCTTCCTCCGCGTCCGTGACCCGTTCCGGATGAACCAGCGCCATCGGATGGACCCGGATCAGGTTGCTGATGATGAACTCCATCCGGGCCAGGCCCACCCCCGCCGCGGGCAGCCGCCACCACTGGAACGCGGCCCCCGGGCTGGCGATGTTC
This sequence comes from Arthrobacter sp. GW460-12-1-14-TSB2, assembly GCF_059423525.1. NCBI lineage: Bacteria > Bacillati > Actinomycetota > Actinomycetes > Micrococcales > Micrococcaceae > Arthrobacter > Arthrobacter sp. GW460-12-1-14-TSB2. The sequence continues at coordinate 3,414 of NZ_JBWKYC010000007.1, forward strand.
ACCATCATGGCCGTGCGGGTGGCGGGCAGGGCACCCAGGTCCACATCCTCGGTGTCGAACGGGACCGTGCCCTCGTACACCCGGCCCAGGTCCCCTTCCGCGCAGCTCAGCGTCACGGCCTGGCCTTCGCCCAGGACGCTGGTTCCGTTCCCGGTTCCGACGACGGCGGGAACGCCCAGTTCCCGGCTCACGATGGCCGCGTGGCTGGTGGTCCCGCCGTGGTCCGTGACGATACCCGAGGCCCGTTTCATCACGGGAACCCAGTCCGGGTCCGTCATCTCGGTGACCAGGATGGCGCCGTCACGGAAGGACTCGATGTCCCGGGTGTCCCGGATGACGCACGCCGTGCCCTGCGCGATCGAATCCCCGATCGCTGCGCCCGAGGCCAGGACTGTGCCCGTGCCGCGGAGGTGGTGGATGGTGAAGCGTGTCCCGCTCTTGAGCGCCTGCACGGTTTCGGGCCGCGCCTGCACCATGAACAGCTCCCCGGTGGCGCCGTCGCGGGCCCACTCCATGTCCATGGGGCGGCCGTAGTGCTCCTCCACCGTCACCGCCCAGCGCGCCAGGTCCAGGATTTCGGCATCGCCCAACACGAAGGAGCCCCGCTCCTCCGCGGACGTCTCCACCGTCCGGGTCCGCGCGTGGCCGCCCCGGCTGTAGACCATCTTGCGGGCTTTGGAGCCGAGGGTCTTCTCGATGATCGGGGCCAGGCCCTTGTCCGCCAGGAGCGGCTTGAACACCACGTATTTGTCCGGGTTGATGCTGCCCTGCACCACGGTTTCACCGAGGCCCCAGGCCGCGCTGATCACGGCCGCGCGGGGGAAGCCTGAATCGGTGTCGATGGAAAACATCACACCGGAGGCGCCGACGTCGGACCTCACCATCCGCTGCACCCCGATGGACAGTGCCACGTCCAGGTGCTCGAAACCCTTCACCTCCCGGTAGCTGATGGCACGGTCCGTGAACAGCGATGCGTAGCAGCGCCGACAGGCGTCCAGGAGTTCGCGTTCACCGGAGATGTTTAGGAAGGTCTCCTGCTGCCCGGCGAAGCTGGCGTCCGGGAGGTCCTCGGCGGTGGCGCTGCTTCGGACGGCAACGGACAGCCGGTCCAGTCCCGCCCTGTCGGCAAGGGTGCGGTAGTGGCTGCGGATGGACTCGGCGATGTCTTCCGGGAATTCGCTGTCCAGGAACAGCTCCCGGATGGCCTCGCCCGTGGACCGCAGCGATATCTCGCCCGCCCGATACTCCGCGATCCGGGCGCGCATGGCGGCGTCGATGCCGTTGGCTTTGATGAATGTACGGTAGGCGGCCGCCGTGGTGGCGAATCCGTCCGGCACCCGCACTCCCCGGGACTTGAGCGAGCGCGTCATCTCCCCCAGCGACGCGTTCTTGCCGCCCACCTGGGGCACATGCTCCATCCCGATCTCGTCAAACCACACCACGTGGCTTTCAGTCATGGCTGTTCCCGCTCCTTGGTCCATGGTTTGATCCTCGTTTGCCGGACCCCGGCGGGTCAGAGGCTTTGGACCTCACCTGCCCCAGCGGGACCGGCGGTACAGCTGGCCGCGCAACGGCCCGTGCGGTGCCCGCCCTGCGGTGCCGGAACACCTTGTACAGCCAGTCCGCGACGATGACGGCGGGAATGGCGGCGAGCGCCATCGCAAGGCCCCCGGGCGACGGCGGCGCATGGCCCAGCAATGTGGCGATGGGGCCGACGAACAGGAAGGCCAGCAGGAGCCCGACTTCCGCCAGCACCGCCCAGACCAGCAGCCTGTTGGTGGCCCAGCCCAGCCGCCACGGCGGGGAGCTGGCACTGCGGCAGGCGAACGCGTTGGCCAGTTGCGCCAGCACCACCGTGGTGAAAGCCGCCCCGGAGGCCGCCATGAGAACGTCCGACACGGGTAGTTCCGCGCCCGGCCGCCAGCCCGCACCGAGGAGCACTGCGGTGTACGCGGTCATTTCGAAGAGGGCCTCCACCGGACCCAGCAGGCCGAACACCCGGAACATCAGGGCGCGGTCCATCAGGTGCCTCCGCTCCGGCGGCCGTTTCAGCGTGCCCTTGCTGGGGGCCTCGCTGCCCAGGGCCAGCGCCGGGAGCAGGTCGGTGCCGATGTCGAGGGCGAGGATCTGGAGCACGCTCAGCGCCAGCGGGAAGCGGCCGCCGGAGAGTGCCCAGATCACGAAGGGAGTGAGCTCGGCGACGTTGTCCGTCAGGTGGTAGGTCAGGAACCGCCGGATGTTCGCGTACGTAGCGCGGCCCTGCTCCACTGCGGCGATGATAGTGGCGAAGTCGTCATCCAGCAGCACGAGGTCCGCCGCTTCGCGGGCCACGTCGGTGCCGCTCAGTCCCATGGCAATGCCGATGTCAGCCTGCTGGAGGGCCGGGCCGTCGTTGACGCCGTCGCCGGTCATCGCCACCACGTGGCCGCGGCGCTGGAGTAGGCGTGCCACGCGGAGTTTCTGTTCCGGGGTGACCCGGCTGATGACCACGCCGTCGCGGTCCAGCAAGGCGGTGAGGACGGCGTCGTCTTCCGGGAGGGTGTGTCCCTCCAGCACAAGCTCGGGTGAACCGATCAGTCCGGTTTCCCGGGCGATGGCGGCGGCGGTGAAGGCGTGGTCGCCGGTGACCATGGCCACCTTGATTCCCGCATCGCGGGCCGCCTCGAGCGCCAGGCGGACTTCGGCCCGGGGCGGATCGTGGAGGCCGATCAGCCCCAGCAGCGTGAGTCCGGCCTCCACTTCCTCCAGCTTGAAGCTGGCGCCCGGCAGGCCGGGCAGGCTTCGCTCGGCCACGGCCAGCACCCGCAGCCCGTGCGAGGCCATCTGGTCAACCATTTCCAGCGCGCGTTCGGCGCTGCTTTCGCCACACAGCGGAATCACGGATTCCGGGGCACCTTTGACGTACAGCGTGGTGCCGACGATCGCGGATTCGCGCAGCCGTCGCGGGTCGAAGGCAAAACGGTGCGATACCTCGGGTTCATCGGGTTCCTGCCCGGGGCCGGCCAGCCGGACGGCAAGCGCATCAATGGCGGCCTCCATCGGGTCCCCCTCGGCGATCCACTGCCCGTTGTGGAGCACTGCGCGTCCGGCGGAGGCGGCCAGCGCAGCGGTGCTGAGGTGCCGGGCCTCCCCGGTTCCCTTCCCGGTGACTTCGGCCTCGGGCCCGTAGCCCGCCCCGATGATGCTGAGCAGTCCTGCCGGGGTCCACACCTCGACGGCGTTCATCCGGTTCTGGGTGAGCGTGCCGGTCTTGTCCGTGCAAATGAAGGTGGTGGAGCCGAGGGTTTCCACCGCTTCCAGGTTCCGGACCAGGGCGTTGCGCTGCGCCATCCGCTGCGCCCCGACGGCCAGTGAAAGCGTGACCGTGGGAAGCAGGCCCTCGGGCACCAGCGCCACGGCCACCCCGATCGCGAAGAGGAACGCGTCGCGCCAGGAAATACCCACCAGCAGCGAGAGGACAAAGAACAGCACGCCGATCCCCAGTGCCACCGTGGCTGTGATGCGGACAATCCGCTGCAGTTCCAGCGCCAGCGGGGTTGGGGGCGCCTCGACCTTGCCGGTCAGTGCGGCGATCTCGGCGAGACGGGTGCCGCTGCCCGTGACCGTGACGATACCCTCTGCCTCGCCGTTGACCAGGAACGTCCCGCCGAGGACGGCGTCGCCCGGGACCTTGGCTACGGCTTCGCTCTCGCCGGTGAGCATCGACTCGTCCACTGAGCATCCGGCGGCCAGCACCAGCCGGAGATCCGCGGGGACCCTGTCGCCTGCAACCAGCACCACCACGTCGTCCGGCACGAGCTCGGTGGTGTGGACCTTGACAATGCGGCCGTCCCGGCGGACCGACACAATGGCGGGAAGCAGCTCACGGAGCCTGGCTGCAGCCCGCTGGGCACGTTCCTGCTGGATGTAGGCGAAGATTCCGTTGACCAGGATCACCACGACGATCGCGACGGCCAGCTGCGGCATGCCGGCCATGTAGGCAAGTCCGGCCGCCACCCAGAGCATGATGGCAAAGAAATGGGTCATTTCGGCCAGCAGCTTGCGCCAGCGCGGCACCGGGCGGACCTGCGGCAGCCGGTTGGCCCCGACCTTCTTCAGCCGGAGTGCAGCCTCCTCGGAGCTGAGGCCCGCAGCCCGCGGCAATGCACCAGCAGCGGAGCCGGCGCCCGGGATCACGGCTGCAGCCCGCTATTCACGGGCAGCGCCGAGCACACGACACCATGGCCCTCAGGAGGAACCCCATGGGTCGAGGATGCGGTCTAGGAGTTCAGGCTCCTAGGGTCAAAGGTCACCACTGTCCCGGTCCAGCGCCGGCAGCTCCAGCGCCAGCGCCCGGAGGTAGGCACCGAACCCCTGCGGTGCGCGGGCATGGGTGCGGCCCGACGTCAGCACCCGGATGGTGTCGGTGGCCAGCACCCTGTAGGCCTGCTTGCGCAGGTTCTCCACCAGGATCCTGTCCTCGTGGACGCGCATCCGGGGAAACCCGCCGGCCGCCAGGTACGCGGAGGCCCGGACGCCAAAATTCGCGCCGTAAATGTGCGGATGGTCCTCCCTGAACGGGTGCCGCTCCAGCCAGCGCCGCAGGATGGCAGGATCGGTCCCGGCCGGATCCGGCTCAACGGATCCCAGGACTGCGTCAGCCCCGGCATCGGCCAGTTCAACCTGGCGCACCAGCCAGTTCTCCGGAACGGCGGAGTCCGCGTCGGTATTGGCAAGCCAGACATGCCCGGCCCACAGCCCTTTCCACAGCCCTGCGGCGGCCTGGACGCCCGCGGCGCGGCTTGCACCGGTGCTTCCCAGCCGTACGTGCACAGCCGCGAACCGGGGGTCTGAGGCAACATAGCCGGCGGCGATGTCCGCCGACCGGTCGGTGCAGCTGTCCAGCACCACCGTGATGGACAGCTGGATCCCGGGCCGTTCCCGCTGCAACGCGTCGGCGGCGGTTCGGAGCGCCGAAAGCGCCCGGTCGAGGTGCTGGTCCTCGTTGTGGGCGGGCACCACCACAGCCACCCGGTCGATGCCCAGGCCGGACCGGATTGCCTCCGCGGGACAGTCGCCTGCCCGTTCGGTCGTCCCGCTAGTCATCTCAGGGCCGATCCGGGCCCGGCGATACAAACGCTTCCAGGACGAAGTCCCTTTCCTGGTATAGCCCTGCCGTGGGCCAGCGGAGCTGCTGCCGGGCCATGGCGTGGACGGTGTCCCCGTCCAGTTCCCAGCCGGTGACGGGGTGGCGCCAATGGCAGAGCAACAGGGTCCCCCCGGGATTCAGCGAGCCTTGCACCCGCGCGAACAGTTCGGCCAGTTCCTCCGCCGTCAGGTAGTACCCCGTCTCGGACACCACCGCCAGGTCGAAGCGGCCTTCGGGCCAGTGCTGCGGAACCGTCAGGTGCAGGGTCCGGGCAGCGGGATGGCCCCCTAACCGCTCAGCAGCCTGGACCAGGGCGGCGCTGCTGGCGTCAACCGCCACGTACTCCCGGCAGCGGGCCGCGAGCTCCACGCTGAGGGTGCCGATGGAACAGCCGATTTCCAGTCCGGAACCGTACTCGGCGTCCGGCAGGATGGCCAGGGTGAGCGCCCGCTTGCGCCTTTCGTACCAGCTGGTGGTGTAGCTCCACGGATCGGCGTTCCCGCCGTGCACGACGTCAAAGATCCGCTCGGCGTCGCCCGCAGTATTGGTCCCGCCGGCGGGCCGGTGCCACGCGAACGTCTCCCACGGGCGGGAAAAATGATCGACAAAGCCGGCGGCAAGAAGCGCCTCGTCGCCGGGCTGGTCGGACAGCGGCTCGGTCTGCGAGGTGTGCGCCAGGAGGGCTGCCGCCTTGGCCCGCTGCTCGTCCGGCGTCAGCGGCACACGGACCCATGACTGCCAGGCGCCGTCCGCCGGTGACGCCCACAACCAGTACCAGACGGGGTATTCCAGCAGCCCGTGGCCGCCCTGGGCCGCCACTTCGGCGGCCACGGCGCCCAGGACGTCGTGGTCCGTGTGGCCGTCCGAGCGGTAGGGCGCAACGATAACCACCTGGTTCGCCGGGCGCCCGGATGCCGCGATCGATTCCTTGACGGCGGCAGCGATCCGGTCCCGGTCTGCATCAAGGTGGCCGTCCCGGAAGTGCAGGAACTCCCTGGCGGCTCCCGGGGCCAAACCGGACACCGCTGCCCTGAACTCAGCGAGCCGGAGGGCGGCCAGCTGGTCCGGCGTCGTGGTCGGGGAGTCCGGGTGCGATGCCTCCCCCGCCGTGCACAGCAGCACGTCGATTGCCGCGCCGGCAGCGTTCAGGCGTGCGAGGAACCCTCCGGCGCCTAGGGTCTCGTCATCCGGATGCGCAGCCAGCACAATGAAGGCCATGGCCGCGAGTTCGTCCTGGTCCAGGGGGAGTTCCGGGAGGACGGCCACGCCGCTTCCCTCCCATTCGGCCTCGGCTGTGCCGGTATCGGCATGTGAGAAACTCACCACGAGCGGTCCCCCTTCAGGGTCAGGGCGCCTAATTGCGCGTCGTCCCGCATGGCGTGGTGTTGGCGGATGTACAGCGACAGGTCCGCCATGCGTTTTCCGTACTTTTCGTTGAAGGCCAGGGGACCCGGGCCCAGGTTTTGGGCCACTACAGCCTGGATGCGTTCGACGGCGGCGACGACGGTTCCGCGGACGCGCAGCGCCTCGCTCCACGCACCGGAGCCGGACAGTTCCCCGGCGTCGATCCGTTCGGCCGTGCGCGCCAGGTAGCCGGACACGGAGGCGATGATCCGGTCCGCTTCGCCTAAGTGGGCCAGGGCGATCTGGTCCGGTTCACGCCCTTTGTCCGCAGCTGCGGACAGCGCGGAGCTGAAGTCGCGGGCCACGGCAACGGCTCCGCCGAACCAGCAGGCTGCAACGCCCATGCCTCCCCAGGCGAAGCCCGGGCGCTGGAAATACCAGCCCGATGCACCCACCGGAACGGCGCTGACGCCGTCGAAGTGCACGGTGCCGCTGGGGATTTCGCGCAGGCCCCGGCTGGTCCACAGCGGCGTCTCGCAGGACACCCCGGGAGTGTGCAGGTCGACGGCGAAGGCGGCCCTGCCTCCGTCTGCAAGATGCGCGGTCAGCACGGCGCCGTCCAGGTGGGCAGCGAGCGAGCACCACGGCTTGGATCCGTTCAGGAGATAATTCCCGGCGCCGTCCGGAGTAGCCTCAAGCCGCAGCCCCGGCCCCTCCGCGGCAAAAACGCCCCAGGCGCCGTCCGTTGATGATTCACCGATCGGGGAATCCGCTTGGGAACCGGACTGGGCCAGGATGGCCAGCGCATCGAGGTGCGGTTCAAGCACGCGGCCGGCCGCGACGTCGACGGAAGTCACGGAAGCAAGAAGTTCCCAGAGCCGCGCCGTGCTGCCTTCGCCGGGCCGGGGCGCCGTCCGTCCCGTGTCCCGCGCCAGTGCAATAAGGGCCGGCACGTCTCCTGCCGCGTCGCGCACGGCCTCAAGCATCGTGGCCAGGGTTTCGGGCGGTTCCGCTGCGGAACCGATGCGCACCGGGCGCGGCTTTGCCTCGGGGTCCATTCCGCTGGCCGTGGCGCCGGCGTCAGCCGTGGTCCGGTGCCGTGACTGAAGCCCCCGCCGACATGGTCTCGGCGTTCACCATCCAGGCCAGCTGTTCCAGTCGCGCAATGCCGGCGTGGAGGAGGTCTGCGCTGGTGGGATCTTCCTCGTCCACCTCGTCATGGACGTCACGCATGGTCTTCACGGTGCGCTCCAGCCGGGCCGTGATCAGTTTGACGGCGTCCTTAGTGGAGGTGAGTCCTTCGGGGAACTGTTCCAGCCGGGTGCCGGCGGACACCGTGGTGCTCCTGCCGTCCGGCAGGGCATGCAGGGCGCGCATCCGCTCAGCCGTTTCATCTGCGAACAGCCGCACGCTGGTAACGATTTCATCGAGCTGCAGGTGGAGGTCGCGGAAGTTGGTTCCCACGATGTTCCAGTGCGCCTGCTTGCCCTGGACGTGAAGTTCGATCAGGTCCGTGAGGACCATCTGGAGATTGCTGGCAAGGGTCGGTGAAGCCTTCATTTCTTCCTCCACTGCAGGCGATGCGGGACGGGTTCGTCCGGTATTAGCCTATTCTAAGCATACTTAGCATTTTGGCGGCGTGACGTCACTTGACCAGGGCCAGCGCGAAGCCGTCCCAGCCCTTCGAACCCACGGTTTGCATGACCGTCGCGTCCAGCCGGGGGTCCTCCCCCATCATTTCCAGTGCGGTGATGATCCCCGGCGCGTTGACCTCGTCCAGGGACGGATCGAGCAGCGCGCCCTCCCACACCACGTTGTCCATCACAATCGCGGTGCCCGGCCGGCCCAGCCTGATGGCCCAGTCCAGGTACTGCGGGTTGTTTTCCTTGTCGGCATCGATGAACACAAAATCGAAAGGGCCGCGCCCGTCATTATGCAGCCCGGGAAGGGTGTCCAGTGCGGCACCCACGCGGATGTCCACTTTGTGCCCGACTCCGGCAGCGTCCACGTTGGCGCGCGCCACGCGGGCATGTTTGGGGAGGTACTCGCACGTGACGAGTTTGCCGTCGTCGGGCAGTCCCTGGGCCATCCAGATGGTGCTGAAACCGGCCAAGGTGCCGATTTCGAGGACCCGCCGGGCGCCCGAAAGCTGCACCAGCAGCTTGAGCAGCTTCCCGGCGTTGGGCGCCACCTCGATGGCCGGCATTCCGGCGTCGACGGCGGAAGTAACGGCCCGCTTCAGCGGGCTGCCGGGGCGGACGACGACGTCGGTCAGGTACTTCTCCACAGCCACCCATTGGGGCTCGGGCCGGTGCTCAATCATGGGCCCAGTCTCGCAGTTGCCTTTGCTGCGTGGGAAGGAGAAACCAGAGGCGGGAATTAGCCGGCGTCGGCGATGGCGCTTTCCAGCCGCTCCACTTTGGCGGTGAGCTCGCCCGAATACCCGGGGCGGATATCCGCCTTGATGACCAGTGACACACGGCTGCCGAAACGCCCGACAGCTTCGGTGGCCTCCTTCACCACGGCGAACACCTCATCCCACTCACCTTCGATGGTGGTGAACATGGAGTCCGTGTGGTTGGGCAGGCCGGAATCCCGGACAATCTTGACGGCGGCAGCGACGGCGTCATGGACCGAAGCGTCTGCGGATGCCGCGGAGGAGACAGCACCGGAATCAGCAGTGAGGTGCGCAGGCTGGCCGGAGGGTGCAACTGAGAATGCGAGCAACATGGACCCAGTCTGCCACAGCGGAATTTCCCCATACATTCGTCATATAGGGAGCACATTCGCGGCTACCAATCAGTAACCCGGGCGCTCAGGCCCAGCGTTGCTAACCTTGAAAAATGAACCTCGCAGTGGAACGCAAGCCCCTCCGTGCGGATGCTGCGCGCAATGTGGACAAGATCATCACCGCCGCCCGCAACTGCTTCCGTGAGTACGGCCCGGAAGTGCCGTTGCAGACCATCGCCGTCACGGCCGGCGTCGGTCCCGCAACCCTGTTCCGGAACTTCGCGGACAAGGAACAGCTGGTTCTTGCCGCGCTCAACCGCCAGCTGAGGCTGATGGTGGACCCCGTGATCGACGACGCCCTGGCCGGCCCTGATGCCGCCGACGGGCTGTTCCGCGTGATCGATGCGCTGATGGCAGCCGCCAGCGAGGATGCCAACCTGCTCGGGGCCGTGGCCGGACGGCGCGGCCTGCTGACCGGAATCACCGGCAGCCTCTTTGAGTCCGTGGCCGTCCTGCTGGGCCGCGGCCAGGGTCAGGGGACCCTGCGCACTGACATTTCCATGACTGACGTGATCCGCCTGCTGGCCATGCTGATCGGTGTTGTGGACACCATGGAACCCGGGTCCGATGCCTGGCGGCGCCCCGTAGCGCTGGTGGAGGACGCTATCCGCACGGAACGGCCCCACCGGCCGCTGCCTCCCCAGTCGCCGCTCCCGGGCACGGCCTTCGATTCAATCGTCCTGCCCTGATTCTTCCTCGGGCCGGTCTATGTCGTCAGGCGACCGCTCGTCATGTAGCCGGCCGGCGTCCTCGGACCCGCGGCTGTAGGACGCCCTGCCGTCGGGGGCGTTGATCTCGTCAAGGCGCTCGTTCAGGGCATGCGCCAGGATGTCCCGCTGCAACGCCGGCAGCGCGATGGCACCGTGGATGTAAGCCTCGACTTCAAACTGCCCTGCGCTGCCGCCAATGCTGAAATACCTCAGCCACAGCTCCTCAACGCGCAGGTCAGCGTTCCGGAGCATTTCCTCAAAGCGAAGCCTTTGCTCATCTTCGTCCTTGCCCAGGGCCAAAGCGCACCCCCGCTCACCGGGGCAGCTGGGTGGAGGACACCAGCTCGGCGGATATGTCCCGCAGCGACCTCTTGGCCCGCCGCGACTCCATCAGGAGGTCCTGCATGGCCGTGTCCTCGTCAAGTCCGTGGCGGGCCATCAGGATTCCCTTGGCCACGGCAATGATTTCGCGGTGGGCCAGGGCGTCGCGGAGGTCCTCGCTAATCGTCCGGGCGCTGTCGCGGGCCTGGGCATTGATCAGGAAGATGGTGGCCTGCGCGGCGAAGAGTTCCAACAGGCGCACAGTGCCGGGGCTGAAGCTGTTCTCATTGCGGGCGTAGAGCTTGACGGCGCCCAAGGCGGATTCTCCGGCGAGCAGCGGTGCGCTGACGGAGGAGCGCAGGCCCAGCCCGGTTGCCGCGGTAGCCCACTCCGGCCAGCGCCGGTCGTTCCGGACGTCGCTGACGAGCACGGGCTCGCCGCTGGCCCAGGCGAGGAGGCAGGGGCCCTGGCCCAAATTGTACTGGCGCGAGTCGGCAAGCTCCACCAACGTGTTGGAAGCACTCGCCGTATGTTTCCGGCCCTCAGCGTCTATCAGAGTGACGCCCGCGCCTGCGACTCCGGGCACGGCCGCTTCCGCGGCAGCGGTGATCAGCTCAAGGGCCCTGGAGACCGTCTCGTCCGTCAGCAGGAGCTCCGAAGCGCGGGCGAAGATTGCCGCAAGTTCATCCGCGAGGGGTAGTTTCACCACCATGGCCGCACCCACTCCACTGCTTTGCCGCCCTTCGCCCGTTGACTGGAACTTTAAAAAGCATAGCCGCAAGGCGCGTCCCTTAGCCGTTGAAGTGGGCGGCGTCCGGTGTCGTATCGAATTTTCGCAGCAGGTCCTCAGCCACAACTCGGAGCTTGACGTTGCGGTTGCTGGAAACCTTGCTCAGGATCGCGAACGCTTCGGCCTGCGAACAGCGGCTCTGGCCCATCACAATTCCCGAGGCGAGGTTGATGCTGGTGCGTGATTTCAAGGCCTCGAGAAGGTCCTCATTGAGGTCCTTCGAGGCACCGATGCGCACAGCCAGCCGCAGGGCCTTGCCGGCGCGGGCGGCGAACGCTTCGCAAATCACGACTGCCTCGTCGTCAAACGCACCTGCTTCCGGGGCAAAAAACGACACGGATGCCGCGGCATCCGGATCCAGCCGCAGCGGGAGTGACAGGACGCTGAGCTGTCCGGCCCTCATCACGCCGCGGTTGTAGCGAGGCCAGCGGGAGTCGGCCCGGGCATCGGGCACCGATACCGTAGCACCGGACTCCAGGGCAGCCAGCGAAGGACTTTGGCCGGTAGCCTGCTGAATCTCCTCAAGCAGCCTCGCCCCTGGTCCGCTGCCGGCGGACGTCACAGGCCGCCGGGAACGCGTCAGGGTGACGGCGCACAGCACGGGAAGCCCGGTTGCCTTCCCGATGAAGCCGGCCGAGAATACACACAGTTCCCGGAGGAAGTCCTGCACATCGGCACTCTCGAGGACGAGGTCCTGAAGCCGTTCCGCCAGGTACTGGCCCAGCCGGGCGCCGGTCACAGCCCGCCCCCGGCTCCCGAATTCGCCGCCCAACGGCCCGAGGCCGGGAGATTGTGGCGGGCGTCACAGGATATTAGAATTGTGGCGGTTACGCAGTCAGCCACTTTGTCTCGTTTTGGAGTTCGACATGGACTACGGACTACGCTCATTTTCCCTTCCGGTGCTGCCATGACCCGCCAGCAGCTTGCCTTGCTCATGAACGGCGACGCCGACCCGCTGCTGGTTATTTCGTCGGCGAGCACGTCGGAACTGCAGGCCCTCACAGACGCCCTTTTCCGGGACCTGGATACGTCCCACCCGGTGTTTGGGGCGCAGGTCTGGTACGACCTTGCCTTGGAAGAGTTGGAGAACAGGAACAACGGAGCCTCCCCACAGGCCGACGACTTGGCTGATTCAGATGCGTTTGGCGCAGCCTAGGCTGCGCTATTCGGCCTAGGTCAATACACTTGGGCTGCGCTATTCTGCCGGCTCGGCGCCAGCCTTCCGTTCTTCGTCCGGGGCGTGTTCGTCCGGGGCTTGATCCTCGGCAGCGGCCTCGCCCCCAGGGGGCAACGACGTCTCTTTGTGGTGGGCCTTCATGTGCGCCTCGTGCAGCTGATCCGCTTCCTGCAGATGCTGCTGGAGTTTCTCCTCGGCGTCGCGTCGGCGGCGGGACATCTCGCGCATTTCACGGGTGGATTCGGATCCCGGCGATGGCACGTAGGGCCTGGATTTGGATTCTCTTTCGGCAGCAGGAACCGCGGGCGCTTGTTCTTCGCTCATGGTGGCATCCTGCCACAGCACGGGCGGACCTACTAGGGCCGAACGGCCGTCATCAGCTCCAACCCAGCAGCCGCAACCCGGCAGCAGCACCGGCTCCGGCCAGGACCACCACCAGGAAAGGGGCCCGGAGCCACAGGGCGATTCCGGCCGCGGCCAGGGCGCCCATCCGGGCGTCAAGAGCCAGTGACTGGCCCGATGCCACTGCGTTCACAATGGTGAGCGAGGCCAGCAGGCCGATGGTCATGGTGCCCGCAATCCGGGACATCCGCGGGTTGCGCAGCAGGGTTGCCGGCACCAGATAGCCAAGGAGTTTCCAGGCGTAGCCAAGGAGGCAGGCAAGCAGCAGCCACATCCAAAGGCTCATCTGCCGGCCTCTTCCGCAGCGGGGCCCTGACGCGGGTGTTGATGGTGCTCGGCGTAGGGATCCACATCGGGCTCCAGCCCCTCGTCGCTGCGGCCGTGGCTGAACCAGCCGATCGCCGCCGCCACAAATGCCGCTATCAAGATGGGAACTCCCGCGGGCACGAACGGCACGGCCAGCACCGTTGCCAGGGCGCACACCACTGCGATGGCCACCGGTTCGCGGCCCTTGAGCCGTGGCCAAAGAAGGCCGAGGAAGGCCGCCACGGCCGCGCCGTCGAGCCCCCATTGCTTGGGGTCCCCCAGCGCACTGCCCGCCAGCGCCCCGACGGCAGTGAAAATATTCCAGAGCACGAAGATGCCGATGCCGGCCGTCCAGAATCCCCGCTTCTGTTCGTCGGGGTCCGTCTGCCCGGTACTGGTGGCCGTTGACTCGTCGATGGTGACGTGGGCGGCGGCGTACTTGCGCCACCCGCGCGGTTGCAGCAGGGCGTTGAGCTGCATGCCGTAGATGCCGTTGCGCATGCCCAGGAGCGTGGCCGCGCCCATCGCCGCCACCCCGGATCCGCCGCCGGCCACCACGCCGATGAACGCGAACTGCGAACCGCCGCTGAACAGAAGCAGGCTTAGCGCCATGGTCTGCCAAAAATCAAGCCCGGACGTGACGCCGAGCGCCCCGAAGGAAATCCCGTAGAGGCCGGTGGCGATGCTGATGGACAGCCCCACCCGCACGGCCGGAGACTGAAGCAGCTTCACTGCCCGGCCCCGGGAACACGCGGCGGCCCGGCAGGACGGAACGGCTTTCGCAGGCTCCAGGCCCAGAGGATCAGCGGCACCTGAAGCGGAAGCCGGGCGGTGTGCACCTTCCGCTGCCCTGGCGTCCCGGCAGGACCGTACGCACGGCGCAAGGCGTCGGCATGCCCGGCAACGAAGGCCGTGAACATGGCAGTAACACCCCAGGCGGCCGGTTTGCGGGTGGCCGGGATCAGGAGTCCGACGGCGGCGCCCGCCTCGAGCAGGCCGCTGAGCGCCACCCATTCATCACGGGTCATCACCGCAAACGGGCCGTTGGGCCGGGCGCCGGAGTCGTCACGGCACAGGAAATCGGGAACCACTTGGTAAAAGAACGCGGGTTCGCGGAAATGTTTCATGGCGCTGGCCAGCAGCAGGGCGCTCAGGGCAGTAGCTGAGAGGGTCTGGGTGGCCCGGCCGGACCAGGTGAATGGCATGGATCCATGCAACCACAGGCGCTGACGCTCCCGGTAACCGCGAGCGTCAGCGCCTGCGAAACGACGGGCGGACGGGACTTTCCGCCCGGGTCAGGACGCGCAGCGCGGCGTAGCTTATTGACTATGAGCAACGTGGTGGAAATGACCGGCGTCGTCAAGCGTTTCGGAACTGTAACTGCCCTCGACGGCCTCGACTTCCAGGTCGCGGCCGGCGAGGTGCATGGCTTCCTGGGTCCCAACGGGGCCGGCAAGTCCACGACGTTGCGGCTGCTGCTGGGGATGCTGCGGGCTACCTCGGGCTCGGCCAGGGTGCTGGGCCTTGACCCCTGGCACGACGTTGCCACGCTGCACCGCCGGCTGGCGTATGTACCCGGGGACGTGGCCCTATGGCCCAACCTGACGGGCGGTGAGGTGATCGACCTGCTGGGGCGGCTCCAAGGCGGCCAGGACCGCGCCCGGCGTGACCGGCTGCTGCAGACCTTCGACCTTGACCCCACCAAGAAGTCGCGCACCTATTCGAAGGGAAACCGGCAGAAGGTCGCCCTGGTGGCCGCCCTGGCCACCGACGCCGAACTGTTCCTCCTGGACGAGCCCACCAGCGGGCTGGACCCTTTGATGGAGGACGCGTTCCGCGGATGCGTCCGCGAGCTCCGCGATCAGGGCCGCACCATCCTGTTGAGCAGCCACATCCTGAGCGAGGCCGAGGCGCTCTCGGACCGGGTAAGCATCATCCGGGCCGGCCGGGTGGTGGAGTCCGGACCGCTTGCGCAGCTGCGGCACCTGACCCGGACGTCGGTCACGGCCGACGTCGCGCGCATGCCCCCGGGCCTGGACCTCCTGCCCGGCGTCCACGACGTTGTGGTGACGAACCACCGGGTCAGCGCCCAGGTGGACCCGGCGGGGCTGGCCCCGTTCCTGCAGGCCCTCACAGCCGCCGGCCTGCACGCACTGACCAGCCAGCCGCCCACGCTGGAGGATCTTTTCCTGCGCCACTACGGCCCGGCCGGGTCGCTCGAAACGGCACGGCGATGACCGGCATGGTCGATCGAAACGGCCCGCTGGCCGGCACGGCCATGACCAGGACGGCGATGACCGGGACGCTGGCCGGCACCGGCGTCCTGGTCCGGCTCGCGCTCAGGCGGGACCGCTGGCTGCTGCCGCTCTGGATTCTGGGCTTTGCGCTGATCGCTTACTCGACGGCGGCGGCCGGCGCCGAGCTGTACCCGGATGAGCCCAGCCGGGTGGCGGCCGCCACGGCACTGAACGCCACGGCGTCCATGGTGGCGCTCTTTGGGCGGATCTACGATCCGGCTTCGCTCGGCGCCCTTTCGCTCATCAAATACACCGCCTTCATGACCGCCATCCTCGCGGTGTTGATGGTCATCCTCACCATCCGTCACACCCGCGGAGACGAGGAAAGCGGGCGGCTGGAGCTCCTGGGCGGCGGACGGCTGGGCCGTGATGCGCCCCTGGTGTCCGCCCTTGCCATCAGCTTCTCCACGAGCATCCTGACCGGGCTGCTGTCGGCTGCAGCGCTTTCCCTCGGCGGGTTGCCGGGCCCCGGATCACTCGCCTTCGGGCTGGGCTGGGCTGCCACGGGGATGGCGTACAGCGCCGTGGCAGCACTGGCTGCCCAGCTGACGGCCAGCGCCCGGGCCGCGACGGGGCTCAGCATCGGCGTCATTGCCGTCACCTACGGCATGCGCGCGGTGGGCGACCTCGCCGAGCCGGGACCCTCGGTGTGGTCCTGGCTTTCGCCGATCGGATGGAACCAGCAGGTGCGGGCCTATGCCGGTGACCACTGGTGGGTGCTGTCGTTGCCCTTGGCGCTCTGCGCCGTCCTTGTTCCCGTGGCGTTCTTCCTGCGGGCGCGGCGCGACCTCGGCGCAGGCCTCCGCGATGAGCGGCCCGGCCCCGCGCGCGGAAACCTCTCCGGCGTGCTGGGCCTCGCCGTCCGGCTGCAGTACCGGGTCCTGCTGGCATGGTGTGTGGCGTTTGTCCTCTTCGGAGTGGTGATCGGCTCCCTCGTCGGCAACGTGGCCGACTTCCTGAGCTCGCCCGGTGCCCAGGACCTGATGCGTGCACTGGGAGGACCGCGCGCCCTGACCGACGCGTTCCTCGCCGCCGAGATCAGCATCATGGGAGTCATCGCGGCCGCCTACGGAATTTCCGCCGCCAACCATCTGCGGAGCGAGGAAACGGCCGGGCACACCGAAGCCCTGCTGGGCACTGCCACCACCCGGATCCGCTGGGCCAGCAGCCACTACGCGGTGGCACTGTCCGGCGTTGCGCTGCTGCAGCTCCTGACCGGCCTTTCGATCGGCATCGGTGCCGCGTCCGTCGTCAACGATGCAGAACTAGTGTCCCGGTCCACGGTGGCCGCCTTGGCCCAGATTCCGGCTGCCTGGGTGCTGACCAGCGCCGCACTGGCTGTGTTCGGTTGGATGCCGCGGCTGACCGGGGCCGTCTGGGTGCTCCTGCTCGGACTCATCGCCCTCGGTGAATTCGGGGTGCTCTGGAACGCTCCGGAATGGATGATGGATCTTTCGCCGTTCCGGCACACCCCGCTGCTTCCGGTGGACGCGGAAGGAATTCCGGCGCTGGCGGCCCTCACTATTGCCGCCGCGCTGCTCGGCGCGCTGGGCTACGCCGGCTGGCGCCGCCGGGACCTTGCAGCCTGAATCCGGGCGGCTGTTCAGCTGACGGGATGACTGCTTTCGCCGAGCTGGGCCAGCACCTCCGCTGGCCGGTTGGTGGTGATTTCGTGGATTCCCAGGTCCTGGCACAGCGCCACGTCCTCGTCCGAGTCCACGGTCCACACCCTGAACCTGCGGCCGGAATCCATCCAGCGCTTCACCGCGCGGGCGTGCTGGCGCACGTAGTCAATGCCCGGTCCCGCCAGCCGCACTTCGCAGTCGTTCAGGATCCGTTCGCCTTCCACCTGGGCGGCCCGCATGACGTTCGCCACGGCCCCGCCCGTGATGACTCCCAGCCCCAGTTCTTCACGGACTTCGTCCACGTTGATGTCGTCCACCAACTGGCAGATGAACTCGGCCGGAACAGTCTTGAGCAGGTGCTTGATGGCGTCCGGGCTGAAGCTCATGAAGGACACGGAAATGTTGTCCACCCGTGAAGTGCGGGGATCCCAGCCTTCCGATTCCAGCACCTCCAGCACCCTGTCCTCCAGCGCCAGCAGGTAGGGGCTGGGATGCTTGAGCTCAATGGCGAGCCCGATTTCCCGGCCGGCCGCCCGGAGGATGTCCAGCAGTTCCGGCAGCGTCAGCAGCTGGTCGAACTTTCCGCCGTATTCGAGGGGAGTCCGGGCGCCCTTCCACGAGGAAAAATCGAGCAGCCGCAGTTCATCGAGGGTCCGGTCAGCCACGGGGCCGGTGCCGTCCGAGGTGCGGTCCAGGTTCGCGTCGTGCAGCAGGACGACGTGCTGGTCCCGGCTGAGGTGGACATCGCATTCCACGCCGTCGGCGCCGTCCGCAATGGCCTGGAGATAAGCGGCCCGGGTGTGCTCGGCGAAGGCGGCGCTGGATCCCCGGTGGGCGTAGACCAGCGGCCGGGTGAGGGCGGACTCGTCGGTAGTCATGGTGACACGTTAGCGGACGCCCGCGGCGGATGCGGGACTAGGCTGGGCACATGCAGGTGAACAGTGAACAAACCACCCGTCCCGCTGCAACCCGACCCCCGGATGCCGGCGCACCCGGTGCCGGTTCCGGTGCCGCCGTCGAACGGGGCCTGGGCGGTGACGCCGAAAAGGCGGCCGCCCTGCGGAAGATGAAGCTGCTGGCCCTGAGCCTGCTGATTGTCATGGCGGTGATTTTCGTCTTTGCCTTCGCGCTCCAGAAGCAGTACCCGTGGCTCGAATACGTGCGCGCCGCCGCCGAGGGCGGCATGGTGGGCGCGCTTGCGGACTGGTTCGCGGTGACCGCCCTGTTCAAGTACCCCATGGGGATCAAGATCCCGCACACGGCCATCATTCCGCGCCGCAAGGACCAGATCGGCGCCTCGCTGGGTGAATTCGTTGAGACCAACTTCCTCTCCGAACAAGTGGTCCAGGAAAAGCTGGCTTCGGTGGACATCGCCCGGAAGGCCGGCGCGTGGCTGTCCGGTCCCGGCGGCGCCGAGCGCGTGGCAAAGGAGGGTGCCGCCGTCATTCGCGGCGCCTTCAAGGTCTTGAACGACGACGACGTCCAGGCCGTGATCGAGTCCATGGTCCGCAAGCACCTGCTCACTCCGCCGTGGGGGCCGCCGGTGGGCAGGCTCGCCGAGCGGATCTTCGCCGACGGGCACCACCACACCCTGGTGGACCTGCTGGTGGACCGGACCGTGGACTGGGTCAGGGACAACCACGAGACGGTCAGCAGGCTGGTTTCGGACCGGTCCCCGCAGTGGGTTCCGCAGTTCGTGGACGGCCTCGTGGGAGACAAGGTGTACGTGGAGATCCTGAAGTTCACCAAGGCCGTGCAGGCGGATCCGCAGCACCAGGTCCGGCAGTCCATCGACACCTACCTCACCTCGCTCGCGCAGGACCTGCAGCATGACCCGGTGATGATCGCCCGGGCTGAAGGCATCAAGGCGCAGGTGCTGGGCGACCCCGAGGTCCGAGAACTGGCATCCCGCACCTGGGGCACCATCAAGGCGGCGCTGCTCGGCGCCGTCGACGATCCCCACAGCGAACTGACCGTCAAGTTCAAGGCGGCCGTGCACGACTTCGGCACCCGGCTGGTCGTGGACCCCGAACTGGCGGGCAAGGTCAACGCGTGGATCGGGGACGCCGCGGGCTACCTCGTAAAGACGTACCGCTCCGACATCGCCGGCGTGATCACGGAAACCGTGGCGCGCTGGGATGCCGAGGAGACCTCACGGAAGATCGAGCTGCAGGTGGGCAAGGACCTGCAGTTCATCCGGCTCAACGGCACCGTGGTGGGCGCCCTGGCCGGCCTGGCCATCTTCACGCTGGCGCACCTGGCCTTCGGCTGACCGCGCCCTGACCGCCCAAGCGCGAACGGACACTTGAGCACCCTTCCGAAGGGCCGCAAGTGTCCGTTCGCGCTCCAGTGGAAGCGAAGCTAGGCAGCGACGACACTCGCTTTGGTCCGGCCCCTGATGCCGAAGATGGTGAACACGAGTGCCACGAGCGCGGTGACCACCAGCAGGAGCAGGCCGATCGAATAGCTATGCGTCGCGGCGTCGTACGTTGCCCCCATCACGAGCGGCGGAAAGTAGCCGCCGAGGCCGCCCGCCGCGCTGACCACTCCGCTGATGCTGCCCACTTTCCCGTGCGGCGCCAGCACGCTCACCCAGGCGAACACCCCGCCGGCGCCGAGGCCAAGGGCCGCCGCCATGGCGACGAACGTCAGGCCGGCCGGGACCTCACCGTCGGGCTGCAGGTTCACCACCCACGCGAGGACGGCGACGGCCGTCAGCGAGACGATCACCACCGGTTTGGGCCCGAGCGTGTCCGCGAGCACGCCTCCCACCGGCCGTGCCAGCACGGCCGCGAGGGCGAACCCTGCCGTGCGGGCACCGGCGCCGCTGGGATCGAAGCTGTACACGTCGCGGAGGTAGGTGGGCAGATAAGTGGCGAAGGAGACGAAGCCGCCGAAGACGACGGCGTAGAGGAAGCACATCTTCCAGGTGACCGGTGTTTTGGCGGCGTCCAGGAGTTTAGGAAGCATGGGGGCGTTGCTGCGGGTCCAGCCCGGGGATTCCTTCATCAGGAACCAGACCAGGGCCGCCATGACGGCAAGGACCCCTGCGATCAGCAGGTGCGTCGGGAAGTATCCGATGGCGGCCACGAGCCGGGGGTTCAGGAAGGCCGCCAGCGCCGTACCGCCCATGCCGGCGCCAAAGACGCCCGTGGCGAAGCCCCGCCGGGACGGTTCGTACCATCCGCTGACAAAGGGGATTCCGACGGCGAACACGGTTCCGGCGACACCGAGCAGCAGGCCCGCGCCCAGCACCAGCGCGAAGGAGCGCAAGGTTCCGCCGACGGCCACCAGCAGGATCGGCACGATGGCGGCAAGCAGCACGAAGGTGAACATCGCCCGGCCGCCGTACCGGTCCGTCAGGGTTCCGACGACGATCCGCCCCAGTGAGCCGACGAACACCGGCATGGCCACCAGGACTCCGGTGGTGGCCGGGTTCAGCTGCAGGTTCTGGGTGTAATAAGCGCCGAGGGTGGCCACGGAGTTCCACGCCCAGAAGCCTGCCACGGACGCCGCGGTTGCCAGCACCAGGTTCCGGGTCCGGCCCGTGGAGGCGGACGTTGTCGGAGGCACGGATCCGGCCATCAGCGGTTCCTCGTGTCCCGGTCGCGGGTACCGACGGCGGACCAGCCGCGTCGGGCTGCCGTACCAGTGGTCCCTGAGGTGGCTGCGCCCGTGGATTGACGGTCCCGGTCCCGCGAGCGGTAGACGATGTACGGGCGGAAGAGGTAGTGCAGCGGCGCTGTGAAGGCGTGGACCAGCCGGGTGAACGGCCAGATAACGAACAGGGCCATGCCCACCAGGGTGTGCAGGTGGAAGGAGAACGGCGCCCCAGCCATGGCCGCGATGTCCGGCTGGAAAATGAACAGCGAGCGGAACCAGGGCGCCACGGTCTCCCGGTAATTGTGCCCGTGCTCGCCCTCGAAAACGCTGGCAAGGGTGGTCCAGAGGCCGAACACAATGGCGGCGGTGAGGACCACGTACATGGTCTTGTCGTTCGTGGTGGTGGCCATGAACACCGGACCGGTGGTGCGGCGGCGGTAGATCAGCAAGAGGATCCCGCCGAGCGTACCCACCCCCGCAATCCCGCCCACGAACAAGGCGTTGAAATGGTAAAAGTCCTGGCTCATGCCCACCGCCTGGGTCCACGCCATCGGAATCACCAGGCCGAAGAAGTGCCCGGCAATCACCGCCAGCAGGCCGAAATGGAACAGCGGGGAAGCAATGCGGAGCAGTTTCGATTCGTACAACTGGGAGGACCTGGTGGTCCAGCCGAACTGGTCGTACTTATAGCGCCACACCAGCCCGCCCACCAGCACCACCACCATCACGTACGGCAGGACGCCCCAGAGCACAATATCCATCGTGGAGATTTCGACGACGGATCCGGGCTCGGCTTCGAATGCCGGCATGGTCAGGCCCCCTTCACGGGCAGGAGTCGCGGATCGTAGGGGTCAAGGCCCACGGCTTCGGTGGGCGGCCCGTAGCCGGCCATCCGCATCACGGCCTGCTCATCCGCGGGCGACTTCCCGGGCAGCGTGGCGCAGACGGCCTGCAGGATCCGGGCGTGCGGCAGCTCGTCCCGCAGCAGCCCGAACCGGAGCATCTCCAGGCTCGCCCGGAAACGGGTCAGCAGATCGCGTCCGGCCGCCAGGTCCACCACCGCGGCGTATTCGAGCACCATCGGCAGGTAGTCCGGCAGTTCGCCGTGGGTGTCCACCAGGATGTCGCTTTGCCGGTACGTCTTCTTGAAGTTGCCCAGCACTTCGCCGCGGCGCCGCGTGTCCCCGTCCGTCCAGTAGCTCAGGTGCAGTGCGTGGCGCTTGCCGAGGTCGAATTCGCGGACGTAGTGGGCCTGCACCTCCATGGGCGGCGTGGATTCCAGCAAGTCCAGCACCTCGGCGAAGTCGGGCAACGCGCCGGGAAACTCGCCCAGTGCTGAACGCATGAGCGGCACCCTCCCGATCAGTTCCTCGTCCGGGTAGGAAAGGCACCAGGCGGCCGCGAGGTAGACCACCTGCTGGCGCCTGCTCACGGCTGCTCCCCCGCCGGGGTGCCGGGCCCAGGGCTGGCTCCGGCCTCCGGGTGCTGCTTGTCCGGGAACAACGCCTTTTCCGGGAAGAGCCCGGAGGGAGCCCCGGTGCCGTCCCAGTTGAGCAGGTTCACCCGGCCGCGCAGGCTGGTTCCACCGGGCGGCTCGTCGGAGGTCTGCCGGTCGCGGAGGGCGTTGAAGGTTTCCACCGCCACGGGGACCGGCCGGCCGCTGGCCTCGCCGAAGTGGGCGGTATCCTGCATGCCCGGGCCGCCCTCGAAGTCCAGCGAGCAGCCCATCTCCTCCAGGTCATGGGCCTGTTCCACGTGGGCCTTGGGGATGACGTAGCGCTCGTCGTACTTAGCGATCGCCATCAGCCGGTACATCTCGTACATGGTCTGGCCGTCCATGCACACCGCTTCGGGGATGGAGTCGTCGGGGTCGTTGCCCAGGCTGATGCCGCGCATGTAGGAGCGCATGGCAGCGAGCTTCTTCAGCACCGCGGTGACGCGGTCCGCGTCCCCGGCGGTGAAGAGTTCCGCGAGGTATTCCACCGGGATGCGCAGCGCCTCAATGGCGCCGAAGAGGTTGCCGTGATCCTCGCCGTCGTGCCCCTGGTCCCGCAGCAGATCCACCACGGGCGAGAGCGGCGGGACGTACCAGACCATCGGCATGGTGCGGTATTCCGGATGCAGCGGCAGGGCCACCTTGTAGACCTTGGCGAGCGCGTACACCGGCGAGCGCCGGGCGGCGTCGATCCAGTCCTCGGGGATGTTCTGGGCCCGGGCTGCGGCCTGGACGGCGGGGTCGTTCGGGTCCAGCAGCACGTCCATCTGGGCATCGTAGAGTTCCTGCGGGTCGGTGACCGCGGCCGCCGCGGTGACGGCGTCGGCGTCGTACAGGAACAGCCCCAGGTACCGCAGCCTGCCCACGCATGTCTCGGAACAGACGGTGGGCAGACCCACCTCCACCCGCGGATAACAGAAGGTGCACTTCTCCGCCTTGCCCGTCTTGTGGTTGAAGTAGATCTTCTTGTACGGGCAGCCGGTGACGCACTGCCGCCAGCCGCGGCACTTGTCCTGGTCCACCAGCACAATCCCGTCCTCCACCCGCTTGTAGATCGCGCCGGAGGGGCAGGACGCCATGCAGGACGGGTTCAGGCAGTGCTCGCAGATCCGCGGCAGGTAGAACATGAACGTCTGCTCGTAGGCGAACTTGATCTTGTCCTCGGACTCGCGGCGGACCTTTTCGACGATGGGGTCCAGGTGGCCGTTCTCGGTGGAACCACCCAGGTCGTCGTCCCAGTTCGCGGACCAGGTGATCTTGGTGTCCTTGCCGGTGATCAGGGACTTGGGCCGGGCCACGGGGAAGTCGTCGCCCAGCGGCGCGTCCACGAGGGTCTTGTAGTCGTAGGTCCACGGTTCGTAGTAGTCCTTGAGCTCGGGCTGGACGGGGCTGGCGAAGATCCCCAGGAGCTTCTTCACCCGGCCGCCGGCCTTGAGCACCAGCTTGCCGCGCTTGTTCAGCACCCAGCCGCCGTGCCACCTTTCCTGGTCCTCGTAGCGGCGCGGATACCCCTGGCCGGGCCGGGTTTCCACGTTGTTGAACCAGACGTATTCGGTGCCCGCACGGTTGGTCCACGCCTGCTTGCAGGTCACAGAACAGGTGTGGCAGCCGATGCATTTGTCCAGGTTCATGACCATGCCCATTTGAGCCATGACACGCATCAGTACTGCACCTCCTGGGAACGACGGCGGACGGTGGCCACCATGTCGCGCTGGTTTCCGGTGGGGCCAAGGTAGTTGAACGCGTAGGCCAGCTGGGCGTAGCCGCCGATCAGGTGCGAAGGTTTGACCAGCAGCCGGGTTACGGAGTTGTGGATGCCGCCGCGCCTTCCCGTGGCCTCGGACTTCGGCACGTCGATGGTGCGTTCCTGCGCGTGGTGGACATAGACCACGCCGGCGGGCATCCGGTGGCTGACGATCGCCCGGGCCACGAGGACGCCGTTGATGTTGAGGCATTCCACCCAGTCGTTGTCCTTGACCTGAATGGCCTCAGCGTCGGCCGGACTCATCCAGACCGTGGGCCCGCCGCGGGACAGCGAGAGCATCAGCAGGTTGTCCTGGTATTCGGAGTGGATGGACCATTTGGAATGCGGGGTCAGGTACCGGACCACCACTTCCATGGCCCCGTCCCGGCCGAGTTTGGGTTCACCGAAGAGGCGGTGCATGTCCAGCGGCGGCCGGTAGATCGGCAGGGCCTCGCCGATGTCGATCATCCAGTCGTGGTCGAGGAAGAAGTGCATCCGCCCGGTCAGGGTGTGCCACGGCTTGAGCCGCTCCACGTTGATGGTGAAGGGGGCATAGCGCCGGCCGCCCGTTTCGGAGCCGGACCACTCCGGCGAGGTGATCACCGGGACCGGGCCGGCCTGGGTCTGGGCGAAGGTGATGAACTTTTCCTCGGAGCCCTCGGACAGGTCCGCCAGTTTCCGTCCGGTACGGACCTCGAGGTCCTTGAAGCCCTGGACGGACAGGGCGCCGTTGGTGGTGCCGGAGAAGGCGAGGATGGCCTCCGCCATTTTCGCGTCGGTGTCGATCGCCGGGCGGCCGTCCGCGGCGCCGCCGAGCATCACGCCGTTGGAGCGGCTGAGCCGGTCCAGCGGGCCGGCGAGTTTGTAGGTGACGTTCTTGACAGTGAAGCCCAGCTTGTCGGCGAGCGGCCCGACGGCGGCAAGCTTGTCCGCGATGGCCGTGTAGTCCCGCTCCACCACGGAAAAGACGGGCATGTTCTGCCCCGGCACGGCGGGGATGTCCGTCTCCCGCCAGTCCCGCACGATCCCGCCGGGCTGGGCCAGCTGGCCGGGGGTGTCGTGCTGCAGCGGCACGCTGACCAGGTCCCGGCGGACGCCCAGGTGGGTCTTCGCCTGCCGGGAGAACTCCTGAGCCAGCAGGTGGAAGGTGTCGAAGTCCGTCTTGGTTTCCCACGGCGGGTCAATCGCCGGGCTGAAAGCATGGACGAACGGGTGCATGTCAGTGGAGGACAGATCGTGCTTCTCGTACCAGGTGGCGGCCGGGAACACGACGTCGGACAGCAGCGTGGTGGAGGTCATCCGGAAATCAGCAGAGACCAGCAGGTCCAGTTTTCCTTCGGGCGCCTGCTCATGCCATTTCACGTCTTTGGGCTTGAGCCCTTCGGCGTGGTCCTTGCCCAGGACGTTGTTGTGGGTGCCCAGCAGGTTGCGCAGGAAGTACTCGTTGCCCTTGGCCGAGGAGCCGAACAGGTTGGAACGCCACAGCACCAGGGTCCGCGGCCAGTTCTCCGGGGCATCCACGTCCTCGATCGCCGGGTTCAGCGTGCGGTTCTTGAGCGCGTCCGCGATGTAAGTGGGGGTGTCCTTCGCCATGCCGGCGGCGACGGCGGCCTCCGCCTCGTCCGCGAGGTCCAGCGGGTTGCGGTCGAACTGCGGGTAGAACGGCATCCAGCCCAGACGGGCGGACTGGGCCAGCGCGTCCGCGGTGTGCATGCCGTCCAGGGCCCCGGTGGACAGCGGGGACTTCAGCGCATCCGCGGAGTAGCCGTCCTGCCGCCACTGGTCGGTGTGCATGTACCAGTAGCCGGTGCCGATCATGGTCCGCGGCGGACGTGACCAGTCCAGGGCGTTGGCCAGCGAAACCCAGCCGGTGGCCGGGCGGGTCTTTTCCTGCCCCACGTAATGCGCCCAGCCGCCGCCGTTGCGGCCCATGCAGCCGGTCAGCATCACCAGCGCCAGGACGGCGCGATAGGTGGTGTCGCCGTGGAACCACTGGCAGATCCCGGCGCCCATGATGATCATGGACCGGCCCTTGGACTGCTCGGCATTCCGGGCGAACTCCCTTGCCACCCGGATGCAGGCCTGCGCGGGGACGCTCGTGATCTCCTCCTGCCAGGCCGGAGTGTAGGGCGTGGACGCGTCGTCGTAGCCGGCGGCCCAGTCCCCCGGGAGCCCGTCCCGGCCCACGCCGTACTGGGCCAGCATCAGGTCGAACACGGTGGTGACCAGCTGGCCTTCCACCTCAAGGACGGGCACGCCGCGGCGCAGCACGCTCCCTTCCCCGCCGGCGTCCTCGAAGCACGGGAGCAGGATCTCGGCGCTTTCCCCGGACACCTCGCGGAGCGACAATGCGGGGTCGATCCCTTCGAGGTCGAGGTTCCATTTGCCCTCGCCGCTGCCCGAATAGCGGAACCCCATGGAGCCGTTGGGCACTGCGGTCCGCCCGGTTTTCTTGTCGAACATCACGGTGCGGAACGCAGCGTCCTCAGCCCCGGCTTCGGCCGGGAGGTCCCGGGCGGTGAGGAATTTCGACGGCGTCAGCGCGCCGTCGTCGTTCTTCACCAGCCGGACCAGGAACGGAAGGTCCGTGTACTGCCGGACGTAGTCGGAGAAGAAGGGGACGTCCCGGTCCACGAAGAATTCCTTGAGCATGACGTGCCCCATGGCCATGGCCAGCGCGGCGTCCGTTCCGGCCTGGGCGGGGAGCCATTCGTCCGCGAACTTGGTGTTGTCCGCGTAGTCCGGGCTGACGGTGACCACCTTCGTGCCGCGGTAGCGCACCTCGGCCATCCAGTGCGCGTCCGGGGTCCGGGTGACGGGGACGTTGGAGCCCCACATCATGAGGTAGCGCGCGTCCCACCAGTCGCCGGATTCCGGGACGTCGGTCTGGTCCCCGAACACCTGCGGGCTGGCCACGGGCAGGTCCGCGTACCAGTCGTA
This sequence comes from Arthrobacter sp. GW460-12-1-14-TSB2, assembly GCF_059423525.1. Taxonomy (NCBI): domain Bacteria; kingdom Bacillati; phylum Actinomycetota; class Actinomycetes; order Micrococcales; family Micrococcaceae; genus Arthrobacter; species Arthrobacter sp. GW460-12-1-14-TSB2. Next base: position 30,086 of record NZ_JBWKYC010000007.1, read on the forward strand.
GAAGGACGTCATCACCCCGCCGATCAGCTGGATGAAGCGGGTTCCCACGGCGTGCGAAACCATGGACATCGCAGGGATCGGTGAGAATCCGGCGCAGCGGTCCGGCCCGTAGTTCTTGATCGTGTTCACGTGGGCGGCGGCCGCGATTTCGATCGCTTCCTGCCAGGAGACCCGGACCAGGCCGCCCTTGCCGCGGGCCTGCTGGTAGCGGCGGCGCCGCTCCGGGTCCCCCACGATGTCGGCAAAGGCCAGCACCGGGTCGCCGATCCGGGCCTTGGCCTCGCGGTACATCTCGACGAGGACGCCGCGGGCGTACGGGAAGCGGACGCGGGTGGGCGAGTAGGTGTACCAGGAGAAGGCCGCGCCGCGAGGGCAGCCCCTGGGTTCGTATTCCGGGCTGTCCGGGCCCACGGAGGGGTAGTCGGTCTGCTGTGATTCCCAGGTGATGATGCCGTCCTTGACGTACACCTTCCAGGAGCAGGAGCCGGTGCAGTTCACCCCGTGCGTGGAGCGGACCACCTTGTCGTGGCTCCAGCGGTCGCGGTAGAAGATGTCGCCCTTGCGGCCGCCCTCCCGGAACACCGCCCTGCCGTCGTCGGTCTGGTCCCATTTGGTGAAGAAACGGCCCAGCTTCAACATTGCATCTGATGCGGGTCCATCTAACCCCGCATGGGGTCCGGCAGCCATGCCCTCAAGCTAGGTTGCCGCGTGAACCCCCGGATAGGGCCGAACGGCACTGGCCCGCCCCCGACTAAGCCCGAACGGACACTTGAGCACCCGCCGCGCGCTTCAAGGGAGGGCCGCAAGTGCCCGTTCGCGCTCCGACGCCGCGCGCGTCAAGGGAGGGCCGCGAACTACGTACTAGGCGAAGGGTTCGAGCTCCACACCGGCGGCTTCCAGGGCCTTGCGGACGGCGGCTGCCGTCTCCACGGAGCCGGGGGTGTCGCCGTGGAGGCACAGCGAATGCGGCTGCAGCCTGACCACCGTGCCGTCCACCGCCTCCACCTCGCCGTGAATGGCCAGGCGGACGGCGCGTTCGGCGATCTCCCCGGTGTCGACCAGGAGCGCGCCGTCGGCTGAGCGCGGCACCAGCGACCCGTCCGGCAGGTAGGCGCGGTCCGCGAAGGCTTCATGGAACACGGGGTGGCCTGCCTCGGCGGCAAAGGACAGGAGTGCCGACCCCTGCAGGCCAAGGACGGGCAGTCCGGGATCGTAGGCCTGGATGGCCGCGATCACGGCGGAGGCCTGTTCGGCGTCGTGCACCGTACGGTCGTACAGCGCGCCGTGGACCTTGACGTAGTCCACGGATGCCCCGACGGCGTGCGCCACGCCGTCGAGCGCGCCGAGCTGGTACAGCACGGCCCCGAAGAGGTCGTCAAAGGTCATGTCAATGGACCGGAGGCCAAAACCGGGCAGGTCCGGGTACCCGACGTGCGCGCCCACCCTGACATCCAGTTCAAAGGCCGCACGGCAGGTGTCCAGCATGGTGACGGGATCCCCGGCGTGCAGGCCGCAGGCCACGCTGGCGCTGGTGATGAGCGGGAACATGGCGGCATCGTCCCCCATGGTCCAGGTGCCGAAGGACTCCCCCAGGTCAGCGTTCAGATCCAATGAATCCGCCTTTCAGTGTTGAGTCTCCGCCGGGGGTGCCGGAGCCGGGCGTATTGGTGCCGGCGTCAATAGCGGCGGGGGCGCCGGCGCTGCCGGTGGTGCCCCTGCCGGCAGCCCCGGGTGTCAGTTCGCCGGGGATCGTGTCCGGCATGGGGCCGAAAGCCTCCTTGGCGCTTGCGACGACGGCGCGTCCCATAACGCGGTTGCCTACGCCGCCCACCACGGCACCGACGCCGAACGGCAGTGCCCGGCCCAGGAGCGCCGTCCCCTGCCGCTGCAGCAGGTTGCGGAGGAACGCGCGCTGGATCCGGTCCCGCACCGAGCCAAAGCCGGGGAAGGAGGTCTTGCGTGCGAACGCGGAACCCCAGGCGTCCGTGGGGCCTTTGCCCCGGCCGGCGGCCTGGCCGCTCAGGCTTCCGAGGAGGGCGGTCCCTTCCTCGCCCAGCATGATGGCCATGACCAGGGTGCCGGCCTTCTCCGGGTCCACCATGCGGATGCCGTGCAGCTCGGCCAGGGACGTCGCGTACAGCGCGGTGGCTTCGAGGAAGCCGACCGTGGCTGCGGCGGAGAGGCCCAAGGCAGCAACGGTGCCAACGCCGGGGATGACGGCGGAGCCGCCGACAAGCGCGCCGCCGCCGGTCACGGCCAGCAGGTAGTCGCGTTCCAGCTTGTCCGCGAGCTGCGCCGCCGTGGCGCGCGGGTGCCTGCGCTGGAGCCGCCGGAGGTTGGCAAGGACCAGCGGGCGCTGGACCTCGACGGCCCGCAGCAGCATGCCGTGCAATCCGGGCTTGGGCTTGCCTTGGGAGTCGAACACCGCCTTGTGCGCGGTTTTTTGTGCAATTCTCATTGCCGGGTTCTTCCGCATGGCCATCGTCACCTTTCCTGGAACGGGAACAAGCCGCCCGCTATTGGTCGCAACCGCGGTTCGGAACCGTGATTGCTGCCGGGCAAGGACAGCTTGTGGCTGTCGCTCACCCTTAACACTAAGCCACCTTGCTACATGACCCATGACTCGGCCACCGCAATGTACGCGGACGACGACGGCCCCCGAGGCCCGGGATACACCGTGGGCGCACCGGGCCATTCCACCCCGAACTCCGACAGCCGCCCCGTGCTGCACGGAAGGTAGACATTCGCCAGGGCGGCGCTGGTTCCGCCGAGCTGGAAATCGGGCGACGAGAACTGGCGGCGGTCCAGGACGCCGCTGATCTCGAGCTCCGCCTTGCGCCCCACGGCCCGGAATCCGCGGTCCACGTCCAGTTCGACGTCGAACTCGTCCTGGGTGTGGGTGATTTCCGAGAGCGGAAACCGGGCTGCCTCCGGAAAATAGCGGGTCAGTTCGTTGGCCAGGGTTTCGGCGAAGTAGCCGTTGGGGCCGTAGCTGCGCCAGCCCTGGCGGGTGGCCACCAGGAGGGCATTGCCGCTGCCCCATCTGGACCATTCGGCCATCCAAAAGGAGGCGAAGCAGCTGGCGGGTTCACCGGGGATATGGACGCCGTCGGGGTTAACGGGATGCAGCGCCAGGCCCGGGTTGCTGCCGATGAATGCCATGCTGCGGCGTGACACGCCTGCCGGACTGTTCCCCATACGGAGAGCCTAGCCCGGCAGGGGTCAGCGGCAGCTGCGGCGCGGCCGGATGGGCAGGCCTAGACTAGCCTTATGCCCACCCCCAGAGCCCTCCGGCCGTTTGTGCACCGGGAGTACCGGGTACTGATCGCGGCGCTGGCCGTCTCCATTTTCGGCTCCGGAATGTGGGCTGTGGGCATGGTCTACCAGGTGATCCGCTTGGGCGGCGGTCCGCTTGAGCTGTCCCTTGTTGCCGCTGCAGGCAGCGTGGGACTGGTGGCGTTCGTCCTGGCGGGCGGGATCGCCGCGGACCGCGTGCCGCAGCGGCTTTTGATTATCGCCGTGGAAGGCACCAACCTCGCTGTGATTGCCGCCATCAGCGGGCTTGCCCTGGCCGGGTGGCTGCAATTGTGGCACCTGGCCGTAGGCGCGTTCGTGCTCGGCGTGGGAGCGGCGTTCTTCTTCCCTGCCTATTCGGCCATCCTGCCCAGGATCCTGCCGCCGGAGGACCTGCTGGCGGCCAACGGCATGGAGGGAACCCTGCGGCCCATCCTGCAGCAGGCGGCCGGTCCCGCCGTGGCCGGCATCCTGGTGGCCGCATTGTCCCCCTCGCACGCAGTCACGGGCGTGGCGGCATGCCACCTCCTCGCTTTCATCATCCTCAACTTCCTCGGCCAGCACGCGCTTGATGCGCCGGCCACGGGCACCGCCGGGACGGACAGCGCCGCCGGCGGGGCCGCCGTCGAACGTACCGCCGGGGCCGCCGTCGACCGTAACAAAACGTCCTTTTTCCACGACCTCCGCGAGGGCGTCAGCTACACGGTCCGGACACCCTGGCTGTTGTGGACGCTGCTCTGGGCCTGCATCTCGGTGCTGTTCCTGATCGGCCCCATCGAGGTGCTGCTGCCGTTCGTTGTCCGCGACCAGCTGGGCGGCGACTCGCGCATGTTCGGTTTCCTGCTGGCCGTGATGGGCGTAGGCGGTGCGGCCGCATCGCTGGCCACGGCGTCCTTCGCGCTGCCGCGCCGCTACCTCACGGTGATGATGGTTTCGTGGGGCGCCGGCAGCCTTCCACTCGCGGCGGTCGGGATCATGGACAGCTTCTGGATGGTCGCTGCGGCGCTGTTCATCTTCGGCGCCACAGGCGGCATCGGCATGGTCATCTGGGGGACGCTCCTGCAGCGCCGGGTTCCTGCCCATCTACTGGGCCGCGTTTCCAGCCTGGACTTCTTCGTATCCCTGGCCCTGATGCCCGTCTCCATGGCGCTGGCCGGACCCGCTGCGGCCGTGCTGCCCACGTGGGTGATCTTCCTGGTGGCTGGCGGCGTCTGCCCAGTCATGGCCGTGGTGGCAATGGTGGTGGCCAGGATGCCGGCCGACGAGCTGGCCCACCCGCTGGACCGCAGCGCCGGGGACCGGGAGCACGCGGACAGCCCGTAGGCTGCTATGTCCCGCGGCTGCTACGCCTTGGCGGCTACGGGCAACGGCGGCACCGCCAGCGGAGCCGCCGTCAACGCCTTCCGCAGGGCCAGGAAGAGCAGCACCAGGCCGGCGGTGAGCAGCATGTGCCCGGTGCCGGCGATCCCGGCCAGGGCTTTTGAACCGGCGTCCAAACCCGCCACGACCAGTGTTCCCTTGACCAGCATCATCCCGCCGGTCACCACCACCCCGGCGTTCCAGATCCAGAAGAACCAGGCCAGCAGCTTCGGCGCCGCGGCGGAGATGGCGAAGACCTTCTCGAACGCGAGCACCAGCAGCAAAACGATGAAGCCCAGCACCAGCCAGTGCGTGTGCACCAGGCCCAGCTGGGAGTCGCCGGTGAAGCCGGTGATCTTGGTAAGTTCCCGATAGTAGAGGCCGGAGAGGACTCCGGCGATGGCATAGGCAAATGAGGCATGGAAGAGTTTTTTCACTCCCCCAGTCTTCCGCCGAAGCACGACGGCGGGATCAACCGTTCGGTTGATCCCGCGCGCCTGTTGGGACTACTGCGCCCTTAGCTGCGGGCGCGCACGATCGGGATGGACGCCGTCGGAAGCCCGCTCGGGAATATGGTGGGCTCAGGCGCGCCGACAGGGGCCAGCGGTACCCGGGCAACGTCGTGGCCCACTGTGAGCAGCTCGCCGCGGACGTTGACGTCCAGGGGTTCGCCTTCGCGGATGCTGAGGCCGATGGATCCCTGGCCCAGCTCCACGAAGAGCAGGCGGCCCCGCACCTTGAGGTGGAAGGTCAGGCCCTCCCACTCGACGGGCAGCCTCGGATCGAAGAAGGGAACCTCGCCCTGGTCGCGGAGCCCCGCGAAGCCGCTGACAAGGGAACTCCACACACCGCCCGTCGAGGCAATGTGGACGCCGTCGATCGTGTTGCCGTGGGTGTCATCCAGGTCGATGTACAGCGCGTGCGTGAAATGGTCCAGCGCGGCTTGGCTGTAGCCCACCTCGGCGGCCATGATGCCCTGGACGCAGGCGGACAGGGTGGAGTCGCCGGTGGTGATCGGATCGTAGAAGTCGAACGCGCGCCGCTTTTCCTCCGGTGTGAAGTCCTGCCACTGCAGGAACATCGCCAGCACGGTATCCGCCTGCTTGAGGACCTGGTGGCGGTAGATCACCAGCGGGTGGAAGTTCAGCAACAGGGGGTACTTGGACCGGGGCGTGCTCCAGTCCCACGGCTCCAGCGTCATGAAGTCGTTGTCCTGCGAGTACACCTCGAGGTCTTCGTCGTAGGGCAGCTGCATCCGGATGGCAGCCTGCTCCCAGAGTTCGCGTTCGGCGTCGTCGATCTCCGGGTGGTCCAGGGCCGCCGCGGTGCGCAGGTTGAACCTGGCCATGACGTTTGTGTAGAGGTTGTCATTAACCACGGCTGTGTACTCGTCCGGGCCGGTAACGCCGTGGATGTGGAACAGGCCGTCCTTGCCGAAGAAGCCCAGGGAAACCCACATCCGGGCGGTCTCGATCAGCAGCTCCGAACCCATCCCGTGCTTGAAGTCCGCATCGCCGCTGGCCCAGATGTACCTGTTGGTGGCAAAGGCGATCGCGGCTGCGATGTGGAACTGCGCGGTGCCGGCGGCGTAGTAGGCGCTTGCTTCGAGCCCGTTGATGGTGCGCCACGGGAACAGGGCTCCGTCCACACTCAGTTCCTTGGCCCGGACCTTGGCGTCCGGCAGCATCTCGTGCCGGAACTCCAGGACCTGGCGGGCGTTGTCAGGGCTGGTGTACGTCAGGTACGGCAGCAGGTACACCTCCTGGTCCCAGAAGTAGTGGCCCTCGTAGCCGGAGCCGCTGACGCCCTTGGCCGGGATGCCGGCCACGTCCGCGCGGGCTGTGGCCTGGGCCAGCTGGAAGAGGTTCCAGCGGATGGCCTGCTGCAGTTCGGGCTGGCCGCCCACCACAATGTCCGTGGTGGCCCAGTATTCCCGGAAGTGCGCCTCGCTTTCGGCGAAGATCGCGCTGACGGGCTGAAGAGCGTTCTCTGCCGCTTCCGAAGGGTCCTGCGCAGACCCGCCGTCCACGGCTCCCTCGCGGAAGGCCCGCGCCACGGCGTAGCTGGCGCTCTTCTCGAGCCGGAAGGGCTGGTCCGCACCGACAGCGAGGACGTACCGGACGCTGCTGTCGTCCTGGTCCACCAGGGTCTCGAACGGCTGCACCTCGGCAGAGGTCCAGTGGTCCACGGCCAGGCCCACACGCTGCCTGGACTCGGCGGCTTCCCAGGACAGGCGGAGCGAGCCGTCCCCGCCGTCGAGCCTTACCGGCAGCAGGACGCGTCCGGCGTGCCGACCGGCGCGGCGCGGATCGTGGGTGGAGTGGTCCTCCACGGGCTGGTCCTGGCGGTTGACCACGGCGGACGTCACGTCCGCGTAAACGTCCCGGTCCGCGGCCACTTCGAGGCTGATGCCCAGGGTGCCGCGGGACTGGTAACCGACCGCCCGGCGCTCCGTGGTGGTCACGGTGGCCCCTGAGCGGCACTGCCAGGTGATCCGGCATTCGTAGATCCCCGTGGCGAAGTCAACGGACCGGCGGTAGTCCAGCACTGTCGATTCGCTCAGGGTCAGCGTTTCACCGTCGATGATCACGGTGAAGTTGTTGACGTCCGGGATGTAAAGGATCCGCTGGCCGGTGCGGGCGAAGCCGAAGGCATTCTCTGCGTGCTTGATGTCCCAGGTTTCGTGGAAGCCGTTGATGAAGCTGCCGGGCAGGTCTGCGTCCGCGGAAGCCCAGTGGGCGCCGCGGATGCCGAGATGGCCGTTGCCCAGGCTGAAGAGCGTTTCCAGGGTTCCGGCGTTTCCGGGAAGGTGGACGGTTTCCACGAGCTGCCAGGGGTCGTTGGGGAAACGAGCACGGTCAGAGGTGATGAGTGCCATGGCTGTTGGGGTTCCTTTTGGCGTTGTGCAGGTGAGGGGCGTTTGGTCGGGCTAGAGGAGTTCGTTCAGGTCCCCGACCACCAGGGTGGCGCCGGCGTCCAGCAGCGTCTGCCGGCCGGCTCCGCGGTCCACTCCGATCACCGAGTGGAAGGTGCCGGCGTTACCGGCCTGGACGCCGGACACGGCGTCCTCAACCACGACGCATTCCTCGCTGGGGAGGTCCAGGAGCTGCGCCGCATATTCGTAGGTGGCCGGGCTGGGCTTTCCGGGCAGGCCCGCGGCAGCAGCGACGACGCCGTCCACCACCACGGGGAAGTGGTGCGCCAGTCCCGCAGCCTGCAGCACCGCAGGTGCGTTCCGGGAGGAAGAGACGACGGCGACCTTGAGTCCCAGCGCCTGCGCTGCTTCCAGGAAGCGCACCGAGCCTTCGTACGGGGCCACGCCGCCGGCCTCGACGATGTCGTTGAAAACCTTGTTCTTGCGGTTGCCGAGGCCATGGACCGTGTTGTTGGCGGGGTCGTCGTCCGAGGGGCCCTCGGGCAGCACGATGCTGCGCGAGGCGAGGAAGTCCCGGACACCGTCGAACCGGGGCTTGCCGTCGATATGGTCGAAGTAGTCGCTTTCGCGGTAGCTGTCCGCCTCCGGAACGTCCTGCAGGAAGCCGTCGAAAAGCTCCTGCCAGGCACGCTCGTGGACGATCGCCGTGGGCGTGAGCACGCCGTCGAGGTCGAAGAGGATGGCGGAAGCGCCGGTCCAGCCGTGGACGGTGGTGCTGTTTGAAAGCTCAGTCATGCGGTACTCGGTGTCCTTTCAGACGGCGTGCAGGGGGACGTGCATGGATGCTGCGGGTTTTGGGGCGGTGGGAGCCGTGGCGAGCAGAAGGGCGGCGGTGCCTTGCTCGGTGTTTGCGCGACGCAGCGTTTGTGCTCAGCGTTTGTGCTCAGCGTTTCCGTCGCGTGGTCTTGCGCTCAATCAGTTTGGTATCCAGCACGTGGCTGGCGGGGGCATTCAACTGCCCCGGACGTTGGAGTCCTTCGATCAGCAGGTTGGCTGCGAAGGCGCCCTGGTCGGCTACCGGCTGCGCTATGGTGCTCAGTCCCAGGAACCAACTCATCTGATGATCGTCTATACCTATGATGGACACGTTTTTCGGTGCTGACAAACCGAGCTCGCGCAGGGCCATGAGCGCGCCGAAGGCAGTTTCGTCGCAACCGGCGAAAATCGCGGAGGGCATTCTGCGGTTTTCGATGAGCTCGGTCATGGCCCGGCGGCCGCCCTCGATGCTCGACCCGGCGTCCATCACCAGGTCCGGGTCCACGGTCAGGTGGTGCTCGGCCAGCGCCCGGCGGAATCCGTTGAGGCGGTCCGTGGCCGTGACCACCGAGCGCTCCCCCGATTCGCGGCCGGAGAGAATGGCAAGGTCCCAGTGTCCGAGGCCCAGGAGGTGGTTGGTTGCCTTCCAGGCCGCGTCCTCGTTGTCGATTCCCACATTGTCCCAGGGGACGTTGTGCATGCCCACGCTGGCTACGGCCAGCCCGGAGGAGGCCAGGGCATCGATTTCGTCGCTGCTGAGGGCAATGTTCAGCAGCAGGACGCCGTCCACGCGCTGCGACAGGGCATCCAGGTCGCCGAAGACCTTCCGGTGCACGCTGGGGGTGTTGCGCAGGCTGATCAGCATCGTGTCGAAGCCGCTGTCAGCGAAGACTTCCTCGGCTGCCTCCACGGCCTGGGCGAAAAACCACGCCGTGGCTGTGGGCGCGATGATGGCCACGGACCCCGTGGTCCCGCCCGCAAGGCGCGCCGCCGCCGAGGATGCCTTGTAGCCGAGCTTAGTGGCGGCGTCCGCAACCTTCAGGTGTGCCGTTTCGGAGACATTGGGCAGCCCGCGCAGGGCGCGGGAAACGGTACAGATGGACAGCCCCGACAATGCGGCAACGTCCTGGATGGTCACGCGCGGTGCTCTAGCCATGCAACACGGGCTCAGCCCTTTCTTCTTCGGAAGTCGTGGGCCCGATACATGGCCGAAGAAGAGTGTAAGCGCTTACAAATTTAGCGCGCAACTGGTTTTACCCGCGAGTGCGGATTATTTCGGGTTTCCGGGGAAACGACCCGCGCGCCTTGTCCTTCAGCGCAGGACGTAGTGGCGCAGGAAGGCGCTCACGTCCACCATCTCCGCCTTGGAAATCGTGTGGCCCATGCCCGGATAGGTCCGGGCCGTCAGCTGCGTATTCCGGTTCAGCCATTCCTCGGTGTGCTCCACGGCGTCGTCGTTGATCACCAGGTCCGCCTTGTCCCGTCCCCAAAAGAAGGGCGGCTTGGCGTCGAAGGATTCGCTCATGGCCAGCAGTTCGTTGTCCAGGACGAACCCGGACAACCCCACTACTGCCCGGAAATCGTGGGGCCGCAGCCGCAGCAGGGTGCTGGCCATAGCCATGCCCTGCGAGAAGCCCAGCAGGCTCACGCTGCTGTGCTTGCCCTTGACGGAGTTGATCCAGTCGAACACCTTGTTGCTGACGGAAATGACGTCGGCGAAGTCATGGGTCAGGAAATAGTCCAGCAGGAACCAGCCGTAGTCGTCGCCGATCACCTTGGGCGCGCGCAGGGCCGCACAGGTGAAACCGGGCGGCAGCTGGCCGAACAGGTCCGACATGCGCACTTCGTCGGTGCCGTAGCCGTGCATCATCACCAGCAGCGGCGTTCCGGCGCGCTGGCCCTCCGGCCTGGACCATACGACTGTCTCCATCGCAACAGCCTAACTTTCCGCCGGCGGTCCCGGCGGCAGGCCTCAGCCTGCGGTGATCACCAGCGAGGCGCTGTGGCCGCCGAATCCGAAGGCGTTGGCAATGCCGGCCCCCGCAGCCAGCCCCGGGGTTGTCTCCGAAACGACGTTCAGGTGGATGTCCGGGTCCCTGCTGTCGAGGTTGAGGGTGCCCGGGATGGCGCCCGTGCGCAGCGCCTGGATGGTGACGATGGCGCCAAGCGCCCCGGCCCCGCCCAGCAGGTGCCCGGTAAGGCTTTTCGTGGACGTGACAGGAACGGAATGTCCGACGACGGCGCCGATGGCTTCCGCTTCGAGCCGGTCCCCCACTGGAGTGGACGTGGCGTGGGCGTGCACGAAGCCGATGTCCGCCCCGGTGAGTCCGGCCGCGGCAATGGCCTTCTGCAGGACGCGGCGCTGCATGGCGGGGTCGGCCGCCACGATGTCCACGGCGTCGGAGGTGACGGCGCTGCCGGCGATGACGCCGAGCACCTCGGCCCCGCGGGAACGGGCGTGGTCCTCGCGCTCCAGCACCACGATCCCGGCGCCCTCGGCCATGACGAAGCCATCGCGGTCCCGGTCGAAGGGCCTGGAGGCGGCCTGCGGGCTGTCGTTGCGGGTGGAGAGGGCTCGGATCTGCGAGAACCCGCTGATGGTCAGGCCGTTGATGCAGGAGTCCACTCCGCCGGCGATCACCACGTCGGCGGCGCCGCTGCGGATCATGTCGGCCGCCTGCGAGATCGCTTCGGCCCCGGAGGCGCAGGCGCTGACGGGAGTCCGCGCCCCGCCGCGGGCTCCGACGTCAATGGAGACCCACGCCGAGGGGCCGTTCACCATGATCCGGGTAAGCGTGTGCGGTGAGACCCTGCGCGGCCCCTTCTCGTCCAGCGTCCGGGTCTGCTCAAGGGTGGTGTCCAGGCCGCCGTAGCCGGAGCCGATCACCACGGCCAGCCGTTCCGGGTCAACCTCCGGCCGGCCGGCGTGCGCCCAGGCCTCGCGCGCGGCGATAAGCGCCAGGTGGCCGCAGCGGTCCATCCTTTTGTATTCCAAGGTGGACAGCAGTGACGGGACGTCTGCGGTGACGCGTCCTGCAATGCGTACGGGAAGCCCGTCTGACCAGCCGTCGTCAAGGGCCACAATCCCGGAACGTCCGGCCAGGAGCGCGTCCCATGTTTCGCCGGCGGTTGAGCCGACGGGAGTCACTGCTCCCAGACCGGTGACTACTACCGCGGGGACTTGTTCAGACATGGGTAACACTGCTCCTGGGATCCGTGGACGCTGCGCGCTGTTTGTCGCGGACGCCTCCCCCCGCTGGCCGGGCAAATTTGCCTGGCCGGACGAATGTGCCCGGCCGGGAGAATGCGTGCGCAATCCACAGTACGCGGGGCACGCCTCCGGCTGCTGGTGTTACTTCGCCGCCGCCGGCAACATCCCGGTAAATAACGACTGTGACACAGCTCCGGCGCGCGCCTTCCGGTTCATTGAAACGGCCGGGAAGGGGCTGTAGCCTGTCGCTAGACAGCATGCTGATCAAGTTTTGCGCACGTCTTTTTGCCCGCACGTCCCCCGGACAGCTAGGAGCAAGTCATGAGAATCGGTTCCTCTATTTTCCTTATCGCCATCGGCGCCATCTTGGCGTGGGCCATCACCCCCGGCCTCATCCCCTATGTGGACCAGACGCTGATCGGGTACATCCTGATGGCCGTCGGCGTCATCGGCCTGATCGCCTCACTGGTGCTGGCTTCGCCGGGACGCACCAGGCGGGTAAGCGAAACCCGGTCGGTGGTGGACCCAAACACGGGCGAGCGGATTGTCCGCAATGAGAGCCGGGACGGCAGCCTCTAGCCATGATCCTCCGGCCGCCGCTGTCCACGGACACAGGCGAACCGCAATGCGAGTACCCCGGAAGCCGGGCCAGACCAACACGGTCGGGCCCGGCTTTCGCCGTCTTTGGAAGGACCGCCGTCCAACACCGCGATCTGCGTTCGTGTTGTTTTCATTGACAAACCAACAAGAACAAAGATAAAGTCAAGCAATTCAACATCGTGTGATGGCAGTCACTGAAGCCGTTCACTGAAGTACCAGCAGTATTTACGCAATGGAGGGTAAGTGTTCGCCGAAGAGCGCCAACAGCTGATCGCGGGTCTAGTCGCCGAAAGCGGCCGGGCCAGCGTCACTGCGCTTGCCGAGCGCTTCAACATCACCACCGAAACCGTCCGGCGGGACCTGGCTGCGCTGGAAGCCGCCGGCACAGTACGCAGGGTCCATGGCGGCGCCGTCGCCCCAGACCGGATCAGCACCACCGAGGAAAGCATCCTGGAACGGACCGTGCAGCGGCAGCCGGAAAAGCTGCGCATTGCCGAGGCCGCTTTGGCTTTCATCCCGCAAAATCCGGCGGGCAGCATCCTGGTGGACGCCGGCTCAACCACTGAAGCGCTGGCGGACCTGATCGCCCTGCGCCTTGCCGACCCTTCCGCCGCCCCTGACACCGGCTCGGAGAACGAACTCGTCGTCATCACCCACGCGATCCCGATCGCCGCCAAGCTCGCCGGCGAGCCGGGCATCGCCCTCCACCTGCTGGGTGGCAGGGTCCGCGGCCTCACGCAGGCTGCCGTGGGCCAGTCCACCGTGGACGCGGCACACCGAATCCGTCCGGACATCGCCTTCATCGGCGCCAACGGAATCCACTCGGCCTTCGGGCTGAGCACCCCCGATCCTGAAGAAGCCGCCGTCAAAGCGGCCTTCGTCCAATCGGCACGCCGCATTGTGGTGCTGGCCGATTCGTCCAAGCTGGATGCCGAAACGCTGGTCCAGTTCGCCTCGTTGAAAGATCTGGACACCTTGATTACAGACAGTGAACCCAGCCCGGAACTGGCGGCGGCGCTTGCTGACGCCGGCGTGGACGTGGTGATCGCATGATTGTCACCCTCACCGCGAACCCGAGCCTCGACCGCACCGTGGCCCTGCCCTCGCCGCTGCTGCGCGGGGAAGTGCAGCGGGCCGTCTCCGTCCGCCAGGAGTCCGGCGGGAAAGGCGTCAACGTATCCCGTGCCCTGGTGGCCTCCGGACTGGAAACAGTGGCCGTCCTCCCCGGCGGCGACTCCGATCCGGTGCTGGCAGGACTTCGTGACGGCGGCGTCCCCTTCGCCGCCCTCGCCATCCACGAACCGCTGCGCACCAACGTGGCGCTGACGGAGCCGGACGGCGTCACCACCAAAATCAACGAACCCGGCCCGGTACTGAGCGAAGACCAGCAGGAAGCCCTGATCGGGCTTCTGCTGGAGCGTTCCCGCGGCGCCAGCTGGGTTGTCCTCGCCGGCTCGCTCCCACCCGGAGTCCCGGCCGACTTCTACGCCACCGTTACCCGGCGGCTTCGGTCCACCAACGACGGTGCTGCCCCGCGCATCGCCGTCGACTCGTCCGGCGCGCCCCTCGCCGCCGCCCTCTCGGGCGACGCGTCAGGCATGCCGGACCTCCTCAAACCCAACGCCGAAGAACTGGCTGAACTGGCTGCCGCAGCCGGTTTCGCCACGGCGTCCACCGCTGACGAACTGGAAGCGGATCCGGAGGCTGCCGCGGCAGCCGCCGCCGCCGTCGTGCGTTCCGGTGTAGGTGCCGTGCTGGCAACGCTCGGTTCCAAGGGTGCGGTACTAGTGACGGCCGACGGCGCGTGGCTGGCCACGCATCCGCCGGTCAAGGCGGTCAGCACTGTCGGCGCGGGAGATTCTTCCCTTGCCGGCTACCTGCTCGCCTCCAGCCAGGGCGCCGCCCCGGCCGACTGCCTCCGTCAGGCCGTGGCACATGGTGCCGCTGCCGCCTCCCTGCCGGGCTCCACAGTCCCGGCGGTCCACCAAACCACCCCTGATGCCGTAACCATCACGGCCCTCCGGAAGGACTGACAGTGACTCAGCTCATTACTACTGATCTGGTCGAGCTAGACCAGAACCTGGGCAATTCGCCCGAGGACGTGATCCGCCATCTGGCCGGCAGGGTTGCCGCCACCGGACGCGCCACCGAAGCCGAAGGCCTCTTCACGGACGCCTTTGCCCGCGAATCCAAGACCGCCACGGGCGTGCCCGGCGGAATTGCCATTCCGCACTGCCGCTCCACGGCGGTGACGGTGCCCACCCTGGCCATGGCCCGGCTCTCGCAGCCCGTGGACTTCGGCGCCAAGGACGGCCCGGCGGACCTGATCTTCTTCATCGCAGCCCCCGAAGGCGCGGACCAGGAGCACCTGAAGCTCCTGTCCAAGCTGGCCCGCTCGCTGATCAAAAAGGACTTCACCGCTTCCCTGCGTGCAGCCACCACCCAGGCCGAGATCGTTGAGCTGGTGGACGGCGCCCTGGCCGACAAGCCTGCGGCCGCAGCCGAGCCTGCCGTGGCATCAGCCGCAGCAGCCGCGCCCTCTGCCGGTGCCGCTACCGGCGCCAGGTCCGGCCCCAAGCGCCTCGTAGCCGTGACGGCCTGCCCCACGGGCATCGCCCACACCTACATGGCCGCCGATTCACTGGTTGCCGCAGCCAAGGAAGTCGGTGTGGACCTGCAGGTGGAAACCCAGGGCTCCTCCGGCGCCAAGCCGCTGGACCCCGCCGTGATCGCCGCAGCCGATGCCGTGATCTTCGCGGTGGACGTGGACGTCCGCGGCAAGGAGCGCTTTGCCGGCAAGCCGGTCATCAACGCACCCGTCAAGCGCGGCATCGACGAACCGGACAAGATGGTGCAGGAGGCACTGGCCGCGGCGGACAACCCCAACGCCCGCCGCGTACCGCACTTCGGCGCCGAAGAGCAGGCTGAAGCCGAAGCCACCGAAAAGGGCGAGCACATCGGACAGAAACTCAAGAAGGCGCTCCTCACGGGCGTCAGCTACATGATTCCGTTCGTGGCCGGCGGCGGTCTGCTCATCGCCCTGGGCTTCCTGATGGGCGGCTACCTGATTACCCAGTTCGCAGACGTCATCGTGGTGGACAACAGCATCTTCAACCTGCCCACCGAATACCCTGAAAACGCCTGGGGCCCGCTCGGCGCCTACCTCGGTGCCGTGCTCTTCAAGATCGGTGCCCTCTCGCTCGGCTTCCTGGTCCCCGCACTGGCCGGTTATATCGCCTACGGCATCGCCGACCGTCCGGGTATCGCACCGGGCTTCGTGGCCGGCGCCGTGGCAGGGTTCATGGGTGCAGGCTTCCTGGGCGGCATCGTGGGCGGTCTCCTGGCCGGCTACATCGCCCACTCCATCGGGCAGATCCAGGTGGCCCGCTGGCTGCGCGGCCTGATGCCCGTGGTGATCATCCCGCTGCTTGCTTCACTGGTTGCCTCCGGCCTGATGTTCCTTATCCTGGGCGCTCCGATCGTTGCCATCACCAAGGGCCTGAACGGCTGGCTTTCCGGCCTCACCGGCGCCAGCGCCATCGCACTGGGCGTCATCCTGGGCCTCATGATGTGCTTCGACCTCGGTGGCCCGGTCAACAAGGTTGCCTACTCCTTCGCCGTCGCCGGCCTGGGCGCCGCCACCCTGGACAACCAGGCGCCGTGGCAGATCATGGCAGCCGTCATGGCTTCGGGCATGGTCCCGCCGCTGGCCATGGCCCTCGCTTCCACCGTCCTGGACAAGAAGCGCTTCAGCCTGGCCGAGCGTGAAAACGGCAAGGCCGCCTGGCTGCTGGGAGCGTCCTTCATTTCCGAAGGTGCCATCCCGTTCGCCGCAGCCGATCCGCTCCGCGTCATCCCCGCCAGCATGCTGGGCGGCGCAGTGACCGGTGCCATCTCGATGGCAGCAGGCGTCGGATCAAAGGCCCCGCACGGCGGAATCTTCGTCTTCTTCGCGATCGACAACTTCGTAATGTTCGTTGTTTCGATCCTCGTGGGCACCGTCGTCACCGCCCTGGCAGTGATTGCGCTGAAGCGCTGGGCCGTCCGCAAGTCCGTTGATACCGTGGAGCCGGTTCCAGTAACTGTCTGACCCGGTTCGGTATTCTGACCAACCATTTGTCTCGACCTGATATCCAAGGAGCACACATGTTCGAACGCACCGCCACCATCGCCAGCCGCGTGGGCCTGCACGCCCGCCCCGCCGCCATCTTTGCCGAGGCAGCCGGCGAGTACCCGCACGAGATCACCATTGCCCGTCAGGGCGAACCGGTTGACGAGGCCATGGACGCCGCCAGCATCCTGTCCCTGATGAGCCTGGGCGCCTCGCACGGCGACGTTGTGGTCCTCCGCGCCGAAGGCGACGGCGCCGATACGGCACTGGACCACCTGGTCCAGATCCTGGAAACCGATCACGACGCCGAGTAGCGGCACGGCGGGCTGATACAGTCCGCTTCCGGAACGGCAGCCAGCGGCCGGCACGCTGCGCCACGGCCCCTTGAGGGGGCACACGGCGCACGGGCCGGCCGCTGCGTTTAACTCCCGGCACAATGAACTAAGCCGACTTAGTACATTCCTTGTTTTTGCCTGACGGCCCCGTTAGCGTGGACAGCGTGGCGACACGCCGTTCAACAGACCCATTCGGGGCACGACCCCGGGCTGAAAGAGGATGAGACAGTGGCTACCCTGCAGGAAACCATCGAGGTGGAAGTTCCCGTGTCCACGGCCTACAACCAATGGACCCAGTTCGAATCATTCCCGGAGTTCATGAAGGGCGTGGAGTCCGTGGAACAAATAGACGAGACGTCCTTGCATTTCCGGACCGACATCGCTGGGGTCAGGCGCGAGTACAACGCGCAGATCACCGAGCAGCTCCCGGACCGGCGGATCGCCTGGGTCAGCACGGACAAGCCGCGCAACGCCGGCGAAATCTCCTTCGAATCCCTCGGGCCGGAGCACACCCGGGTCACCGTGGCACTGGAATGGGAGCCGGAGGGGCTGGTGGAGAAGGCCGGCTCCGCAGTGGGCGCGGTCAGCCACCAGCTCAGCGCCGACCTCAAGCGGTTCAAGCACTTCATCGAGTCGCGCGGCATTGAAACGGGCGCCTGGCGTTCTGCCGTGGACCACGGAGAAGTGGAAGAAACCGAGGAAGAGGCAGGCTTTGCGGCGAACGCTCCGGCGCACCACGCACACGTGTCGGAGGCACCCGGGTCCGCGGCACACGAATCCCACCCGCAGCCGCCGCATACACCCACGCCTTCGCCGAAGCGTCCGGCCGGGGTGGACCCCTTCATCGACGACGCCGAACCATCAGATCCGAGCTGACCGTGCCTGAGAAAAAGAACCCCAGCCTCAAGGACCCGCAACTGTACGAGGAGCTGCGCGAGGACGGCGCCTCGAAGCAGAAGGCCGCCCGGATTTCCAACGCCGCCGCCAAAAGGGGACGCTCCGAGGTGGGGCGCAAGGGCGGCAAGGCGGGCGACTACGAGGATTGGACGGTCGCCCAGCTCAAAGCCAAAGCGAAGGAAATAGGGCTGAAGGGTTACTCCGCCAAGAAGAAAAGTGAGCTCATCTCAGCTCTCAGGAACTCCTGACCGCGGCAGCAATGGGTTACCGAACCGGCCAGTGCACTGCCGTATCAGGCCCCTTTTCGCCGGCTTTTCGCCGGCTCCTTGACTGCAGTTTCCGCCGCAGCGGCCTTGCTTGCCGCCTTTGCCGGAGTCTTGGCAGCCGTTGCCTTGGCAGCGGTCGTCTTGGAGCGGGCCGTAGGGGCCTTGGCGCGCGTGGTTTTCGCGGGAGCCTCGTCGGTGTCGGCGTCGGCGCTGTCCGCCGCCCCCGACTCGCTCGCGGCCTTGGCCGCCCCGCCGCCCCGCTTCTTTTCCAGGCTTCGCTTCAGGGCTTCCATCAGGTCGATGACCTCACCCTGCCCGGTCTCGGCGGCCTCGGCGCCGAACGTCTGTTCGGTGTCCAGGGACTCGCCCTGCTCGATCTTCGCGTCGATGAGCTTGCGGAGCTGCACCTGGTAGTCGTCGGTGAACTGGCCGGGCTCAAAGTCCCCGGCCATGGAGTCAACCAGGGCTGCGGACATCTCCCGTTCCTGGGCGGAGATCCGGACGGTGGTTTCCAGGGCGGGAAATGCCGGCTCCCTGACCTCGTCCGCCCACAGCAGCGACTGCAGCACCAGGACGTCGTCCTTGATCCGCAACGCGCCGAGCCGGGTCTTCTCCCGGAGCGCGAACTGGACCACGGCCACACGGTCCGTGTCTTCCAGTGCCCGGCGGAGGAGGACGTACGCCTTCGGGGACTTGGAATCCGGTTCCAGGTAGTAGCTCTTCTCGAACATCATGGGATCGAGCTGCTCGGACGGAACAAACTGGACCACTTCGATCTCGTGGCTGCTCTCCGCCGGGATGGACTTAAGCTCGTCACGGGTGAGGATCACCGTACGGCCGTCCTCCTCGTAGGCCTTGTCGATGTCCGCATAATCCACGATCTCGCCGCAGACTTCACAGCGGCGCTGGTACCGGATGCGTCCGCCGTCGGCGCCGTGGACCTGGTGGAGCCCGATGTCGTGGTCCTCCGTGGCGCTGTAGACCTTGACCGGCACGTTGACCAGCCCAAATGCGATAGCGCCTTTCCAGATGGCTCTCATGGATCAAGTGAACATCAGAGTTGCCCGGAGGTGAAGACCTTTGGCCGGCAGTAGGGAACGTGTCCGGATCCAAGGCCGAGAACTGGTGGTCACCAACCTGGACAAGGTGATGTACCCGGAGACGGGCACCACCAAAGCGGACGTCCTGTCGTACTACACCGCAGTTGCGCCGGTCCTGATCCCCGCCGCAGTAAACCGGCCCGCCACGCGCAAGCGCTGGGTTAACGGAGTGGGCACCGCGGAGGCGCCGGGCGAGATGTTTTTCCAGAAGAACCTGGAGGACACCACGCCCGGCTGGATTCCGCGCGCCTCGATCCGGCACAAGGAGCGCACCAACCAATACCCGCTGGTCAACGATGCCGCCACGCTGATCTGGCTGGCGCAGATGGGCTCGCTGGAAATCCACGTCCCGCAGTGGCGCGTGGACCCGCACGGGAATCCCATGAACCCTGACCGCCTGGTGCTGGACCTTGATCCCGGCGGGGGCGCCGGGCTGGCCGAGTGCGCCGAAGTGGCCCGGCTTGCCCGCGCCATCCTGAAGGACGTTGGCCTGGACCCTGTGCCGGTGACCAGTGGCAGCAAGGGCATCCACCTTTACGCCGGCCTCGACGGCACACAAGGCTCGGAGCAGATCTCCGAATTCGCCCACGAACTTGCCCGCGCTCTGGAAGCTGACCACCCGGACCTTGCCGTCAGCGACATGAAGAAGACGCTCCGCACCGGCAAAGTGCTGGTGGACTGGAGCCAGAACAACGCTGCCAAGACCACCATCGTGCCGTACTCACTCCGCGGCCGGCTCAGGCCCACGGTCTCAGCACCGCGGACCTGGCGCGAGCTGGCCTCCCCCGCGCTGAAGCAGCTGGACTACCGGGAGGTCATGCGGCGGGTCAAGGACGGCAAGGACCCGTTCGCATCGGTTTCCGCAGGCGGCGGCCATGTGCAGGGCCGTCCCGACGGCGGCGGCGACGGCGGCGACGGCGGCGGCCACGGCGCTGGCGGGCGCAGCGGCCGCGGAACGGCCGACGGCGGCAGCACCGACCCGAGGCTGGAGAAGTACCGCTCGATGCGGGATCCGGAAGGGACGCCGGAGCCGTTCAGTGCGGACCGGCTCCGGGCGGACCCCGGAGCCGGCACCATCCGGGAGCGGTTTGTGATCCAGGAGCACCACGCCAGCCGGCTGCACTTTGACTTCCGGCTGGAGCGTGACGGCGTCCTGGTGTCCTGGGCGCTGCCGAAAGGTGTGCCCGTAAGCGGGGCGCAGAACCACCTGGCGGTCCAGACCGAGGACCACCCGATGGACTATCTCGATTTCGAGGGCACCATCCCCAAGGGCCAGTACGGCGCCGGGACCGTCAGCATCTGGGACCAGGGCTACTACGAATGCGACAAATGGATAGCAGGCAAGGAAGTCATTGCCACGCTCACGGGGTCTGAAGGCGGCGGCCTTGGCGGGACCAAGAGGTTCGCGCTGATCCGGACCTCCCGGGACAGCGACGCCTCCCAACAGCCGGAACAAGCGCAGTGGCTTATTCACCTGATGGACCGCCGGGGGCACGGTGCCCCGCCAGCGTCAGGCGCTGCGGCTGGCTTAAGTACCCCGAAAGAAGCAAGGGAGGACGAGCCGCCGCCCGCACCGGCGTCTTCACCTGATTTTCGACCAATGCTCGCGGGCGCCGGAACCCCGGCCGACCTTCGTGGCATGGACTGGCAGTTCGAACTGAAGTGGGACGGCGTGCGGGCGCTCATCATCGGCGACGCCGACCGGATCCGGCTCATCAGCCGGAACGGCAACGACATGTCTGCCAGCTACCCGGAACTGACCGACCGCGCATGCTGGCCGGAGCAGAGCTTTACCGCCGACGGCGAGATCGTCGCCGTCGGGCCTTCCGGTCGGCCCGATTTCGGGTTGCTGCAGACGCGGATGAAACTGACCAAAGCTCCCGACGTCGCCAGGGCCTGGGCATCCACGCCTGTCCGGCTAATGGTGTTCGACCTGCTCTCGGACGCCGGCGAGGACCTCCGCAGGCTGCCGCTCCGGAAGCGCAGGGTGCGGCTGGAGCAGTTGGACTGGCCGTCCGGCTGCCCCGTGCACCTGTCAGAAGTCCTGGACGACGCAGTGGAGCACATTCTGGAAAGCGCCCGGGAACTGGGGCTTGAAGGAATCATGGCCAAACGCCTTGACGGACGCTACGTCAGCGGCGAGCGCTCCAGGTCCTGGTTGAAACTGAAGTTCGAGCGCACCCAGGAAGTGGTGGTGGGCGGCTGGCGCCCCGGCAAGGGATCACGGCACAACTCCGTGGGCTCGTTGCTGGTGGGCATCCCCGACGGCGGCACGCTGCGGTACGTGGGACGCGTGGGCAGCGGGTTCAGCGACCGGGAGCTGACGGAGCTGCGGCTCCAGCTGGACACGCGGGCGAGGAAGACCTCGCCCTTCACCGACGTCCCGGCCGCCGATGCCTCCGACGCGCACTGGGTGACTCCCGAACTGGTGGGCGAAGTTACCTTCGGGGAATGGACCGGCGGCGGGAAGCTGCGGCACCCGGTGTGGCGCGGCTGGCGCCTGGACAAAAACGCCGACGACGTGGTGGCGGAATCCGGCTGACACAGCGGCGCAGCCAAGCCGAGCCAAGGACAAACAGGAACCGGAACACGGAAAGGGCCGGGCGACACCCGCTCTGGGTATCGCCCGGCCCCGGGTCGGGATTCCGCCTAGGAAGAGTGCGGCATCTGCGGCCGGCCGGTCCGGTGGACTGCGGTCACTGCTGCCTCATGGCCCATCCGTCCGTGGGCGGTGCCGCGTTCCTTCGGATGACGCCGCTTGCCGTTGCCATCTGGCCACTGCCGGCCGCCATTGACGGGGCCCGCGGGAGCTGGCATCTCGGGCGCGGGCGCCTCGTCCATGGATTCCGCCAGGTGACTGGCAAGCTCCGGTTCGAGCTGTCCCCCAGGATTTTTCTCAGCCATTTTGTGCTCTTCCTTTCCGCGTTGAAATGAAGCGTCCACCAATATTAGGTCTGCGGTTACCGCTTGTCTGCAGAAACTACCAGCGGACTTTTTTCTGGGCAGGGCCTTGCTTTCCGCTCGCGTGCGTGGGTTTGTGGCCGTGGGAAACGCTCTGCAACCCCGCGCCGCCACGGGACTTACTGGCCAGCATTTCCTTCTGGGCGTCCGTCAGCCGTGACTTGATCCCTTGGCCGGCATCCGATGTTCCGGCCTCCGGCGATTCGGTGTTCTGGCCCGATTTCGGTTCGGCGCCCTGGGTGTTGTCTTGGTGGGTCATGGAAGCACTCCTTGTATTACGGAAACGTGTGGCTTACGGAATCGTTTTGCGATGGTGAGTTGTGGACGCAGGCGCTGCCGGGTCACGGTCGCCCGGATCGCGGTGGAGAAGTGACGGCGACGGGAGTCAGCCGAGCAGATCAACGTGAAAGTACGCCTCAACGAGCTTGTGTGCTGGTGAATGGGGCGGGCGGACAGACCAGCAGGAACACCCGCTGGCGGCCGGCCGCCGGCCTATCCAAAGATCAGTGTTCCCATGGGTCAACCTTAGGCAGTATTCCGGCCGGTTGGGAACCCCCGGTTCAGATGGATTCGGCCCCCGCACGCATGGCCCGGCAGGTGGGCGCTGAAGGGCCGGATCCGGCGTTTTTGGGCACCCTATCGGCCGCTGGCCGAAAAAGGTTTGGTAACGATGCGGAAAATGCACGGATTCCAGTGCTGGCGCGGTGAAACGGCGCAAAATAATTCGGGTTCCGGCTGCCGTTCGGCCCTTGAAACCCCGGATCATACGCCACCGAACTCGGAAACACCATGGAAATCGCGTAAAATTGAAAGCCTGCCCGGAGCGGGGCAGCTACAAGTCGCAAGCAAATGACCTCCATGGGAGAAGCCCAAATGCCCAAAGACCGAAGCATGACCGACTCTTCAGCAGGCGCGAACATCGCCCGCGGAACCAACAATATTGTGCCCCCGGGCATCGCGCCCCAAAGCGCCAAGAAGTCGAGGCTGTTGCCTCGCCGCAGACTCAAAGTCTCCGATGTCAACGTCGTCAACAAGCCGATGCTTAAGAAAGCACTCGGCGGAACCATCGTGGGGAACACGATGGAGTGGTACGACGTCGGCGTGTTCGGCTACCTGATCACCACCATGGGTCCGGTGTTCCTGCCTGAGGCGGACAAGTCCGTCCAAACCCTGTTCCTGCTGGGAACGTTCGCTGCCACCTTCATTGCCCGCCCCCTCGGCGGTGTCGTGTTCGGCTGGCTCGGCGACAAGATCGGCCGCCAGAAGGTACTCGCGGCCACCCTGATGATCATGGCCGCCAGCACCTTCGCGGTCGGCCTCCTGCCCGGCTACGCACAGATCGGTATCTGGGCCGCGGTCCTGCTGGTGCTGTTCAAGCTCGTCCAAGGCTTCTCCACCGGCGGCGAGTACGCCGGTGCCACCACCTTTGTGAGCGAATACGCGCCGGACAAGCGCCGTGGCTTCTTCGCCAGCTTCCTGGACATGGGCAGCTACCTCGGCTTCGCAATCGGTGCCGCCCTGGTCTCCGTCCTGCAGCTCACGCTTGGCCAGGACTCCATGGAGCAATGGGGCTGGCGGATTCCGTTCCTCGTCGCCGGGCCGCTGGGCCTGATCGCCGTCTACTTCCGGAGCAAAATCGAGGAGTCCCCGCAGTTCCAGGCGACCCTTGACGCGCAGGAAGCATCCGCAAAGGACGCCACCGCCGGCGATGCAGCCGCATCCAAGGGCCCGGTGGGCATCGTGAAGGCCTACTGGCGTTCGCTCATCGTCGCGATGATCCTCGTGGCCGCCGCAAACACGGCCGGCTATGCCCTGACGTCCTACATGCCGACGTACCTCACGGAGTCCAAGGGCTACGATCCGGTTCACGGCACGCTGCTGACCATCCCCGTGCTGGTGGTCATGAGCCTCTGCATTCCGCTCACCGGCAAGCTGTCTGACCGGATCGGCCGCCGACCCGTGCTCTGGATCGGAGCCCTCAGCACCGTGGTGTTGGCAACTCCGGCGTTCCTCCTGATCGGCATCGGAGAAGTCTGGTCGACGTTGCTGGGCCTCGGCCTGATCGCCTTCCCGGTGACGTTCTACGTGGCCAACCTGGCCTCCGCCCTGCCGGCCCAGTTCCCGACGTCCAGCCGCTACGGCGCCATGGGCATCGCTTACAACTTCTCCGTGGCCATCTTCGGCGGAACCACACCGTTCATCGTCGCCGCCCTGATCAATAGCACCGGCAACGACATGATGCCCGCGTACTATCTGATGGCCACGTCGGCCGTCGGCGCGGTGGCCATCTACTTCCTGAAGGAATCAGCCAACCGTCCGCTGCCGGGCTCCATGCCCAGCGTGGACACCAAGGCAGAGGCGCACGAGCTCGTGGCCACCCAGGATGAGAACCCGCTGATCAACCTGGATGACATGCCGTTTGAGGACGAGCTGCGCGAAACCGAAAAGGTTCCTGCGAGGGCCTAGCCTCGTAGCCCAGCAGCCCCGCCCGACGAGGCCTGCTTTGCACGATGTTCTTTTGTGACAGCGTGCAAAGCAGGCCTTCCGCGCGTCTGGCAGACTTTTTGAGGAAGTGCGCTCGGAACGAACGCACGGAAGAACGGAGGTACCCATGGCCCACGGCCTCCTGCGGCATCTCCGCGACCTGCATAGCCTCGGCCCGGCCAAC
The DNA here is from genome assembly GCF_059423525.1 of Arthrobacter sp. GW460-12-1-14-TSB2. NCBI lineage: Bacteria > Bacillati > Actinomycetota > Actinomycetes > Micrococcales > Micrococcaceae > Arthrobacter > Arthrobacter sp. GW460-12-1-14-TSB2. Next base: position 54,579 of record NZ_JBWKYC010000007.1, read on the forward strand.
AATGATCATTTGTCCGCCCTGCGCGTGGCGGTCAGTGTGGCCGTCCCCTCGCTGGCCCTCCTGGTTTTCGGCCGCCCGGACCTGATCATCTATGCCGTGTTCGGCGCCCTGACCGGGATGTATGGACGGTCCGAGCCCCACCAGCTCCGCCTCATTCACCAGACGCAGGCCGCGCTGGTCCTGCTCAGCGGGGTTGGCGTCGGCATTTTCCTGTCCGTCAACCACCTGCACTCCTGGTGGCTGGTGGGTGTCGAAGCCGTCCTCGCCGGCATCGGCTCGGTGTTCTCCGACAGGGTGAACCTGAAGCCCAACGGCCCGTTCTTCGGCATCCTGGCCCTGGGCGCCTGCGCCTCCGTCCCCACCACCATTCCCTGGTTCGCGGCACTGGTCATTGCAGCCGCCTCCGCGGCGTTTTCCATAGCCGTCGGTTTTGGCGGCTGGGTCCGCGGCCGGAAGTGGCAGCCGGGAGCGGTCCGGGCTGCCGCGCCGCTGGGCGGATTAAGGCGGCAGGCAGCCGTGATCCACGCGGCCCGCTATGTCCTGGCAGTCGGAACAGCCGGCTCCATCGGTGTTCTCAGCGGCAGCGGCCACCCGCACTGGGCCATGGCCGCCGCCGCGGTTCCCCTCGCCGGAGCAGACCTGCCCAGCAGCGTGCACCGCGGCCTCCACCGCATGGTGGGGACCTTCCTCGGGCTGGTGCTGGTCGCCGTCGTACTTCTTCCGGTGCCCTGGGCGCCGCTGACGTTTTTTCCGGGGGCGGAAGCCGCCGTGCTGGCGGTTCTGGTCATCATCTTCCAGTTCACCACGGAACTTTTCATGACCAGGCACTACGGCCTCGCCATGGTGTCGTTCACCCCAGTCATCCTGCTAATGACGCAACTTGCCGCCCCGGCAGACCCCTATGTCCTCATCACGGAACGTGCCGTGGAAACCGTGGTGGGCGCGGTGGTTGGCATCCTGGTGATTGTGCTGGTCCGGCGGCGGACAGTCCGCCTGCGCCCGTCCAGCTGAACACAGCGGCTACTTTGCGGGCCTTTTTGGCGGCCCGGACGTAAACCGCGCCGGCAGCACCCGCGAAACGGCGGCAACCACCTTGTACCGCTTGGTGGGGATGGACACCGCACGGCCGCGTTCGTTGTCCGCCAGGCCTTCCCGGACCACGCGGTCCGCGTGCAGCCACAGCCACCGCGGGGCCACTGTTTTGTCCATGCCCATCCGGTCGTGGAATTCGGTGTGGGTGAACCCCGGGCACACGGCCGTCACTTTCACGCCGCTGCCGGCGTATGCCAGGTTGGCCCAGCGGCTGAAGCTCACCTGCCAGGCTTTCGCCGCCGAGTAACTACCCCGGTTGGCGAACGCGGCGACGCTGGCCACGTTGATGATCCTGCCCGAACCGCGCGCCAGCATGCCTTGCAGGGCAGCGTGGCACAGTTCCATGGGCGTCTGGACATGGAGCCGCAGGTGCCTGCGTTCCTCGTCCAAGCTGTTCTTGTCGAAGGACTTCAGCAGCCCGATGCCGGCGTTGTTGACCAGGATCTCCACCGGCCGTGAAGCGTCGGAAAGGCGTTCGACGACGGTGGCCACCCCGGCGTCGTCCGTCAGGTCAGCGGACAGCACCTCGGCCGTGATGCTGTAGTTGTTCTCCAGTTCGTGCGCGGCGGCCCGCAGGCGCTCCGCATCGCGGGCCACCAGCACCAGGTGGTGCCCCTGTTCCGCGAGCTGGCGGGCAAACTCGGCGCCAAGGCCCGCCGTCGCGCCGGTGATCAGGGCTGTGGGTCCGGGAACTTGTTCGGTCATGGCAGAAGCCTAGTGGCACCTGGTGCCCGGCGCCTCCCCCTAAGCAGCGCCCGGACGGCACCTCACGGCAGTGTGTTCGACCACGACTGCCGTGACATGCCATCTCGGCGAACGTCCTAGGCGAACTTCGCCAGCGGGTTCACCAGCCTGCCGGCCATCTGCAGGCCTCCGGACGGGTCCGTGAGATCGAGCATCTGCCGGTTGTTGCGCAGCTGCAGCCTGTTGAGGCAGGAGAACTGGAAGTCGGGCGCGAACAGGTCGTGCCGGGCAAACTGGTCCGCGAGTTCGGGGTGCTCCGCCTGGTAATCGCGGATGGCCCCGGCAGCGATGCGCCAGAATTCCTCGCCGCGAAGCACGCCGTCTTCCTCCAGGAGGGCGCCGAGGAACCGGAAGATACAGTCGAACACGTCGGTGAAGACGGCCAGGACCTTCTCGTCGTCGGGAATGTCCGCCTTGATCCGGGATACGGCGTCCGGCAGCTCGATCCGGTTCCCCATCACCACGATTTCCTCGGCGATGTCCTTCATGACCGCCCGCACGGGCACCCCGTTATGGAGCACCAGGATCACATTCTCGCCGTGCGGCATGAACGCCAGCTCGTAGCGGTACAGGCAGTGCACCAGGGGCACGAGGTACGCCTCGAAGTACCGGCGCAGCCACTCGCCGGGTTCCAGCCCGGACTGTTCGATCAGGGCGGAGACCAAGGGTGTGCCCGCGGCATCGGTGTGCAGCAGCGAGGCCATGGTGGCCAGCTGTTGTCCGTCCGCAAGCAGCGGCAGCGGGCTTTCACGCCACAGCGCGGACAGCATCTTCCGGTACGGCGACTCCTTGGGCGCGGCCTCCTCGTAGTATCCGTTGTGGTATCCGATGGCTGCCACCTCCCGGATCACCGCCAGTCCGCGGGCCTGCAGGGCCTCGTCGCCGCCGATCAGGTCCTGGAGCCAGTCATTGATGGCCGGTGTGGCTTTCATGTACTGCGGGGACAGCCCGCGCATGAACCCCATGTTCAGCACGGACATGGCGGTCTTGACGTACGCCTTTTCCGGGGCGGTCGTGTTGAAAAACGTCCGGATGGACTGCTGGGCCTGGTATCCGTCCGCCCCGATCCCGAGGTGCACGATGTGCTGCTGGGCGATCTCGGCGGCAAAGGTCACCGTCAGTTTGTTCTCCCACTGCCACGGGTGCACCGGCATCAGGAAATACGCGGCCGGGTCCAGGCCCAGGGCACTGAGCCCGGCGTCGAAGTAGGCCAGGGTGCCGGCACCCAGTTCGGCGTCAAGGTGGGCTGCATAGTCCAGGCCCTCGCTGGAGGTGAACACTGCCTTGCTCCGGTGCACCGCGATCCATTCCAGCTGCACGGGGGCGCCGGCTTCCGGGGCAAAGGCGCGATAGTCGGCGATGCCGAAGCCCAGCCGGCCGTTGTTGGCCACGAAGCAGGGGTGACCCTCCGTCATGCTGCGCTCAATGGCCTGGAAGTCCGTGGCGGCGTCCGCTCCGCCGGTCACGCCTGCCGCCAGTTCCGCGGAGGACGGCTGGCCGATCCACTGCTTGTAGGCGTGGCTGGAAAGAGTGCTGCTGATCTCCTCGAGGTAGACCGGGAGCATCTCCGGCCGGATCCCCAGGGCGTCGCGGAATTCGGTGATGAACCGGAGCGCATCCAGGGGTGCGTCCTGCCCGTCGCGGTTGCAGGTGATCGAAGCGGCGTCGACGGACCAGTGCTCCAGGTGCAGGATCCTGGCGGAGAACCGGTATTCAACCGTGGCGTCATCGCTGAGCACCCGGTAGTCGTGGGACTGGGCTCCGGCACCGGCTTCGGACCGGTCCTCGGCACCGGGCGCGGCGCTGCCCCCGGCGGCGTCCCCCGGGCTGATCCGTTCCGGGCTGAGGATGCGTTCGTGTGAGAACTCGGCGAGCGCCTTGCGGACCAGGTGCCGGTTGGCGGCGGCCCAGCGTTCCGGCGTGAGGTGGGTTGCGGCGTTTCCTGCGGTGAGGACGGATTCGAGTTCTGCGGTGGTCAAAGTGAGGCTCCCTGGCGATTTGGGGAAAGGCGGATCGGCGATGGCTGGATCGGGGATGAATGAAGGGCGGCGCGGGCGGCATGGAAGGCCTCCCGCGTGCAAAAACTGAGGAGGGCCTGCTTGTCCGGCAGCGCGATCTCCCCGGCGGGCTGGAATCCGAGCCGCGCATTGAGGACGTGGATCTTGTGGTTCCGGGCGTCGGGCTCAACCACCACGCGCTCCACTTTGTCCTTGGCGAAGAGCCGGTCCAGGACGATTTCCATCACGGCGGCGGTATAGCCCGGGCGCGGCGGACCGGCCGGCGGCGCGACCAGGAGGTGCATCCCGATGTCCCCCGGCTGCACGGCGTATCGGCCTGCCAGCGGGGAGAAGGCCGGACGGTACTCCTCCATCAGGAAGGCTGGAACGCCGGCGTCGAGCCCCAGCAGCGCGTGGTGGTGACCGCTGGACTGGATCTTCGTGTATTCCTGCACAACGTCCTGCACGGACGCGGACTGCATCCCCCAGAAGGCAGCATATGGCCGGGTTACCCAGCTGTGGAGGAGTTGTGCGTCGGTGTCGGGGTCAAAGCAGCGGAACGTGAAACTCATGCGTTCACCGGCTGCTGCTCCGCTACGTCAGCCGTCACGGGAACCCCGAAGTGCTGGAACGCGATGCTTTGTTCCACAGGATAGACCTCGCGGCCGGTGATCTCGCGCAGGATGCAGGAGTTGCGGTAGGCGGCCATGCCGAGGTCCGGGGTGACGAAGCCGTGGGTGTGGAGTTCCGCGTTCTGGACGAAGATCTCGCCGGGTTCGACGCCGGTACTGTAGTTGCGCTCGACGGCGAACCTGCCGCGGCCGTCCCGGGCGATCCGGTCCTGTATCCCGTTTAGGAACCCGGGTTCGCGGTAGCCGTAGCCGGTGGCAAGCACCACGGCTTCGCTGTCCAGCGAATAGCCGGCGCCCTGCTCCTCATGCCGGAGCTGCAGGGTGTGGGTGCCGCAGGCCGGGTCCCACGAGGCCCCGGTGAGGGCCGAGTGCGTCAGCAGCCGGGTATCCACCATCCCAGAGAGGCTCTTGGCATACAGGAGGTCGTAGATGGCATCGATGAGCTCGGAGTTGATGCCCTTGTACAGGTTCTTCTGGCTCCTGATGAGGCCGTCGCGCTGTTCCTGCGGGAGGCTGTGGAAGTAGTCCACATACTCCGGAGACGTCATCTCCAGGGTGAGCTTGGTGTACTCCAGCGGGAAGAACCGCGCGGACCGGGTGACCCAGTTCAGCTGGTACCCGTGGACGTCGATCTCCTGCAGCAGCTCATAGTAGATTTCCGCCGCGCTCTGGCCGCTGCCCACGATGGTGATGCTCCGCTGCTGCTGCAGCTCACTCTTCCTCGACAGGTACTCGGCGTTGTGGAGGACCAGCCCGCCACCATTGGCTGCCGCTTCGACGATTCCGTCGCAGGCCGCGGGGACGTACGGCGATGTTCCGGTGCCCAGCACCAGCCGCCGCGCGCGCAGCACCTCCGGCCCGGCGGGGCCGTGGACGGACAGCGTGTACACGCCGCCGTCGTACGTGATCTCCCGGACGTCCGTGCCAAACCGCACCGAAGCGAGCCGGCCGGCCACCCACTGGCAGTACTGGTTGTACTCGGCGCGCAGCGGGTAGAAGTTTTCCCGGATGTAGAAGCGGTAGAGCCGGCCGGTCTGCTTGAGGAAGTTCAGGAACGAATACGGCGACGTGGGGTCGGCCAGCGTCACGAGGTCCGCCATGAACGGGACCTGCAAGTGGGCCGGCTCCAGCATCATGCCGGGGTGCCAGTCGAACGAGTCGCGGCGCTCCAGGAAGACGGCATCCAGTCCGTCGATGGGCTCGGTGAGCGCGGCGAGCCCCAGGTTGAAAGGCCCGACGCCGATACCGGCGAAGTCGTACACGTGCCCCTCGCCTGCGGTGCTGGGAGTGGAGGTGCTCATGCTGCAGCCTCCTGGCCGGTAAGCAGCGCTTCACCCGTACGGCGGAGCAGGCTGATGATCGTGGTGATGTCTTCCGGGGTGGCCTCGGCGTTCAGCAGGGTGAACTTCAGGTAGTGCCGTCCGGCCACCTTCGTTCCGGCAACCACCGCCTCGCCGGAGGCGAATACGGCGGCGCGGATCGCCGGGTTAAGGGTGTCAGCGGCGTCCTCATCGAGGCGCGTCCCGTCGGCCAGGAGCGGACGGTAGCGGAACACGAGCGTGCTCAGCTGTGGGTGGGCGGCCAGCTCGAAGTCGGGGTCGGCGGCCAGGGCCTGCCCGGTGCGTGCGGCAAGGTCTATCGCCTCGTCCAGCAGGGCACCGACGGCATCCGCGCCCATGATCCGGAGGGTCAGCCAGAGCTTCAGGGCGTCAAAGCGGCGTGTGGTCTGGATGCTCTTGTCCACCTGGTTGGGAATGTCCGCCAGCGCGGCGCTCTCCGGGTTGAGGTAGTCCGCGTAGTAGGTCACGTGCCGCAGCATGGCCCGGTCCCGGACCAGCAGGGCGCTGGAGCTCACCGGCTGGAAGAAGGTCTTGTGGAAATCCACGGTGACGGAGTCGGCCAGGCCGATCCCGTCCAGCCGGTGGCTGTAGCGGCCGGAGAGCATCAGGCCGCCGCCGTAGGCGGCGTCCACGTGGAACCATGCGCCGTACGCCCGGGCGAGGGCGGCGAGCTCGACGAGCGGGTCCACCGCGCCGAAATCGGTTGTCCCGGCGGTGCCCACCACGGCGATCGGGACCAGCCCGGCGTCGGCCGTTTGCGCCAGCGCGCCGGCCAGCGCGGCGGGGTCCATCCGGTGGTCCGGCCCGTAGGCCACCGGCACGACGGCGTCGTACCCCAGTCCCAGCATGGAGGCTGATTTGCGGATGCTGAAGTGGCTGTCTTCGGACGCGAAGACCCGCAGCTTCTCCAGCAGGGCAGGAAGCCGGAGGGATTCATTGCCGGGGAGCTTCCGCAGCCCGGCCACGGCATGGTTGCGGGCAATGAGCAGCGCCTGGAAGTTGGACTGGCTGCCGCCGGACGTGAACACGCCGTCGGCAGCGTCCCCCAGGGACAGCCGCTCCGCCGTCCAGTCGATGAGCCTGCGCTCGATCATGGTGGCGCCCGCGCTCTGGTCCCAGGTGTCCATCGACGAATTCACGGCGGACAGGATGCTCTCCCCCACCAGCGCCGGGATCACCACGGGGCAGTTCAGGTGCGCCGCGTACTTCGCGTCATGGAAGTAGACGGCGTCCTGCAGGTACACCTCTTCAAGTTCCGCCAGCGCAGCGGCAGTGTCCGGCAGGGGCAGGTCCAGGTCAACCGCGCCGACGCGCGCCTGAAGCTCCCGGGGCCCGACGCCGGTAAACGGCTTGGTGGTCCGCTCCAGCTTGGTGGCCACGGCGTTGACGCCCTGGAGCACCTGCGCCACGTAGCGGGGCGCGTTGCGGGAGTTGAAAAGGTGGTTGGTGGCGGCGAGGGCGAGCTCCACCCGGGAGCCGAAATCGTGCCCGCCGGAAGGGGCGGGCAGGTCCAGGGGTTTCTCGTCCACACGGGGCAACAGCGTCACAAGGTTTTCCTTTGGTAGGCGTTTGGAGGCGCGCTAACGTAGCAAGGCAAGCCTTACTTAGGTAAACCTTTTAGTCAAACTTTTGTGAGCTAATTATGAATTTGGCGGATTTGCGGGGTCTTGCCGGCTCAATGGAGCGTCATTGACTGTCGCCCGGGCGGCGATTGAGGCAAGATTCGCCGCTCAGTGCATGTTGGTGGCCGGTTCAGTGCGTGGCGGTGTCCGCCGTCGACTTGCGCCGGCAAAGCAGTGTCCAGCGGTTCCCGCCGTCCTCCTTGGCGTAGGAAAACTGGTCCAACGCCACCTTGGCGAGGGCAAGTCCGCGGCCGCTCCCGGACATGTCATCCGGCAGTTCGGCGGCCGTGAGGTCGATGCCGGCAGGCCGGGCGTTGTCCGTGAATTCGGCAAAGAGCCGCTCAGGTTCGCATTCCACAGCCAGGACAAACCGGACGGGGTCCGTGCCGGCCGGGCGGGAGTGCTCGATGATGTTGGACGCCACCTCGATGAGCGCGGTTTCGAACCTGATGCGGTCCATGGGTTGAATGCCGGGTTCACCTGCACAGAGGTCCTCGAGCAGTTTATGGATCAGCTCCAGGCTTTCGGGAACCGCGGCGGCGCGCAGGCTGAACTCGCTGCTCATCAATAGGCCCCGTCCACCGAGGCGACCGGCTGCAGCACCCTGTTGAGGTTGGTCATTTCCAGGACCGCCGTGATCTGGGCCGTGGGGTTGGCCAGCCGGAGGTCTCCGCCGGCCTGCCGGGTCTTCTTCAGCCCGGTAATCAGGGCACCGAGGCCGGACGAGTCAATGAAGTCGGTGCCGGCAAGGTCAACCACCAGGCGGACCGTGCCGTCGCTGATCAGCGCATCGATGTTGGCGCCGAGGTGCGGGGCCGACACCATATTGAGCCGGCCCACAGGACGGATCACGCCCACTCCATTGGCCAGCGTCTCGTTCTTGAATTCGATCATGGATTTCCCTCTTTCTTCTTGTTGCTGTTCAGCCAGGCATCGTAGCCGGGGTAGCGGACAGCTTCGATGACTACGCTGAAGATCAGCAGATCGAAGGCTATCCACACAAAGTTGACGGAGCTGCCCAGGAGATCCCCTTGGCCGAGCAGCAGCCGGATAACGCCCACCACGGCCGCCAGTGCCAGGACAGCCATGGCTATCAGCTGCGGCCTGACCAAATGCCACGGCAGCCGGCTGCGCGCCTGCAGTGTCTTGGGCGTGACCCGGAAGTCCAGGTCCCGGCCCAGGAACACGTTCCCGAACGCGGAGGTGACGGATTTGATCCAGGTGGGGAAAAGCGCCAGCGAGTACTGCTGGCCGCGCCACGTCTTCACCCCGCGTCCCACCACCAAGAACAGGATCTGGTTGATCACCAGGAACGGGATGAGCCGGAGGAAGAACTCGTTGCTCAGGGACTGGACCGGAAGGATCCCGAGGATCAGGTAGATGACGGGAGCGGCTATGTACGCCACCGCGGCGAACCCGGACAAATAGCTCCACATGGTGGCCAGGTACATGAGCCGCTGGGCCAGGCTGAGCCCCTTTTGCATAAACGGGTTTTCCCGGAACATGACCTGCATGGTGCCCTGGGCCCACCGGAGCCGCTGCGTCAGCATCGAATCGAGGTCTTCGGGGGCCAGACCGTCAGCCAGGCGTTCGTGGTGGTAGGCCGATTCCCAGCCGAGGGAATGCAGCCGCATGCAGGTGGCCATGTCCTCTGTCACCGAGATCGTAGCCAGCGGCATCACGGCCTGAGCCTCGCCGGCTTTCTCGGCGTTGACGGAATCGATCAGGACACGGACGGTTTCCACCGCTCCCAGCGGGGACCAGTCGCGCTGGGAGAGCCTGTCCAGGGCAACGTCGTCGACGACGGCGAGGGAACCGTCCACGTCGATGGTCCGGGAAAGCCCCTCAATGGAGTTAAGTTCAGCGTGCAGCGCCGCGAAGTCTTCCGCCACCAGGTTCCGGGCCACGGCGTCCACGCGCTCCTGGAACCGGTAGGTGACGTCGGCAATGGCCTGCCCCTCGCTGAGCTCGCGCCGGACCTGCTGCAGGTCGGTCGCCAACGTGGAGAGCGCGGACGCCAGCCGTTCCTGCCCGGGGCCAAGCTGGCGCCTCGCCTTGGCCACCACCTTGTCCGCGGTCTTGAGCGCCTTGTTCAGCGCCAGCTCTGTTTCCGAGACGTAGCGCATCACCCCCAGCTGCATGAGCGCTTCCCGCCGGATGATCGCGTTTGAACCGCAGAAGAAGGCCGCGTTCCAGCCGTCCTTGCCCTGCTGGATGGGCCCGTAAAAAAGCGGCGCCTGGCTGCCCAGCGGATCGTTCGGCGGGACGTTCACAAACACCTGCGGGGTCTGGACCAGAGCCATCCTGCGGTTGTTGAAATAGCCCAGCGTGTTGTCGAGAATCTTCGGGTCCGGCACCTGGTCGGCGTCAAGGATCAGCATGAACTCGCCGTCCGTGGCGAGCAGTGCGTTGTTGAGGTTGCCGGCCTTGGCGTGCCGGGGACGGTTGGCCCAGTCGTCGGACCGGGTGATCCAGCCGATGCCCTCCGCCTCGGCGATGGCCCGCAGGTCGGCGCGGTTGCCGTCGTCGAGGATCCAGGTCCTGTGCGGATAGGCAATGTTCTTGGCTGCCCGCGCCGTTCCCATGACGAGGTCAAACGGCTCGTTATAGGTGGTGATGAAAACGTCCACCGTGAGTCCGGCCGGCGGCGGTGGCGGAGTGTCCCGTTGCTTGTATCGCCACATGGTGACGCCGAAAAGCAGGGAGTCAAGCAGGGAGTAGGTCTCCGCCAGGACCAGCGGTATCGCGATCCACCAGGCTTCCCAGTTGATGGAAACCATCCAACGCCAAATGATGTAGTTCAGGCCCAGGATGGCGGTAGCCAAAACAATCAGCCTGATGGTCAGTTGCCGTGGTGTCATGGCCCGGCTGTCCCCCTGGATCCTCGTCCGTTCAGTCAGCCGCCCGGTGAGGATCCGGCTCCGAAGTGAGACCAAAGGAGCGTGGAAGGGTGGACTATCCTGCGTCAGTCCAACCTTATCCGCCCGGCCGGAAAAGGGCTAAGGTGCCAGGCGGCTGATGACGCCGGACCGGGCCGTCAGCCTGCGGCGACTTCCTCCTGCGACGGGCCGTCGGGCTCCGTCAGGTGGCGGAGGTGAAGTTCCTCGGCGGCCAGTTCGTACCAGGTGTGCGCGCCGAACGAAGGGCTCCGGGTGTCCAAGTGCCGGTACAGTGCGTCGGCCAGCTTTCCGAGGGCGTCGTCGGACAGTGCCCGGACCGTGGATGCGGGATCCAGGTTCCCCTCAAGGTATTCGGCGAGCTCCAGGCAGTCGATGGTGCGCTGTTCCCCGGCTGTTGCCAGGTTTTCGTCGATGCCCAAACCGGAAGTGGCGTCTGAATCCAGCAGGGCGTTGATTTCGCTGTCAAGGGTGGCCTCTTCGCCTCCTGCCAGCCCGGCATGTTCCAGGCAGATGGGGACTTCCGCGGGCTCGTCGAGAGTGAGGTGGAACGCGTCGGAGCCGCCCACGCCGTGCCCGGAATTCGCGCCGCCCTCAACCTTGCGTCCGGCGATGTGGCGCAGGTACATCAGGACCTCGGGATCCAGATGGGAAGCATTGTGGAGGTCCACTGTGATGTCCTGCTCCGGGGAGAGGCGCCGCCCGCGGCGCATGATGTGCAGCAGGACGGGATAGTTGGTCTGGGTCAGGCAGCCCGAGACTTCCAGGGTCACTCGTCCGGGATCAACGTCCACACGGACCAGCACACGCAGTTTATGGTTCAAGGCTTCTCCCACAGAGACATCCAAGAGCCAGCTTCATAACTCACCTAAACCATACGAAATAGTTGCCCGGGCCACAAGCTGCCCTCCGTGCCGGGTCTTTCACTTCCCACCAGACCCAGACTTGGGGGATGGACGAGATCACGCTGGACACATCCGTGGCCGAACAGCTGCAGGATCTCGTCATAGGCAGCGAGGACGTCAACGGGTTCCTTACGGAGCTCTGTGAGCTTTCAGCTGCCGCGCTCTCGCGCACCCTCGGCCGGGACGTTTCCTGCGCCGTGACACTGAGCCGGCGCCGCCGGACCACGACGGCGGCCTGGAGCAACCCTGAGGCCCGCCTTTTTGATGAGATCCAGCACAGCTTCGGCGAAGGCCCGTGCCTCCATGCGATGACGACCGGCACCACGGTGCTGGTCCGGGACACCCGCACTGACAGGCGCCGGCGTCGAGCGTGAGCGGTACTCCGAGTACGCTGAACTGTCCCAGCGAGGCGATGGCGTGGCCGTATTCCGGCCACCGGGTGACCTGGCCGCCGGCATCATCATGGGCCAGAACCGGTGTTCACAGGCGGAAGCGATGGCCATCCTCACGAAGGCTTCCAGCGGCCGGAACCTGAAGCTTCGGGACGTGGCGGATAAGCTCGTGGCGTCGTTCGCGCCGGGGGCACCGTCCACCCACTTCGACGACTAAGCTCGCCCTCCCCGGGCGGGCCTGCAACGCCAGGGCGTGCTAGGACGCGGTCACTTCGTCCGTTGGCGGGTGCTCGGGCCAGTCGATGAACTGTTCGTAGGCGTCGTGCTTCTTCAGGTAGCCATAGATGAAGGGGCAGTGCGGGATGATCCGCTTCCCTGCGGACACCACGTCATCGAGGGCGAAATGGGCCAGCACCTTTGCCAGCCCCTGTCCCTTGAAATCCGCCGCAGTGTCGGTGTGGATGAAGTCCACGTGCCCGGGTCTGTCGACGAAGCGCGACTCGACCGCCAGCTTCCCGCCGACACGCAGTTCGTAGCGGTGCAGCTCATCATTCCGGATGGTCGTGACGTCCGGACTGAACGTGTCTTCGGTGGATACGGTGTTCTCCGTCATGGTTCGACATTGGCACTTAAAGGCGCTTGTGGCAATGGCCCGCTGCGGCCTCCCGGCGCGGGTGGACGCAGTGGAATCCGGCCGAGAAGGAGCACTGCCAGGGCGAAGCACGCCGCTCCCCCGCCCAGCAGGGCGAGCGTCAGCCCGTTGAGCGCGGCGTCGGCCACCGGTATATAAACGACGACGACGGCGGTCACCACCGCGGCGGGAGGCCGGCGGCGGGAGTGGACAGACGCCGTCGGACGTTCTTCCAGCCGCCCGAACACCGCCAGCACCGGGAGCAGGAGCGCGATGATGCCCAGCAGGACCAGCGGACGCGACCACCACCATGCCGCGGTCCCCGCCAACGGCTTGGGGAAATCGGTGAGCAGGAGCAGCCCGGACATGGCTGCCAGCAGTGGCAGGTGCCACAGGTAAACGGTCATGGCGCGCCGTCCGGCCAGCCCCACCACCGCCCGCACCCATCGGGCCGAGGCCGCACCTGTGAGCATCGGCCGGGAGAGCTGGAGCGCCGCGGCCTGGGCCGTGCCAAGGAGCAGCAGGCAGAAATTGGGCGGGTTCAGGTTCACCAGCATGTTGCCGCGGTACAGCCCCAGGCCCGTCACCAGCCCCAGCACGAGGTTGCTGGCGATAATGACGCCCACCAGCGTGGAGGCGCGGGGCTTCCCTCCGGGGGCATCGGCCAGCACGAACCCCAGCTGCTGAACGGCGCACCACAGGAAGAGGATGTTGGCGTACGCCAGCAGCGGCAGGGCACCGCGGAAGCAGTCGACTGCAACTACCAGCGCGGCGAGGCCGGCCAGTGACAGCCAGGGTGCGCGGTCATGGAGCGCCGCCAGCAGGGGGATGTTCAGCTGGGCGGCCAGGTATGCGGCCAGGAACCAGAGCGGCATCCCGGCGCCGGTGACGATCAGCTCCACCACCTGCGGTTCCACGCCGAACAGCCGTGCCGCCCACAGCCCGGCGAACATCACGGCCAGCAGGGCGGCGGCGGGCCGGATGAGGCGCAGCAGCCGGGCCTGGGCGAACTCCAGTCCGCTGCCGCCGCGGGCCTTGAGCCGCCGCCAGGACTGCAGCCCGGTAATGCCGCCGGCAACGAAGAAGAGCGGCATCACCATGAAGATCCAGATGATCGGCTCGAACCAGTCCTGCAGCGCGAGGGTGTTTTCGGTGGTTACCGTGCCGTCAGGGTGTAGCACGGGGCTGACCATCATGGTGTGTCCCACCACTACGAGGGCCAGGCAAAAGAAGCGGGCAAGGTCGATCACAGCGTCGCGGTCCGGTGCGGGCATGACCTGCCCTGTGCCTGCCTGCTGCGGCTGCTGCGGAACACCCATTGCGCTCCCTACCGACGCGGAACGATTCCCTGCGTACTCTCCATTGTCCGCCGGGCGCCCGTCAAGGACCAGAAGCTGCCCTGCTCCGGCACCCGGTCAGCGGGCTTAGCCGAGCAGCAGCCCCAGGAGGCCGAGGACGACGGCGAGCAGCGGCGTCGTTCCTTGCATGGCGGCCGCGCGGAGGTACTTCCGGCCGGTCAGGGCGAGAACGGCGGCCGCCAGCAGCATGGACCCGCAGGACGCGAAGATGAGGGTCCAGCCGACCACCGGCTGGCCGAGGAGAACCGCGCCCGCGCCGATCAGGGCGCCGACGGCCAGGAACAGGTTGTAGAAGCCCTGGTTGTAGGCCAGCGGACGGGTGGTCTCGGCGTCGGCCTGTGACGCGACCCCGAAGCGCTTCCAGGTGGCCGGCCGGGTCCAGGTGACGGACTCCATGGTGAAGATGTAGACGTGCAGCAGGGCCGCAACAAACGCGAAAACGAGGGAGGCCGGGATCATGGCTCGATCCTAGCCTCCCCCGTTGGGAGTCTTGCTGTTCCGCTACTTGGTGAGGGTGGACAGAGCGCCGGCGGCGAAGTCCTTGGCCGAGGCGTTCCACTTTCCGAGCAGTCCCTGGAGGTTCTCGCCGTCGGCACGGTGCGGACCGGTTTCGGCTTCCAGCGTGGCCAGCACGCCGGTGCGGAGTTCGGTGTTGAAGTTCACCTTGCCCACGTTCATGGCGGCGGCCTTGACCAGCTCTTCGGCCGGGATGCCGGAGGCGCCGTGCAGCACCAGCGGAATGTGGGTGCGCACTGCGATGTCCTGCAGCACGTCCCACCGCAGTTGCGGCTCCCCCTTGTACTTGCCGTGCACATTGCCAACGGCCACTGCCAGCAGCTGGGCGCCGGTGCGGGCTACGAAGTCCTCCACCTGGGCAGAGTCGGTCAGCCCGGCGGTGCCGGCTCCTGTGGCGTCGCCGGCGCCGTCCGTCAACGGGCCGGTTGCGTCGGCACCGAAGGCGCGGTCCTCGTCGCCGGCGAGCCCGCCCAGTTCCGCTTCAATCACGACGTCGGCGTGGCCTTGCGCGGCCAGCACGGCGCGCGCCTCGCGGACAAGCGCAATGTTGTCCTCGTAGGGCAACGACGAACCGTCGGCGAGGACCGAGTCCGCCCCCGCTGCGACGGCGTCGGCGATCACCCGAAGATCGGAGGCGTGGTCCAGCTGCACGGCAATCGGAACGCCGGCAGAGTCGGCCAGGCCGCGGAGCGCGCTGATAAGGCGCAGCCCGTTGGGGGTGCCGGCGGTCTTGGGAGCAACCAGCAGGATGGCTCCGCGGCCGGCCTCTTCCGCAGCCTCCACCACGGCCAGGGCAGTCGTGAAGTCGTAGCAGGTGAAGGCCGGGACAGCGGCGCCCTGCTGCAGGGCCGAACCCACCAGGTGGTCGAGTCGGGCACGCATCAGGCGCTCAGGCCTCCCACCAGGATCCAGGCGACAAAGGTCAGGGCGAAGCCGGCCAGGCCCAGGATGGTGGTGAGGACGGTCCACGTGCGGAGGCCGTCGGATACGGTGAGTCCGTAGTACCGCACCACGGTCCAGAAGCCGGCGTCGGTCACGTGGGACAGGCCCAGGGAGCCGAAGCCGATCGCGATGACCAGCACGGCGATCTGGGCGGGCGAGTAGCCGCCTTCAGCCACGGCCGAGGTGAGCAGGCCGGCAGTGGTGACGATGGCCACCGTTGCGGAGCCCTGCGCTGCACGGAGCGCCAGGGAAATGATGAAGCCGAGGACGATCAGCGGCAGGCCGAGGTGGTCCAGGGTCTGCGAGAGTGCCGCGCCGATGCCGGAGGTGCGCAGCACCTCGCCGAACACGCCGCCGGCGGCAACAACCATCAGGATGGAGGCGATGGGAGGCAGTGCGCCTTCGAAGATCTCGCCGGTTTCGCGCAGCGACCAGTTGCGGCGGACCGCCAGCAGGAAGAACGACAGGCCAACGGCCACGAGCAGGGCAAGGAACGGATTGCCGACGAACGCGGCCACGCCGTACCAGAAGTTGTCCTTGCTGATGGTCAGGGTGCCCACGGTGCCGAGGAGGATCTGGACGATGGGTGCGGCGATGAGGAAGATGATCAGGCCGGGGCGGGGCGGGGCAACAGCCTGGGCTCCGGGGCCGTCGTGGCCCACGTGCACCAGGGAAGCGGAACCGAACTCGTCAACCTGTGCTTTGACGCTGGGGAGGAGTTCGTATTCCTTGCGGTTCATGATGCTGGCAACCCAGTAGGACAGGAAGCCGAGCGGGATGCAGATGAGCAGGGAGATCAGCGTGATGAGCCCGATGTCGGCTCCGAAGACACCTGCCCCGGCGACGATGCCCGGGTGCGGCGGCACGGCGACGTGGATGGACAGCATGATGCCGGCCATGGGCAGGCCGAACTTCACCGGGTGGACCTTGGCGATCTTGGAGAACGCGTAGACGATCGGCACCAGGACGATCACGCCGACCTCGAAGAACACCGGAATGGCCACCAGGAAGCCGACGGCGGTGAGCGCCACTGCCACGCGCTTGGCACCGAGCTTCTCGGTGAAGTGGGAGGCCAGCGACTGGACGCCGCCGGACACCTCGATCATCCGGCCCAGGATGGCGCCCAGGGCAATCAGCAGTGCCACTTTGCCCATGGTGCCGCCGACACCGGTGGCCACGACGGTGAAGACGTCCTTCAACGGAATCTGCGACGCGACGGCCACCAGGATGCTGACCGTCAGCAGTGCCACGAAGGCCTGGATCTTGAAGCGGATGATCATGACCAGCAGGAGTGCGATGCCGAGAGCGGCGATGGTCAGCAGCAGTGGAGTGCCCAGCTCCACGGCCGGCTTGATGGCGGGGGCATCAGCGGCCCGCACCATCAATGAGTTCATCAGGGGGTTCATGGGGAATTGTCTCCTTTGACGTCGCCGGCAGCGCCTGGCGAGGTGGTTCGACGACGACGGAGGGGGGACCGCCGTCGTCGGGCTTTAGGTGGGGATTATGCGGTGCGCTTCGTGGGGGCGACAACCTTGATGACGGCGGAGTCGTCGGCCGCGGCGAGGCCCTGGGCCTGGCCCAGGAGGTAGAGCTGCTCGGCTGCAGCGGCAACGGGGGCGGCCAGGCCGGCGGCACGGGTGGCCTTGCCCACGATGCCCATGTCCTTGACGAAGATGTCCAGGCGGCTGAGCACCTCGGCACCTTCCTCGTTGTAGGCCTCGAGGATGCGCGGGCCGCGGTTGGAGAGCATGAAGGAGCCCGCTGCACCGGCTTCGAGGGCTTTGAGGGTCTTTTCCTGGTCCAGGCCGAGGGCGTCGGCCAGGGCCAGGGCTTCGGCGGCAGCTGCGATGTGGACGCCGCAGAGCAGCTGATTGACAGTCTTGAGCGCCTGGCCGTCGCCGGGCTTGTCGCCCACCACGGTGAGGGTGGAGGCCAGCAGTTCCAGTGCCGGGCGGGCCTTTTCCTGGGCCTCGGGCGAGGCGCCCACCACGATCAGGAGGTCGCCTTCGCCGGCGCGCTTCGGGCCGCCGGAAAGCGGCGCATCGACGAGCTCGACACCGTATTCGGCCAGTCGGTCAACGGTGGCCGGGATGGCCTCGGTGCCCACGGTGCTGCCGAGGATCACGACGGCGCCCGGCTTGAGTACGGAGGCCACGCCGTTTTCGCCGAAGAGGACATCGTTGAGCTGCTCGCCGTTGCGCACGGCCAGGAGGAGCGCGTCGGCGCCTTCGGAGGCTTCGCGGGCGGAATCGAACGTGCGGATCCCGGCTTCCGCGGCGAGCTTCAGGCGCGGCTCGGCGATGTCGAAGCCGTGGACGGTGAGCTGGCTGGCCAGGCGGGTGGCCATGGGCAGGCCCATGGCGCCGAGGCCCAGGACGGTGATGGTGTAGCTGCTGGTCATGGTGTTCTCCATTGAAATTATGTCGGGATTCAGAAGGTGTTGCTGAGCTTGCGCGTGACGTCGGCGAGGGACTGGTCGTCTCCCACGTTGCCGGCGAAGACGATGTACGGGATGCCCTTGGCAGGGCCGTCCACCGGCTCCCACAGGCTGACGATGCCCGGGAGCATGGGCCCGCGGACGATCGCGTGGCGGATTTCCAGGCCGTGCGCGGCGACGTCCGAGGACGTAATGCCGCCCTTCGCGATCACAAAGCGCGGCGGGAACGTCTTGAGCGTGCGGTTGACGACGGCCACGACGGCGGCAGACACGGTGCGTGCGATCCGCAGGCTTTCGGCGGCGTCGTCGGTCTTGATAAGGAGGCGGCTGGTGTGCACGATGACATCGCCGGTGCGCAGCGACTCCACCACCGTGTCCACTGTTTCGTCCAGGTAGCTGGCAGCGCTGCCGCCAAGCAGCTTCTCGACGTCGATCTCCACGATGCGTGCGGCGCTGTGCTGCTCGGTGAGTGCCTTGAGCTGGCGGGTGGTAACACCGACGTGGGAGCCCACCACGATGAGCCCGCCGGCTTCCGACGGCGTATTGCCGGCGTAGGCCTCTTCACCGCTGAGCTGTGCGCGGATTTCCTGGCCGATGCGGCCACGGACGAAGGGAGGCCCCACGCGGTAGAGGAGCTTCTTGCCGCGGCGTTCTGCTTCTTCCAGGCCGAGGGCCAGGGCGCGGAAGTCATTCTCGGTGACGATGTCGGCCACAATCGGCGTCGAATCGGTGGCGGATTCGATGGCGTCCGCGATGGCCTTGGCGGAGATGGCAGGGTCCGCGGCGGCAGCACCGGCACGGATGATATTGAGGTCCAGGACAATCACGGAGTCAGCGGCGAACCGGCCCTTCGACTTCTCCTCGACATACTTGGCCATCTCGGAGTTGGCGAACCCGAAGCTTGCGTCCTTGGCGAATTCAGTCTCGGCCACGGGGGTGAGCGTGCCGGCGTCTGCCCCGGTGCCGCGCATGTAGTGCACGCCGCCGATGGTGACGCGGCCGGCGTCGGGGAATGCCGGAACGATCACTACGCCGTCGGTGGCCTCGCCGGTCTCGGCAGCCACGGTGGCGGCGATGACATCAGGTTCCAGCGGGTAGTGGCCGCGGAGGGTGGAGTCGCTGCGGCTGACAAAACCGAGGCGCAGCGCTTGTCCTTCGGCGGCGCCGGCTGTGTTCCCTGCTGCGGCCAGCGCGTTGCGGACGATTTCTTCGTTCCGTGCGGCGGCCTCGGCCGGGTCCAGGCTGCGGGTGTTGGTCAGGACGTAGACGGCGGACTTGAGGCTGTTTTCCCGAATGTGGGAGAAGGCCCAGGTGAAGTCGGCAACGTCCCAGCGGGTGAGCACGGGCAGGTCCGCAACGGACTGCGTGCCGGTGGGGTCGTCGTCGAGCACTACAAGCACGCGGGGGGAGGCTGCCGAAGACGCCGCGACAGCGTCGGCAACCAGCTCAGCGGGAATCTGGACCTCTGCCGGGAAGGCTGCCAGTACATCTGCTTCAAGGGGCATTTTGCACTCCGTTGTGTATGAAATCTCTGCTGCGGTTAGGTATTTGTAAGATGTCAGACATCTAACATTTGAATGCTAGTGTGGCACAAGGCACAGGGACGCGCAAGTAGACTTGTCGGACAAATCGTCGCTCACCGCTGAACGGGGGAAAATTGGCACGTAAATCACTGGTCGGCGTGGTGGCCGACGAGCTCCTGGACCGGATCATTGCCGGCGAGTTTCCCCCCGGCTCCAGCGTCCCGGGCGAGCTGGAGCTCAGCGCGAAGCACGAGGTCAGCCGTATGACCGTGCGGGAAGCCATGAAGACGCTCGAAGCGCAGCGCATCCTGAGCGTGGAGCGGGGGCGGGGCACGTTCGTCAACCCGCTCAACCGCTGGGCCTCCCTGGAAGCAGTGCTCCGCGCAGCGTCAGAGGGCGTGAATGATGCCTCCGCCGCCATCCAGCTGATCGAGCTCCGCCGGATGCTGGAAACGGGCGCATGCGAACTGGCGGCGGGCCGCATCAGCGACGCGGACATCGGGATTCTGCACGGCTATGTGGCGGCCATGCGCAAGGCCCACGGCTCAGACGACCTGCCGGGTTTCGTGGAAGCCGACCTCGCGTTCCACGACGTCATCCTCCGCGCCTCGGAGAACGTTTTTGTCGCCGTCCTGTTTGAGCCGCTGCACCGTGTCCTGGAGAAGCGGCGGACCGAAACGTCCAAGTTCCGGGACATCCAGGAGCATGCCATCGGGCACCACCAGGCCATTGCCGAGGCATTGGAGTCACGCGACGCCGCACGCTCCCGCAGCGCCATGGACGCCCATATGCAGCAGACGCTCGATGACCTGAAGTCTTACGTGCTTGAGGCTAAAACCGCCTAGGCAAGCGAGAGGAAGAGCTTCTCAAGCTCGGCTTTGTCAAGGCTGGGGTCTTCCTGCTGCATGCACTGCTGCAGGCCCGTGGCGATGATGGAGAACCCGGCCCGGTCCAGGGCGCTGGATACAGCGGCCAGCTGGGTGACCACGCTCTTGCAGTCGCGGCCCTCTTCAATCATCCGCGTGACGGCAGCAAGCTGCCCCTGGGCGCGGCGCAGGCGGTTGATGACCGGCTTCATGTCGGCGGGATCGAGTTCCATTGCTTCCTCCGTGGCTCTAGGACTCCCTCCATGATATACCCCCCTTGGTATTTTCTGCTGCTAATGCAATAGGAATCACATCCGCTGACGGCCGCCGCAGCGCCTGCCGAAATGCGACCTTCGGCCCTGTTTTCGGGTCCCGGACGGGGTCACCATGGGAACGTGAGTACGTTCAGCATTCCTGGACCGTCGCGGACACCCCCCGCGGCGAGCACTCCGGCTCCGCACCCCTGGAACCGATACGTGGCACTGGGAGATTCGTTTACCGAGGGGTATGGCGATCCGGAGCCGCGGAGCCCCGGAGGTGTGCGCGGCTGGGCGGACCGGGTCGCAGAAGAGCTGAGCCTGGGCCACCAGGACTTCGCCTACGCCAACCTGGCCGTCAGGGGCCGCCTCCTCCAGCAGATCGTGGATGACCAGCTGGGGCCGGCCCTCGAGCTCAAGCCGGACCTGGTCACACTCTCCGCGGGCGGCAATGACATCGTGTTCCGCGGCAGTGATCCGGACAGGCTGGCGGAGAGGCTGGAGCCGGCAATAGCGCTCCTCAGCGCCACCGGAGCAACGGTGGTGCTCTTCACCGGTCCGGACTGGGGAAGCACGCCGGTGTTCGGACGCATCCGCGGCAAGGTGGCCATCTTCAACGAAAACATGCGCACCATTGCGGCCCGGCATGACGGCGTGGTGGCCGACCTCTGGAGCCTGCGCCAGTTGGCGGCTCCGCACATGTGGGATCCGGACCGCCTCCATTTCTCCCCGCTGGGCCATCACACCATCGCGGCCATGGTGCTGGAGACACTGAACGTCCCGCACACCCTGAAACCGCTGGAACCCAAGGTGCTGCCCGTCGGCAGCTGGCGCCAGGCCAGGAGCAGCGACCTGGTCTGGGCCAAGGATTACCTGTTCCCGTGGGTGGTGCGGCGGGTGCGGCAACGTCCCGCAAACCTGGGCCTGACAGCCAAACGACCGGAACCCGGCCCCGTGTTCGGCCCGGGCATGGCGCACGGGCCGCTTCGCGCAGGCCCGTTCCCCACTGGTCCGATGCCCGCGAAACCCTAGTCGCGCCGCCGCGCGTCCGCTAATCTGCAGGGACGGCCCGCAGTTCCGGGTGTCAATGGAGATTATGAGGAGCGAAGTTGTCGAATCACACCTACAGCATTTCTGAAATTGTCGGAACTTCAAGCGAGGGCGTGGACGCTGCCGTCCGCAACGGGATCGCCGAGGCCGCGAAGACCCTCCGCAACCTGGACTGGTTCGAAGTCAAGGAAATCCGCGGGCACCTGGAAGACGGGAAAGTGGCCGACTGGCAGGTGACCATCAAACTGGGGTTCCGCCTGGAGCGCTAACCCCGGAGTTTCAGCGGGACGTGTCCCCTGCCGTGACCCGCCGCCAGACGGTGGGCGAGCCGTTGTAGGACGGAAAAACGTGTCCTTCGAAGAAGGTTTGACCATCATGCGGTGCGTCCACAGGGGCCCACAGTCCGGAAGCCGGGCAGTGGGTTCCTGTGGCCCCGGCGGTGGCCACTCGTTCGCGGAGCAGTGCAATGCGCTTCATCGTTGAATCCCATCCTTGGTAGTGAAAAAGGTCTACCCCAAGGCTAGGAAAACCCGATGCGCTCCCCAATGGGCGTTTGCCCAGAATCAGACGGGCTCATGTGGCAGCTGCACAGCCGCATCGGCCGGGCTGGCGGCCACGCTGTCCATGCCGGCACCGAAGCTGCCCAGCAGCGTCAATGAATCGGCCGACGGCGACCCCGGCTTCGCGGAAAACACCCGCAGGACCTGGTCCGGATCATCCGGAAGCACCAGGTTTTCAAAGTTCAGTTCCAGGTCTCCCACCGCAGGATGGCGGAGACGTACGCTGCCCGCCGACGGAGCGGCGACACGGTGTCCGGCCCACCACTGCCGGAAGTGTTCGCTGTGCACCGCGAGTTCGCCCACCAGTTGATTGGCCTGGGGATCGTTGGGATGGCGGCCAACGTCCCCGCGCAGGGCGCCCACCGCGTCTGAAGCCACTGCCTTCCAGTCACGGAACAACTCACGGGTACGCGGATCGAGCATCAGCCAGCGTGTCAGGTTGCGCTCCCCCGCAGGCATGGCCGGGAAATCGGCAAACAGCAGGAAGGCCAGCCTGTTGCCGGCCAGGACGTCACTCCGGCGGCCGAGGACCAGCGCGGGAACGTCACCCACCGCGTCCAGGAGCTGGCGCAGCGCCGGGCGGACACTCTGGACCGGGAGGGGAGAACCCTGCGAGGCCGCACAGTTCTCCAGGAGATCCATCATGTGCGCCTGCTCGCTGGAATCGAGGCGCAGCGCACGCGCCACTGAATCAAGCACTGCCCTGGACGGGTGGATGTTGCGGCCCTGCTCCAGGCGTGTGTAGTAGTCCGTGCTCACATCCGCCAGCCGCGCTATCTCCTCGCGGCGCAGCCCGGGAACCCGCCGGGCACCGGAGGTTCCGGCCAGCCCGGCGTCCTCCGGCTTCAGCCGCGACCTCATGGCCTTCAGGAATTTTCCAAACTCGGCGCTCTGACCCATGCCTTCCATTGTGCACGGCCCGCAAGCCTCCGTTCTACAACGAACGTAGGACTGCCAGTCCTAGGAAAAACAGGAACAGGCATCCCTGCTGACACGGCCAGGCAAAGTGCATAGGCTCGAAGCCTAGCCAGTACGAAAGCGGTTTCCCACCCCCTTCGACGATCCCCACGACCGGAAGAAACTGACGATGTCCCAGACGAACCAAAACACCATTCCGCAACTGACCCTCAACAACGGAGTCCGGATCCCGCAACTCGGCTTCGGCGTGTTCCAGGTTCCGCCGGAAGAAACGCAGCGCATCGTTGAAGATGCCTTGGAAGCGGGCTACCGCCACATTGATACCGCTGCCGCGTACCGGAACGAAGCAGGAGTCGGCGCTGCCATCGCCGCCTCGGGCATTCCCCGCGAAGACATCTTCATCACCACCAAGCTCCGCAACGGCGAACAGGGCAACGCGCACGAGGCGTTCCAGAACAGCCGCAAGGCTCTCGGCGTCGAGTTCGTGGACCTCTACCTGATCCACTGGCCGGTGCCGTCCCAAGGGCTTTTCACCGACGCCTGGAAGGCGATGGAAAAGCTCTACGCCAACAGCCAGATCCGCGCCATCGGCGTGTCCAACTTCCTCCCGGAACACCTGGACACGCTCCTCCCGGCCGCGGACGTGGTCCCGGCGGTGAACCAGTTCGAAAGCCACCCCACCTTCCAGCAGCAGGAACTGGCCGCCAAGTGCAGGGAACTCGGCATCGCGGTGGAGGCATACAGCCCGCTCGGCCAGGGCGCGGACCTGAATGCAGCGGCTGTGAAGGACCTCGCCGGCACACACGACGCCACTCCCGCCCAGATCGTGCTGGCGTGGCACCTCGCCCAGGGCACCATCGTCATCCCCAAGTCAGCCGACTCGCAGCGCATGCGGGAAAACCTGGGTGCCGTCGCCGTCGAACTTTCCGCCGCCGAACTCAGCGAAATCACCGCGCTGGAGTCGGGGGGGGGGGGGGGGG
>NZ_JBWKYC010000007.1:78247-171528 GCF_059423525.1 Arthrobacter sp. GW460-12-1-14-TSB2
CTGCAGCGTACTCGGCCATGCCTTTGAAGGGGGGGGCGCCGATCCCGCCGTCGCCGCCTTCAGCCAGATGTAACCGGCCGTCGGTGGTTGAGCCTGTCGAAACCGATCTCGACAGGCTCGATCACCGAAACCACAACCAGACAGGACGTCACCATGCAGTACACCCACCTTGGCCGCTCCGGCCTGCAGGTTTCCCGCCTGTGCCTCGGCACGATGAACTTCGGCCCGCAGACCGAAGAAGCGGCCGCGCACTCCATCATGGACTCCGCGTTGGAGTCCGGCATCAACTTCTTTGACACCGCCAACGTCTATGGCGGCACCGGCCGCCGCGGCTGGACAGAGGAAATCATTGGCCGCTGGTTTGCCCAGGGCGGCGAGCGCCGCGAACGCACCGTGCTGGCCACCAAGCTCTACGGCACCATGACGGACCGGCCCAACGAGTCTAAGCTGTCCGCCCTGAACATCAGGCGGGCGCTGGACGCCAGCCTCAAGCGGCTCCAGACGGATTACATCGACATCTACCAGTTCCACCACGTCGACCGGAACACGCCCTGGGACGAAATCTGGCAGGCCATGGACGTGGCCGTCCAGCAGGGGAAGATCCTCTACGCGGGCAGCAGCAACTTCGCCGGCTGGCACATCGCCCAGGCACAGGAGTCCGCTGCCCGCCGCAACTTCACCGGCCTGGTCAGCGAGCAGTCCATCTACAACCTCCTGACCCGCAACCTGGAGCTGGAAGTCATCCCTGCCGCGCAGCAGTACGGGCTGGGGCTGATCCCCTGGTCGCCGCTGCACGGCGGTTTGCTGGGCGGCGTGCTGAAGAAAGAGCGCGACGGCGTCCGCCGCACCGAAGGGCGGGCGGCCGAGACGCTGAAGAAGCACCAGGACCAGATCCGCCAGTACGAGGACCTGGCCGACGACCTCGGCCATGAGCCGGGCGACGTCGCACTCGCGTGGCTGTTGCACCAGCCCGCGGTCACCGCACCGATCGTCGGTCCCCGTACACAGGAACAGCTTGACGCCGCCATCCGGGCCCTCGACGTGAAGCTTGACGCTGATGCGCTCAAGCGCCTCGATGACATCTTCCCCGGCCACCGCACCGCCCCGGAAGACTACGCCTGGTAAATCGTTGGCAGACCGTGCCTTTTGACATCTGTCCAAAGCGGCTCCGATAGGAAAGACTTTTGAGATGGCGCTTTCACCAGTGATTGAGCTCAATGACGGACACAGGATTCCCCAGATCGGGCTGGGGACCTGGCCGCTGGACGACCAGCAGGTGGCTGCCGCCGTCGTGGACGCCGTGGAAGCCGGGTACCGGCATATCGACACCGCGGTGAAATACGGCAATGAAAAAGGCGTGCGGAACGGCATCCGAGCCAGCGGCCTGGACCGGTCGGAAGTGTTCATCACCACCAAACTGGACGGTGAATTCCAAGGCCAGGAGAGGGCCCTGGCAGGACTGGACGGGTCACTCAAGCGCCTCGGGCTGGACTACGTGGACCTGCTTTTGATCCACTGGCCGCTCCCCCGGCGGGATGAATTCATCTCAACGTGGAAAACTTTTGAACGGTTGCAGGCCGCCGGAAAAGCACGGTCAATCGGCGTCTCCAACTTCAAGCCGGCGCACCTAGAACGGCTCATGGCCGAGTGCGATGTTGTGCCGGCCGTCAACCAGATCCAGGTCAGCCCGGCTGTCACCCGGATAGTGGACATCGCCTACAACAGACGGCATGGGATCGTCACCGAGTCATACAGCCCGCTGGGTGCGGGCAGCGACCTCCTGAACGCCCCAGTACTGGGGAAGATCGCCGAAAAGCATGGCAAAACCCCCGGCCAGATAGTACTCCGCTGGCATATCGACCAGGGCCTCGTCGCCATCCCCAAATCGGCCAATCCACAGCGCATGAAAGAGAACCTGGACATCTTCGGTTTTGCGTTGGACGCGGACGACACATCCGCCATTGCAACGCTGGACGGAGGTGACGAGTCCGGGGTTAATTCCGACGTTCAAGGCCACTGAAAATCGGCGCTCCCAGAAATTCACAGGTCCGCCGACTGGCAGATTAATACTAAGCATGATTAGTATTAGGTAGAAGGATGTAGCGTGCCCGGGATCCGGGCACCTCCTCAATGAAAGAAGAAGGAACGATAAAATGGGTTTTTTCGCATTTCTGATTCTGGGCCTTATCGCCGGAGCAATCGCTAAGGCAATCCTCCCCGGCCGTCAGGGCGGTGGCATTTTCATCACCCTGCTCCTGGGCGTCGTAGGTGCATTCCTCGGCGGCTGGATTGGCAGCCTGCTCTTCGGTGTTGGCATCAACGAGTTCTTCTCGCTGTCCACTTGGCTGCTGGCCATTGGCGGCGCGATCATCGTCCTGCTTGTTTACGGCATGATCACCAAGCGCACGGCCCGCTAAAGCGGAGTCCGGCCTGAGAAACGGCCCCGGGATTTTTCCTGGGGCCGTTTTTCCATTTATGGCCCCCTCATCTACGGCCTTGCATCTATGGCCTTGTATCTACGGGCGTTCCCCTACGGGGTTCACCCGCGCACGGATTCGCCCGAGTACGGATTCTCACGGAGCAGGAGTACATCATGAAAGCAAAACTTCTTTTCGGTACCGGAGTAGCAGCGGGCTTCGTCCTGGGCTCCAGGTCCGGCCGCGCCGCCTACGAGAAAATCAAGGCGAGGGCTGCGGCGCTCTGGGACAGCAAACCGGTCCAGGACAAAGTCGCGGCAGCAACCGAAGCGGTAAAGGAAAAGGCCCCCGAAGTGTCAGACCAGCTGACCGAGGCAGCCCGCCGTGCAGGCACGGTCATCAGTTCCGCTGTCCACCGCGACAAGGCAGGCGCCTCGGACCACACGGCTAAAACCGCAGTTCCCGCGGCAGAAAGCGACTTGCCCGCCGGCGACTACGTGCCGTCCCACAGCACGCATCCGGAGACCGTCAATCTGGGCACTGCGGATGGCAACGTCCCCGACGTCACCAGCGATCCGGCCCGCAATGACTCAACCGGCCAGGACTGGTCCGACGAAGGCGGCGCCACGCCCGCCGGCGCCGCCATCAACACGAACCCCGAGCGGACCTAACAAACCCGACAGCAGTCACACCGACCCGTCCGGACCCTTGGTTCCGGGCGGGTCGGCCCGTTCCTGCCAGTTTTGACCGGCCTTGCCACCCTGGACTCGCGCTCCGTCAGCCGGGCTCACAACGGCCCGTCCTCGGGTAGCCAAGCGTCCGCCGCAGCGGTCCGCCGCAGCGGTCCGCCGCAAGGGTCCAAAGAACCTTGCCGGGGGACGGCGCGGAATTCTAGAATGTGGATGGCTAAGCAGTCAGCCATTGAATCCTCGGTCCGGAGTGAATTCATGAGCTTTCGACGCCTGGCCCCCGCCCTCCCGGCTTCTGCGGTGCGGGCTGTCGCCCGGCGGCGGCCATGAACGGCTGGAACCTGGACACGTCCGGTTCAATCGGCCACAACGCCGTGACCATCGTTGAAGGATCATCTTTCTTCATTTCTGCCGGCAACGGCGACCTGGATCCCGGCATGGCCCATGGTGTTTTCTACCAGGACACAAGGATCCTGTCCCGCTGGAACCTGCTGGTGAACAACCACGTGGTGGAAGGGCTCATGGCGGTGACCCCGGAACCGTACCGGGCCGTCTTCACCGGCCGAGCGCCGCAGCCTGACGGGGCCGCCGACCGGCCCATGGTTATTGAGCGGGACCGGCAGGTGGGCGACGGCATCCGCGAGACCCTGACCGTGCGCAACTATTCCAACTCCCCGGCGCCCTGCAGCGTCAAATTGGCGGTGGAGGCGGACTTCGCGGACCTGTTCGAGGTCAAGGCCGGCAGGAAAACCCGCCAACTGCGCCCCTCCCACCGGCCGGAAGGCGACCGGCTGGTTATCAGCGGCCGCCACAACAACAGGTTGCTGGGCGTGACAGTACGCGCGCCCGGGGCAGACGTGAACCGCCACGGCGTGATGTACAAGGTGACTGTTCCCGCGAAGGGTTCATGGACCGCGACCATAGTGGTGACACCCAGCTCCGACGGCAGCGAACCGGCGGGCAGGTTCTCCGCCAGCACACCGCAACACGAATCGGCTCCCGCCCTCCGCCACCGGACCTGGGGCGCCGCTGCGCCGGTGATCAGCATGGACAACCCCTCGCTCGAAAGGATCCTGCGCCAGAGCCAGCGGGATCTGGGCTCCCTGCGGATTGCAGACCCCGCCCATCCGGACCGCACCGTGGTCGCGGCGGGCGCACCGTGGTTCATGGCGCTCTTCGGCCGCGACTCCCTGCTTACCTCGCTGATGGCGCTTCCGGTTGATCCCGCCATTGCCCTGGGTACGCTGCAGACGCTTGCCGAATACCAGGGCCAAAAGATCAACAAGCTCACTGAGGAGGAACCCGGACGGATCCTCCACGAGGTGCGCCTCGGTTCAGGCGCCGCCCTGTCGTTGGGCGGCGCCAAGACGTACTACGGGACGGTGGACGCCACCCCGCTGTTCGTCACCCTGCTGGGTGAAATCAGCCGCTGGGGACTGGAGCCGCGGGCCGTGCAGGAACTCCTCCCCAACGCGGACCGTGCGCTGGACTGGATCACAAACTACGGGGACCGTGACGGGGACGGTTTTGTGGAATATGAGCGCGCCACACGGCACGGCCTCCTCAACCAGGGTTGGAAGGACTCCTACGACGGAATCAACTTTGCGGACGGGACCCTCGCCGAACCGCCCATCGCTTTGTGCGAGGTCCAGGGCTATACCTATAGCGCGTACGTGGCCCGTGCCCTGCTTGCCCTCGACGCCGGTGACGGCGCGCTTGCCCGCAGCTGGGGTGACCGTGCCGCAGCACTGAAGGAGGAGTTCAACCGCAGATTCTGGCTGCCGAAGCGCGGGTACTTCGCGGTGGCCCTGGATAAGGACAAACGGCCCGTGGATGCTTGCGCCTCCAACATGGGGCATTGCCTGTGGTCGGGAATCGTCGATGACGAGAAGGCACCCCTCGTGGCCCAGCGCCTGATGGAACCGGACATGTTTTCCGGCTGGGGTGTCCGCACACTGGCTTCGACCATGGGCGCGTTCAATCCCGTGAGTTACCACAACGGCTCCGTGTGGCCGCATGACAACGCCCTGATTGCTGCCGGGCTGATGAGGTACGGCTTCATCGAAGAATCGCAGCGGGTGGCCATGGCCCTCTTCGACGCCGCGGAGGCATTCGGCGGCAGGCTGCCCGAGCTTTTCTGCGGTTTCCCGCGCGAATCAGGCAGGCCCCCGGTGTCCTATCCGTCGTCGTGCTCTCCGCAGGCCTGGGCGTCGGCCAGTCCCATCCACCTCATCCGCGTCCTGCTGCGCCTTGATCCTTCTGCACCTACCGGCCGGCTCTGGTTGAGCCCTGCCTTCCCGGAAGGATTCGGCTACCTGAAGAAGGAACAAGTGCCGCTGGCAGGTTCCCGCCTGACCATCGAGGTTTCGCGTAACGCCGCCCACGTGACGGGGCTGCCGGCCTCAATTGAACTGCACCTGGGGACGCAGGAACCCCTGGCGGACCTCATCCGGGTCCGCCATGACCCCGGCCGGAGGGCCGGCTGATGTAGGAGGCACTATGCATATTGGCATCCTGGCACCACCATGGATTCCCGTTCCCCCGCCGAGCTACGGCGGGACGGAATCCGTGGTCCACACCCTTGCCGCGGGGCTCGCGGAGGCAGGGCACGATGTTGTGCTTGCCGCCTCGAGCGACAGCACGTGTCCCGTTCCGAGGGTTCCGGGCCTCTCCGATTCGTCCGAACTCAGCATGGACTCGGGACGGCAGGAGATCCTGCACGTCCTGCGTGCCTACGAATCCATGGCGGACGTGGACATCATCCACGACCACACGCTGCTCGGTCCGCTGTGCCAGCGGGACAGGCCCGACGTTCCCCGCGTCACCACGTTGCACGGGCCTTTCGACGACGAACTGACGCTGATCTACCGTGCCATGCAACGGGAGACAGCACTCGTGGCCATCTCGCATCATCAGGCCTCCACGGCCTGCGGGGTAAAGGTGGACGCCGTGATCCACCACGGGATTGACGTCCGGGGCATCCGGTACAGCCCGTCGCACAACGACGGAGCATGCTTCCTGGGACGGATGCATCCGAACAAAGGCCTCCTGCAGGCCATCATGGTGGCGCGCCGAGCGGGCATCCCGTTGCGGATCGGCGCCAAGATGCGTGAGCCGTTTGAGCTGGACTACTTCCACGACGTGATCGAACCCCTCCTGGGCGCGGACGTTGAATACCTCGGCGAGCTGGGGACGGCGGACAAATACCGGCTGCTTGGCGAGTCCGTGGCCCTCCTGAACCCGATCCAGTGGCCGGAACCTTTCGGGATGGTGATGATCGAGGCCCTGGCCACCGGCACCCCGGTGGTGGCCACCCGCCGGGGGTCCGCTCCGGAAATCATCAACGACGGCGAAACAGGGTTCCTGGCGGACAGCGTCGAGGCCCTCGCGAAGGCACTTCAGGGCGCCGCCCGGCTGCGCCGCAGCGACTGCCGGCGTGCGGCCGAGCAACGCTTCAGTTCCCAGCGGATGGTCCGCGAGTACCTCCGGTTCTACTCGGAGCTGCTCACGGGATCACAGCGGGCTGCCGAGGAAACGGCCGCCGCCGGATTCTGAGCCACTGCCGGTTCTGAGCCACTGCCGGTCTGAGCGGCGCTGCCAACGGCGGCTGTGCCGATCGCTACTGTGGCGTCCACGTCCGGGTCGCTGGCCAGCCGGGCCGTAAGCCCTGCCCGTCGCATCAGTCCGATAGTCTGCCTCGCCTGCCCCCGGCTCGTTTCGATCAGCACGTGCCCGCCCGGGGCAAGCCAGGCCGGCGCCTCCGCGATGACCCTCCGCTGGATGTCCAGCCCGTCCGGACCGCCGTCCAGCGACATCCGCGGTTCGTGCGTGCGGGCTTCCGGAGGCATGGTTCCGATCGCCGCAGTGGGCACGTAGGGGGCGTTGGCCACCACGACGGCGATTCGGCCCCTCAGCCGGGACGGCAGCGGTTCGAAGAGATCGCCCTCATGGACGTGTCCGCCAAAGGGCTCGATGTTGCTCGTGGCGCACAGTACTGCGGCCGGATCCAGATCCGAGGCGTACAGTTCGATTCCGTCAGCCCGGGCTGCCAGTGCCACCCCTACGGCCCCGGAGCCGCAGCACAGGTCCACGACGACGGCCCGCCCGACGACGGCCCGCCCGGCGGCGCGCCGCCCGCCGTCGGAAGTCCCGCCGTCGTGCATGCGGAGCAGCTGCTCAGCCTGCCGGACCAGGAACTCGGTGCGGCGGCGGGGGACGAACACTCCGGTGGCGACACCGATGCGGAGTCCGCAGAATTCCGCCCAGCCGAGGATGTGCTCCAGGGGCAGCCCGGCGGCGCGCCGTTCGATCATTGTTTCCAGCTCCGCGGCCGAGGCGGCAGCGTCCGTCAGCAGGCCGGCTTCCTCCTCGGCAAACACGCAGCCTGCGGCCCTGAGGCGGCGGACGGCGTCCTCCGGATGGCCGGGCGACCCGGCCCGACCGGGCCGAAATGAGCGTTCTGGCGGCAAGAGCAGGCTCCCTCAGCTGCGGGTCGGTGGGTCTCATGCTACCCAACGGGAGGGAATGCAAAGGGCTCGTGTTTCCGTCGCCCGGCCATCTGCCTAGATCATGCGGCGGGCCTGGCGGTCCATCTGGTTGGCGTCCAAACGCAAAAGCAGCGCCGACCTCTCCTGAGGGCGGCGCTGCTTTCGGTTGTTACTGCTTTCGGTCGCTGACGCGGCCGGGCTAGCTCGACGCGGCCTGGGTTAGCTCAGGGTCGCGGTGTCGATCACAAAGCGGTACCGGACGTCGGAGGCCAGGACGCGTTCGTAGGCCTCATTGATCTTCTCGGCCGGGATGACTTCGATCTCGGCACCGAGGTTGTGCTCGGCGCAGAAGTCGAGCATTTCCTGGGTCTGGCGGATGCCGCCGATCATGGAACCGGCGAAGGAGCGGCGGCCGCCGATGAGCGCGAACGCGTTCACCGGGAGCGGTTCCGCCGGCGCACCGACGTTCACCAGCGTGCCGTCAAGTGTCAGCAGTTGCAGGTAGGAACTGATGTCGATCGAAGCGCTGACCGTGTTGATGATCAGGTCGAAGCTGCCGGCCAGGTCGGCGAAGGTGTTTTCGTCGCTGGTGGCGTAGTAGTGGTCGGCGCCCAGTTTCAGGCCGTCTTCCTGCTTCTTAAGTGACTGGGACAGCACGGTGACCTCGGCGCCCATGGCGTGCGCGATCTTGACGGCCATGTGGCCGAGTCCGCCGAGTCCGACGACGGCCACCTTCTTGCCCGGGCCTGCACCCCAGTGGCGCAGCGGCGAGTAGGTGGTGATGCCGGCGCAGAGAAGCGGTGCGGCGACGTCGAGCTCGATGCCTTCCGGGATCCGGACCACGAAGTCTTCGGTCACCACGACGTGGGTGGAGTAGCCGCCCTGGGTGATGGTGCCGTCGCGGTCCACCGCACCGTAGGTGCCGGTGTTGCCCTTGAGGCAGTACTGCTCCTCGCCCTTCTGGCAGTTGACGCATTCGCGGCAGGAATTCACCATGCAGCCGACGCCGACGCGGTCGCCCACGGCGTGCTTGGTGACTTCGGCGCCAACCTCGGTGACGATTCCGGCGATTTCGTGGCCCGGTGCCAGCGGGTACTGCTGGGGTCCCCAGTCACCGCGGACGGTGTGGATGTCCGAGTGGCAAATACCGGCGTACTTGATCTCGATCAACACATCGTGTGGGCCGACGTCGCGGCGTTCGATAGTGATGGGGATCAGGTCTCCGTCAGCGGACGGGGCGGCGTAAGCGTTAGCGGCAAGCAATATGTTCTCCAATGTTGGGTGTTCGTTGGATTCGTTGGGTATGAAGTTCGGTTCGGGTGGCTGAACATCAGTGTCAGGGACGGATCAGCACTCTGAGCGCTGTGCGGTCGGCCATCGCCCGGTAGCCGACAGCGACGTCGTCGAGGGCCACAGTGTGGTCAAACACCATGCCGGGCTGGATTGTTCCCGAGAGGATGTCCGGCATGAGTTCTTCGATGTGGGCCCCGGCCGGGGCCACGCCGCCGGTCAAGGTGATATTGCGCATCACGGTGCCAAAATTCATCGGCACATCGGTGTACTGGGCAGCTCCCACCCTACCAACGGCACCGCCGTCGCGCATGGGAATCCTTTTAAGGTGTTGATGGATAGCTGGACCCGGCTGCTTAGCCGGCGTGCGCCGTCGTCGGCTGCTCATTCGCCGGCTGTTCAGCCGGCTGTTGTTCTGCAAGAACTTCCTTGAGCGCCGTAACGGCGGTGATGGCGTTCGGCCAGCCGGCGTAGAACGCAAGGTGGGTGAACATTTCGACCAGTTCATCGGGGGTGACGCCGTTCGCGAGGGCGAGCCGCAGGTGGGAGGGCAGCTGGCCGGTGCGGTAGAGCGCCGTCAGCGTAGCAACGGTGATCAGGCTGCGGTCGCGGGGCGAGAGGCCGGGCCGTTCCCAGACATCGCCGAACAGGACATCATCGGTGAGCTGGGCTAGCTTGGGCGCGATGTCGCCCATCAACTGCTGGGCCCGCGACGGGGTTTCTGTTGCCATGGTGCTGCTCCTTAGGAAGTTTTCGCTGCCTATCCAGCAAACCCCTTAGCAACCGCGCGGGGAAGGTTCTGTTGATACAGGTACTGGCAGGGCCTCCCTGCCGCCCGCGAAGGCTCCTAGTGTTGAACCGGTGGAATGCCGCCCCCACAGGGGCGGGCAACCAGCGATTGAGGAGAACTGTTGGAAATCCAGCCCAAAACGCCAAGCAACAAAGGACCGGCGGAAATGTTCACCGGCGACGTCTGGTTCGACGTCATCGCGAAGGGCGAGGCACCCTCGCAGCTGCGCGTGAACATGGTCCGCTTCGCCCCGGGCGCGCACACTGCGTGGCACTCGCACGCGAACGGCCAGACCCTGCATGTCACCGAAGGCCGCGGCCTGGTCCAGGCCCGCGGCGGCGAAGTGATTGAGATCCGCCCGGGCGACACCATCTACACGCCGCCTGGTGAAGAGCACTGGCACGGTGCCGCCGCGGACCACTTCATGTGCCACCTGGCCATGTGGGAAGCCCTGGGCGACGGCCAGGAGGGCCCGGAAACAGCGTGGGGCGAGCACGTGACTGACGAGGAATACAGCGCTAAGTAGCTGGACTGGTTTGCAGCGCGGCTGGCAGGACTGGCTGGACTGGCGGGACTGTTCGTCGGGGTGGTGACGGGGCCGGGCCAAGCGGCGGGGCTAAATTGTCGTAGGTCGCTGGCAGAGTTGTCCCATGGAGGTCTTGGGGGAACTCGCTGCAGGAGGGGCGTTGCGGTGGGCGGCATTGCCCGCCGCCGGTTCTGCTGTTCGGCTCTCTTCCGGTCCGGGCCTGCGCAGTGTCCCCGCCGGTCTGCAGCCTTCTCAGGCGTTGGCGTCCGACGGCGGCGGGGCCGGTGATCTTCCCCGGAGCCTTGAGCTGCTCAAACGTGCCAGTTCGACGGCGGTCGAGGACGCCGGGGTGATGGGCTTCCGGGAGGCTGCCGACTTCGCGGCGAACGTTGAGGAAATCGCCCGGACCATGGAATACCTGCAGGTGGTCGCCGCCGGGGCCGTGGACCGGACCCGCTGCCAGGCCTCGGCTGCTGCGGGTTCTGCGAGGGCCGGCTCGGGTGCCGCGGTTGGCTGGACCACCGGGTGGGGCGAAGCGACAGCCGTGCACGGGCCCATCGGCTGGGCCACCAGCCCGGCGGATGCAGGGAGTGACCCGGCTGCAAGCGGTCCGGCTGCCGAGGCGCCCGCGGGAACTGCAGCTCCTGCGACCCGGGAACCGGATCCGGCCGATGACGGCTGCCGGAACACTGCCGAGTTCCTTCGCGCGAGGTTGCGGATCGGTGCCGGCGAAGCCCGCCGCCGGCTGGCACTGGCGGAGGCGGTCCTGCCGAGGACCGGGATCACCGGCCACCCCCAACCCCCGGACCAGCCCGAGCTCGCCGTGGCCGTGGCGTCCGGGACCGTAGGCTCCCGGTCCGCGACCATCATCACCCTCGCCCTGGACCGGGTCCGCCACCACGCCACCGAAGACACCACCGCCCGGATGGAACACGCCCTGACCCGCGCCGCGGCAGAGCAGGACACCGACTTCGTCGCCCGGATCGCCCGGCAGTGGACGGACGCGATCGACCAGGACGGCACCGAACCCACCGAAACCGAACTCCGGCACCGCCAGGGCGTGTTCCTCCGCCAGCCCCGCCACGGACTCCAGCGGATGGAAACCCTCGCCACCACGGAGCAAACCGAACACCTGCTCACCGCCATGAACACGGCCACCAACCCCCGCACCCAACCAAGCGCCGGCGCCGACAGCGGCGCAGAGCAGGACCTGGGCCTGGACCTGGACCAGCGCACCCGTCCGCAGCAGCTCCTCGACGGCCTCGTCGGCGCCTGCAAAACAGCCCTGACCACCGGCACGCTCCCCGCCGCGGGCGGACTCCGGCCCCAGGTCATGGTCACCATCGACTACCGCGACCTCCTCGACCAGCTGGAGAACCTCGAGCACACCACCGCGACCTCAGGCACCATCGAGAGGACCGGCACCACCGGCATCCCGGGCACGGGCTCGTTCACGTTCACCGGCCCCGTCACCGCCGCCACCGTCCGGAAGATCGCCTGCGACGCGGACATCATCCCCGTCCTGCTCGGCAGCCAGGGACGGATCCTGGACATCGGCCGCACCACCCGGGTCTTCCCGCCCCACATCCGCAAAGCCCTCACTGCCCGTGACCAGGGCTGCGCGTTCCCGGGCTGCAGCATCCCCGCACCGTGGTGCGAAGCCCACCACATCACCTACTGGTCACACGGCGGAACCACCAGCACCGACAACGGCGCCCTGCTCTGCAGCCATCACCACCACCTGATCCACAAGGAACAGTGGCAGATCCACGTCAAAACCGGGGTGCCCTGGTTCATCCCGCCACCCCACATCGACCCACGCCAGGTCCCGCGACGAAACAACTACTTCCGACTCGAGTGAGACGGCAGCAGCTGAACCGAGACATCCCGGGAACCGCGAAACGGGCAGCGTCCTCGGCGGCACCGAGCTGAATCCGTGCCGTTCGGCGAGCGCCGGCCCTGAACGCAGGGTGCTATCGTGGCAAATCGCGGTGCGCCGGGCTAC
The DNA here is from genome assembly GCF_059423525.1 of Arthrobacter sp. GW460-12-1-14-TSB2. Taxonomy (NCBI): domain Bacteria; kingdom Bacillati; phylum Actinomycetota; class Actinomycetes; order Micrococcales; family Micrococcaceae; genus Arthrobacter; species Arthrobacter sp. GW460-12-1-14-TSB2. The sequence goes on from NZ_JBWKYC010000007.1 coordinate 90,452, forward strand.
AAGGGACGCCAGCGTGCCGAGCAAAACAGGGGGAGCAACCCGTGAAATCCATTCCGCCAAATCCAGCCCGGGTCCTGTTCTACGGCGTCACGGGCAGCGGCAAGTCTTCGGCCGCCCACGCGTATGCTGCTGCTTCCGGGCTTCCGGAGTTTTCCGCCGACGACGACATCGGCTGGCTTCCCGGCTGGCAGCAGCGCAGCGTCGAACAACAACGCGAGATCGCGGCGGACGTGGCGGCCCGCGATTTCTGGGTCCTGGACAGCGCCTACGGCGTCTGGCGCGACATTGTTGTACCCCGGGCGGAACTAGTTGTAGCGCTGGATTACCCCCGGTGGCTGTCGCTTGGCAGGCTGACCCGCCGCTCGGCCCGCCGAGTCATCACCAGACAGCCCGTTTGTAACGGAAACGTGGAAACGCTGGCGAGGCTTTTTGCCAGGGACTCGATCTTCTACTGGCACTTCAACTCGTTTGCCAGGAAAAAGCGGGTCTTCAGGGAATGGCAGGCCGATCCGGACATGCCACCGGTGCTGGTGTTTCGCAAGCCCAAGGAACTGGACCACTGGCTGACGCACATCGCAACCGCCACAGGCCCGGTGGATGCCACCGGAGAATCCGGCCGGCCCAAAATGTGAACCAGACGCGTTGATGCTCCTGCACCAGTAAGGTGCGGGAACATCAGACAGCCACGCTATTTCTTCCCGAAGAGGCCGCCCAACAGCCCGCCGAGGCCGCCGTCGTCGTTCTTTCGCTCCTCGACGCGCTCCTCGACGCGGTCCTCGGCCCGGTCTTCGGTGCGCTCACCGGGGAGGTCGACGTCGATCAACTCGCCCGGAACGGGAGCGCCGCCCTGCGGCATCGGCTGACCCAGCGGACCGGTGGGGCGCTGCGGCGCCGAATCCTTGACGGTCTCCGGTACCACATCAGTACGGGACTGCTGCCCGCCTTGCGTGCCCCCACCGAAAATGCCGCCAAGGATGTCGCCGAGGCCGCCCTGACCCCCGGCGCCGCCCTGCGAACCGCCGCCAAGAATGCCGCCCAGGATGCCGCCGAGATCGATGCCCCCGGGCCCGCCGGCGCTGCTCGAAGAGTCGCCGCCGGCCACCCCGCCGCCTGCTGGCGCGTTCCGGCTGCCGAGGATCTTGTTGGCGAGGTAGGACATCACGATCGGCGCCAGAATGGGCAGGAGCTTCCGTACGAGGTCTCCGCCAACGCCGCCCAGGTTGGCCGTCCCTGCGAGCTGGCTGGCCACTTGGTCCTGCTGGCCGCCGAAAACATGGCTGACAATCTTCTCGCCGTCGGACGTGTCCACCTGCGAGACGTCCACACCGCCGTCAATGAGCCCGTCCTGGTGCTGGGCGAGTGCCGACTCCAGGGAGGCTGCACCATCCGGCGCCTGTGCGTTGCTCTGCATGCCTGCAAGGAGGGTGGGCACCGCGGCCTCGACAGCGGCCTGGGCGGACGCCCTGTCCGTGCCAAGCAAGCCGGCAATCTGGTCAACAGGAATCTGTTCCAAAATCTCGCGGATGTCAGTCATAGGACTCTCCTTCGGCCCGGCGGGCAGCGCGGGCATCGTTGGCTGCGGCGCGCAGCTGCGTCGCCGGATGCTGCCCTTGCATCCTAGTCCGGGGCGGGAGGCCGGGGAAGGAAAGGACGGGGCAGCGGGAGACGGGGCCGGCCACGGCGTCGGTTAGCACAGGCAATTGCGGGTAATCTAGGAGAGTTCCGGGCCCGGCGCGGTTTTCGGACGAGTCAATGGCAGGCAGTAAAAGGCGAGGTTGATGGTCCACATCTGGAACGATCCGTCCGAGGTCCCCGCGGACTTCGGCCCTACCGTTGTCACGTTCGGCAATTTCGACGGCGTACACCGCGGGCACCAGCAGGTACTTTCCCAGCTGATCCGCACGGCCCGCCTCAACGGCGCGCGCGCTGTGGCGGTGACATTTGACCCGCACCCGGCACAGGTGCACCGGCCCGAGTCCGCCCCGGAGCTCATCATGGGCCTCGAGGACAAGCTCGTTGCCCTCGGCGAGCTGGGTCTGGATGCCGTCCTGGTGATGAAGTACTCGCTGGAGCTCGCCAGCCTGACGCCCGAAGAATTCGTCGCCGGGGTCCTTGTCGACAGCCTCAAGGCCAGCCACGTGGTGATCGGCCATGACGCCCGCTTTGGCCGCGGCAACTCCGGTGACCTGTCCACCATGCAGGAGCTGGGGGAGAAGTTCGGCTTTACCGTGCAGGTCATCAGTGAGTTCGGCTCCGAAGGATTTCCCATCCACGACGACGGCGGCCAGGACCGCCGTTGCTCGTCCACCTGGGTGCGTGAGGCCTTGCGGGACGGCGACGTCGCCACGGCGGCTGCCGTGCTGGGCCGCCCGCACCGGATGCGCGGCGAGGTGGTCCACGGTGCTGCCCGCGGCCGTGCACTGGGTTTCCCCACTGCCAATCTGGCCTCCGAAGCCAGCGGCTATATCCCGGCCGACGGCATTTACGCCGGCTGGCTCGTGGACCAGGCCGGCACGAGGTGGCCGGCGGCCATCTCGGTGGGTTCCAACCCCACGTTTGACGGCGTCAGCCGGCAGGTTGAGGCACACGTCATCGACCGCCCGGAAGAGCCCGTTGAGAACTTCGATCTGTACGGCCAGACAGTAGTGGTGGAGTTCGCGGCGCGGCTGCGGGGCATGGTGGCGTACCGTGGGCCGGAGGCGCTCGTCGAACAGATGCGCCTGGACGTCGTCCAGGCCCACGACATCCTGTTCCGGCGCTGACTCCCAGTCACTGGCAAGGAAGGCACCGCTGTGTCCGTTGAGAAGAACACGAGGAAACTGGAAAAGGACATCGTCCGGGACTTCAGTTCGCGGATGAGCTACGCGTCGTACCTGCAGCTCCCCACGCTGCTGAGTGCGCAGCAACCGGTGAGCGATCCGGAACACCACGACGAACTGCTCTTCATCATCCAGCACCAGACCACCGAACTGTGGCTGAAGCTGGTCCTTCACGAGCTGCGCAGCGCCGCGGCCTGGCTCCGCAGCGACGACTTCGGCTCCGCCTTGAAGGCGATTGCTCGCGTCAAGCACATCCAGAAGACCCTGACTGAGCAATGGTCCGTGCTGGCCACGCTGACACCCACCGAGTATTCGCAGTTCCGGGGTTTCCTGGGCAACTCCTCCGGGTTCCAGTCCAGTCAGTACCGTGCGGTGGAGTTCGTGCTGGGCAACAAGAACCGCAAGATGCTTCCCGTGTTCGAATCCGATCCCGAGGCCCACGAGCAGCTGCGCCGCGTCCTTGAAGCGCCCAGTATCTATGACGAATTCCTGGCGTACCTCAACCGGCAGGGCTTCGCTATTCCCGCGTCCCTGCTGGAACGCGACGTCACCAAAGCCCACGAGTTCTGCCCCGAACTCGTTCCCGTGTTCAAGCACATCTACGAAAACGCGGCGGACAACTGGGGCGCCTACGAGGCCTGCGAGGAACTCGTGGACCTGGAAGACAACTTCCAGCTGTGGCGGTTCCGGCATCTGCGGACGGTGCAACGGACCATCGGCATGAAGGCGGGCACCGGCGGATCCAGTGGCGCCGCATTCCTGCAGAAGGCCCTGGAACTGACCTTCTTCCCCGAACTTTTCGCCGTCCGGACGGAGATCGGCCAATGAGCACGGTTCACGGGACTCAAGACGCCCTGCTGCAGCACGCCGTCGAACTTGACGCCGCCGACCCGCTGGCCGGCTACCGCGACCACTTCGTCGGAACCGACACTGACCTGTCCTACCTGGACGGAAACTCACTGGGCCGCCCGCTCAAGCGGACCGTCACCGACATCAGCGCCTTCATCCAGGAGAACTGGGGCGGCCGGCTGATCCGCGGCTGGGACGAGGAATGGCTCGCCCTGCCGGAAGCCATCGGAGACCAGCTGGGCCGGGCAGTGCTCGGAGCGGCTCCCGGGCAGACCATCATCGCCGACTCCACCACCGTTGTCCTCTACAAGCTGGTCCGCGCAGCTCTCGCCGCCGTCAAGGACCCCGCCAGGACCGAAATCGTGCTGGACACGGACAACTTCCCCACGGACCGCTACCTCCTGGAAGGCATCGCCCGCGAAGAAGGACTGACGCTGCGGTGGATCGAAGCCGATCCGGCCGCCGGCGTGAGCGTTGAACAGGTGCGGGAGGCCGCGGGGCCGTCCACCGCCGTCGTTGTCCTGAGCCAAATCGCCTACCGCTCGGGCTACCTCGCCGACCTGCCGGCAATCACCGCTGCAGTGCACGACGCCGGTGCGCTGGTGGTGTGGGACCTGTGCCATTCCGCCGGGTCAGTGGAGATCGACCTCGACGCCGCTGACGTCGACTTCGCCGCCGGCTGCACCTACAAGTACCTCAACGGCGGGCCGGGCTCCCCGGCCTTCGCGTACATCAACTCCCGCCACCTCCCAGCGTTGAGCCAGCCAATCTGGGGATGGATGGGCCGCAAGGACGCCTTCGAAATGGCCGCCGGCTACGAACCGGCCCCGGGGGTCCGCGGCTTCCTCAGCGGAACGCCGGCAATTTTCGGCATGATCGCGATGCGCGGCACGCTGGACCTGATCGAAGAAGCCGGCATGTCCGCTTTGCGGGAAAAATCCCTGAAACTGACGGCGTATGCCCTCGAACTCCATGATGCGTGGCTGGCGCCTGCCGGTGTGCAGCTGGCAACACCGCGGGACGCAGAGCGGCGGGGGAGCCACATCACTGTGGACCACCCGGATTTCCGTGAAATGACCGCAGAGCTCTGGGACCAGGACGTCATCCCGGACTTCCGGGCACCGCAAGGCATCCGCATCGGGCTGTCGCCGCTCAGTACGTCATTCACGGAGGTCTACCGCGGCGTCGCCGCGATCCGTGATCTGCTTGCGCGCCCGTAGGTGGTTGCGGGGCAGGTTTCGACAAGATTGCGGCCGGGCCGGTAAACTAAACGTTGGATCCGGCTGCAGTCCGTGGTGGCTGGTTCTTGTTATGTGAAGGAATCCCCGAATTTGCGGGGATCTCCGGCACAGGCACACCCGGCAGTGAGTTACTGATTCGGGCCTCACGGCACATCTCTAGGAGTTATTGTGGCACTTGACGCCGCTGTAAAGCAGTCCATCATCAAGGATTTCGCAACGTCCGAAGGCGACACCGGTTCACCGGAGGTCCAGGTTGCAGTCCTGACTCAGCGGATCAAGGATCTCACTGAGCACATGAAGGAGCACAAGCACGACTTCCACACCCAGCGCGGTCTGCTGGCCATGGTTGGTCGTCGCAAGCGTATGCTCACCTACCTCAAGAACACTGACATTGCACGCTACCGTGCGCTCATCGAGCGCCTCGGCCTGCGCCGCTAGTCAGCTCTAAGGGGCGGCCCATCCCACCCGGAAGGGCCGCCTCCTGCAGTACCAAAACTAAACAGGAGGATCAACCGCATCACGCATTCGCGGTCCTCGGTAGTGATTCCCGGGAACGGCTTCGACGAGTGAAGCCCGGCCCGTGGGTCTCGATCGATGACCGGGTGCAGTGCAGGCCAGTAGACAGATGCTGGGCTGGGTTGATGCGGCTGGACTTCCGTTAACCAAGAAACGGAGGTGACTCTCTTGGAGGGTCCCGAAATCCAGTTCTCAGAAGCCGTCATTGACAATGGCCGCTTTGGCAAGCGTGTAATCCGCTTCGAAACCGGCCGTCTTGCCAAGCAGGCAGCCGGCGCAGCCATGGTGTACATCGACGAGGACACCGCTCTGCTGTCCGCAACCACCGCCGGCAAGCACCCGCGTGAAGGCTTCGACTTCTTCCCGCTGACCGTTGACGTCGAAGAGCGTATGTACGCCGCCGGCCGCATCCCGGGTTCGTTCTTCCGCCGCGAAGGCCGCCCGTCCACCGAAGCCATCCTGGCTTGCCGCCTCATGGACCGTCCGCTGCGTCCTGCCTTCATCAAGGGCTTGCGCAACGAGGTCCAGATCGTCGTCACCGTCCTGGCGATCAACCCGGACGAGCTCTACGACGTCGTGGCCATCAACGCCTCGTCCATGTCCACCCAGCTCTCCGGCCTGCCGTTCTCCGGCCCCATCGGCGGCGTGCGCGTTGCCCTCGTGGCTGACGAGCAGGGTTCGCAGTGGGTTGCATTCCCGAAGCACTCGCAGCTCGAGAACTCCGTGTTCAACATGGTCGTTGCCGGCCGCGTTGCAGGTGACGACGTCGCCATCATGATGGTCGAAGCCGAAGCCACGGACAACTCCTGGAACCTCATCAAGGAACAGGGCGCCACCGCTCCCACCGAAGAGGTTGTTTCCGAGGGCCTCGAGGCTGCCAAGCCGTTCATCAAGGCACTTTGCGACGCCCAGGCCGACCTGGCTGCCCGCGCTGCCAAGCCGACCGTCGAATTCCCGGTCTTCCTCGACTACGAGGACGACGTCTACGCCGCTGTTGAGGCTGCCGCTGCCGAGAAGCTTGCTGCTGTCTTCCAGATCGCTGACAAGCAGGAGCGCGACACCGCTTCGGACGAGCTCAAGGACGAAGTCACTTCTTCGCTCGCCGGCCAGTTCGAGGGACGCGAGAAGGAGCTGTCCGCAGCGTTCCGCTCGGTGACCAAGCACGTTGTGCGCCAGCGCATCCTGAAGGACCAGATCCGCATCGACGGCCGCGGCCTGACGGACATCCGCCAGCTCACCGCAGAGGTCGAGGTTCTGCCCCGCGTCCACGGTTCGGCTATCTTCGAGCGCGGCGAGACCCAGATCATGGGTGTCACCACGCTGAACATGCTGAAGATGGAACAGCAGATCGACTCGCTGTCGCCGGTAACGCGCAAGCGCTACATGCACAACTACAACTTCCCGCCGTACTCCACCGGTGAGACCGGCCGCGTGGGCTCGCCCAAGCGCCGCGAAATCGGTCACGGCGCCCTGGCCGAGCGCGCGCTCGTGCCCGTGCTGCCGTCCCGCGAGGAATTCCCCTACGCCATCCGCCAGGTTTCTGAGGCCCTCAGCTCCAACGGTTCGACGTCGATGGGTTCCGTCTGCGCATCCACGCTGTCGATGCTCAACGCCGGTGTGCCGCTGAAGGCTGCCGTTGCCGGCATCGCCATGGGCCTGGTTTCCGACCAGGTTGACGGCCAGACCCGCTACGCGGCCCTCACGGACATCCTCGGCGCCGAAGATGCTTTCGGCGACATGGACTTCAAGGTTGCCGGTACGTCCGAATTCGTCACGGCCATCCAGCTGGACACGAAGCTCGACGGCATCCCGGCCTCCGTCCTCGCTGCCGCCCTGAAGCAGGCACGCGAAGCCCGCCTGCACATCCTCGAGGTCATCAACTCCGCGATCGACACCCCGGACGAGCTCTCCGAGTTCGCTCCGCGCGTCATCGCGGTCAAGATCCCCGTGGACAAGATCGGCGAGGTCATTGGGCCCAAGGGCAAGATGATCAACCAGATCCAGGAAGACACCGGCGCGGACATCTCCATCGAGGACGACGGCACCGTTTACATCGGCGCCACCAACGGCCCGTCCGCCGACGCCGCACGCTCCGCGATCAACGCCATCGCCAACCCGCAGGTTCCGGAAATCGGAGAGCGCTACCTGGGTACGGTCGTCAAGACCACCACCTTCGGTGCCTTCATTTCCCTCACCCCGGGCAAGGACGGCCTGCTGCACATCTCCGAGCTGCGCAAGATCGCCGGCGGCAAGCGCGTGGACAACGTCGAGGACGTCGTCTCCGTGGGCCAGAAGATCCAGGTTGAAATCACCAAGATCGACGACCGCGGAAAGCTGTCCCTGTCCCCGGTTATCGCCGAGGAAGAAGGCGCTGAAAGCGCTGAGACCGTCGAGGCGGCCGCAGAGTAGTCTGCAGCGCACTTCGTAGTCCAAGCACGACGGCGGGGCCGGTGGATCATCCACCGGCCCCGCCGTCGCTAAGCCGCCCCGCCGTCGCTAAACCGTGGCCGTCCGCACAGCGCCCCTCCCAGAGGTTCCGGGGGAGTGCTCCGCTGGTACGATGGCAGGCAGATTTGGCACCGTTTTCCTGAAAGGCCTTGATGACTGTCGTACCCCTGCCGCTAGTGCAGAACCATCCCGGAGACACCTTGATCCACGGAGCCGACGGCGGGTCCGTTGTCCGGCGGTCCGTGCTCCCCGGCGGTGTGCGTGTACTGACGGAGGCAATGCCTGGCCAGCGTTCTGCGACCATCGGTTTCTGGGTGGGCGTGGGTTCGCGGGACGAAGCACACGGCCAGCACGGATCCACGCATTTCCTGGAGCACTTGCTGTTCAAGGGCACCCGGCGGCGCACCGCCCTGGAAATCGCTTCAGCCTTCGACGAGGTCGGCGGGGAGTCCAATGCCGCCACAGCGAAGGAAAGCACGTGCTACTTCGCCCGGGTCCTGGACACCGACCTCCCGATGGCCATCGACGTCATCGCGGACATGATCACCGGCGCTGTCCTGGATCCGCAGGAGATGGAGCAGGAGCGGGACGTCATCCTGGAGGAAATCGCAATGGACAGCGACGACCCCACAGACGTTGCCCACGAACATTTCGTCGCAGCGGTGTTGGGAACCCACCCGCTCGGCCGCCCGATTGGCGGGACCCCCGAGGCCATTCGGGCCGTTGCCCGCGATTCCGTCTGGGACCACTACCGCCGCTACTACCGTCCGGACGAGCTGGTCATCACCGCCGCCGGCGGACTGGACCACGACGTCGTCTGCGGACTTGTGGTGGACGCGCTCCAGCAGGCGGGCTGGGCGCTGGAGCCCGGTGCCGCTCCCGTGGAAAGGCGCTCCACAGAGCGGGCCGAAATTACCGGCACTGCCGGACTCCATGTGGTGAAGCGGCCCGTTGAACAAGCGAACATCATTATGGGTTGCCCCACGATCGTTGCCACGGACGGCCGCCGCTATGTCATGAGCGTGCTTAATGCCGTGCTGGGCGGCGGCATGTCCTCCCGGCTCTTCCAGGAGGTTCGCGAAAAGCGCGGCCTGGTGTATTCCACCTACTCCTTTGCATCGTCATACGCCGACGCCGGTTACTTCGGCATGTATGCGGGATGCACCCCGTCGAAGGTCCGCCAGGTCATTGAGCTGCTGGGTGCCGAGCTGGACAAGCTGGCAGAGCACGGCATTTCTGACGACGAACTCAAGAAGGCTGTGGGCCAGCTCTGCGGCGGGATCGTCCTGGCGCTCGAGGACACCGGATCACGGATGTCCAGGCTGGGCCGGGCCGAGCTGGTGTCCGGTGAATACCAGGACATCGAGGAAACGCTCCGGCAGATCAAGGGCGTCACCTTGGAACAGGTGCGCGAGCTGGCGCGGGAACTGGCTGCAGCGCCTCGGACAGTAACGGTAGTGGGTCCGTTCGAGGAAGGCGAAACCTTCGGCCTCTAGGTCGTACCCCTGAAGCTGGACAACTCCACCCCGGGGCGTGATGATGAAGCCGGGGCACACTGGAGGAGCTATGGACCGTCTACACCCGGGGACTGCGCGGCAAGAGCTGCACGCTTTCCTCGGGCATTGGACAGGGACCACACGCATCGAGGCGACGCCGCGCCGGCCTGCGAGGACAGCAGCTGCTGAACTGACCTTCGCCACGGCTGCCGGCGGGTACGCGGTGCTGCAAAGCTACCGCCATTCGGAAAATGACGGGATCCGTTTCGAGCGGCATGGCATGTTCACCATGGACGCTGACCACCCGGACACGGTCTGGTATCACGTGGACAGTGTGGGACTGCCGCGGGAAGCCCCGACGCGGTGCACCCTGCACAACGGAGTACTCACCGTGGAGCGCCGCAACGGCCGGGACACGTCCCGGCACACCTTCCGGGTGGACGACGGCGTGCTGACGCACACTTCCGAAGTCCGTCTTGCGGACTCCGCGGCCTTCACGCCCTTCATGACCTCCGTCTGCCGCCGCGTGGCCGAGGACTCCGCCGCCCGTCCCTGAGATTCGGCTGTCACGTGCTGCCCCCAGGGCACCTCCGCGACGCAGCCGTCAGCAACCGGCCCGTCGCGGCGCGTCAGGGGGCGGACTCCAGGATCCGGGCCTTCGGAGCGCCCTGGAGGGCAGGGGCCGCCACGGGGGAGTTCCACACCTTTTGCTGAAGGCTGGCCAGCAAGGCCTCGGCCTGCTCCCGGCTCCCCAGATCAAGCTCAACCACCACGTAGTGCGGATCGTCCACCGGCCGGCTGATCCGATGCGCGGTTACGCCCGAAGCCGCGCGGTTCACCGGATCCCGGTCGAAGGCCGTCTTCCACAGGTCAAAATCCTTGATCCCGTGCTCTATCTGCAGGGTGAACATCACAGACTCTCCTTCCGGCTGGCTGTTCCGTTGTTGCGTATACTTCACGCTATGCCCGGCCGGTCGGAGCGCGGTATCCCAGAAATCTGGGCGGGTCCCCGGGCCATACTGTTTCCATGACCACGAATTGGGCGGTGAGCCGAAGCCTGGACAGGATCGGAGAAATCTGCCGTGAGTCCTTGGAGGACCACGAATTGCGGGCAGCGCTTTTGGTCGAGCTGGGCCGCGTCGTTCCGTTCAGGTGGTTTGCGTGGCCCCTGACCGACCCCGCATCCTGCACTGGCATTTCACCGATGGCCCGCATTCCCTGCCCGCAGGAACTGCCCGCACTGATCAGGCTGAAGTACGTGACGGCGCCAGGCCGCTGGACGTCGATGCTTGCCAGCGGCCGGATTGCGGTGACCCTGCGAACGGCCACCGGGGGAGACCCGGCCCGAAGTCCGCTGTGGAACGGTGTCCTCCGTCGGTATGGCGTAGCGGACGTCCTGTCCGCAGTGTTCGCCGACGGCCACGGCTGCTGGGGCTGGCTCGATCTGTGGCGGACGACGGACGACGGACCATTCACCGAACGCGATAGGACGCACCTGGCAGCAGCCGCGCCTGTCATTGCGGCGGGCCTGCGGCGAAGCAGGGCGGCGCAGATGAGGCGGGATGCGCAGCCACGCCGTGACCTGCTGCCGACGTCCGGGCTGCCCCAACAAGCGGTGCTGACGCTGGACACCGAGCTGAACATAACAAGCCGTAGTCCCTCGGCCGGCGACTGGCTTGGCCTGCTGCAGCCTGGGCCCAGCCCTTATGAGGCCATACCGGCCGAGGTCTACAACGTGGCCGCACAACTCCTGGCCATCGAGGCCGGAGTGGATTCCCACCCGGCATCCGCCAGGGTCCCGATCGGCCTGGGCCGATGGGCCGTCCTCAGGTCATTCCGCATGGACGCCGGGGAGGACCCGGCGGTGAGGCTGGCGGTGACCATCCAGGAGTGCCCGGCAGGGGAAAGGCTCGACGTATTCGCCCGGTGCTTCGGCCTGACGCCGCGGCAGCACAGCGTGCTTGAGCTCGCCGCGGGCGGACTGGACACCGCGGCGTTGGCGGCAGCCCTGGGCATCAGCCCGTACACGGTGCAGGACCAGTTCAAACTGATTTTTGCGGCATGCGGGGTAAAGAGCAGGAACTCCTTGCTGGCCTTGGCCCTCGGCACCGAACGCGGCCGTCGTGATGACCCGCTGAAACCCTAGCCGCCGGCAAACGGCGGCAGCACGTCCACCACGTCGTCCGGTCCCAGGACCACGGACCTGTCGCGGACAGCCACTTCGTTGAGCAGGAAACTGCTTCGCGAGAGAAGCCTGCCGAGGGGAGGCGTGCCGGCGGGCGGAGCCGGCCGGTCGACGTCGAGCACGGCGCTTAACAGCGATTCCATGGTGGAGCCTGCCGGAAGCTCAAAGCGTTCCTCTTCCACCCCTGCCGCGGCGCGCGCGGCAGCGAAGTAACGTACGTTCAATGCTTCAGCCTCCGATGGCGCTCATGCTGCGGTCCGGCTGGACAAAGTCCGGGGCATCCAGTCCGACGTGGTCCATGCCGTGCGCCTTTGGCTTGATCCACATGGCGTCCTGCCAGCGTTCGGCGAGCTGCTGGTCAGTGGCGCCTTCGCGCAGCAGTCCCAGCAGATCGAATTCTTCGCGTGAGAACAGGCAGCTCATGATCTTGCCCTCGGCCGTGATCCGGGTGCGCTTGCAGTCCGAGCAGAACGGCTCGGTCACGGAGGCGATGATTCCGACCGTGCCCAGTACGGGGCCGGTGGCGTCGGCGGATCCCGGCGTCCGGCGTCGTACCTCGAAGCGTTCGGCGGGGGCGCCGTCGCGGTCGCGCGGATCGGCGCTGAGCACGTAGTCGACGGACAGGAGTTCGCGGATTTCGGCCGCGGTGACCATGTCCCGGCGGGTCCACCCGTGGTCGGCGTCGAGCGGCATTTGTTCAATGAAGCGGAGTTCGTACCCGCGGTCCAGGGCCCAGGCCAGCAGGGACGGGGATTCGGCGTCGTTGATTCCCCGCATCAGGACGGCGTTGAGTTTCACGGGACCGAGTCCGGCCGCCCACGCGGCATCCACGCCGGCGAGGACCTTATCCAGGAAAGGCCTGCGGGTCAGTTTGGTGAACGTTTCCTCGTGCAGGGAGTCCAAGGAGACGTTGATCCGGGAAAGCCCGGCGGCCTTCAGCCCTGCTGCCTTCTTGTCGAGGCCGACGGCGTTCGTGGTCATCGAGATCGGGAGCTGCGGGTGGGCCTGGCGCAGGGCGGAAATGATGTCGAGCAGGTCCGCCCGGACCAGGGGTTCGCCGCCGGTGAGGCGCAGTTCGCGCACGCCCAGCAGGTCGACGCCGATCCGCACGATCCGCACGATTTCCTCGGCGGACATCACAGCCTGCTTGGCCAGCCATTCCAGGCCTTCGGCCGGCATGCAGTAGGTGCAGCGCAGGTTGCATTTGTCCGTCAGGGACAGCCTCATGTCCGTGGCGCGGCGTCCGTAGCGGTCCATTAGGCCCGCAGGCGTGCCCGCCGGCCGCGACGGCACTACCGGATCGGAACCTGCCCCCTCCCGGGGTTGCGGCATACCAAGCTGAACACTCATAAATTCAGGCTACGCCACCTTGGGGCCAACCATCACGCCTGTGACACCCGTGGATCCCACGGAGTTCCATCGGATCGCCACAGAAGCCGGCAAAGGCGCCCCGCATCCGGGCCCCGAACCTATGCTGGAGTAGTGAACAAGTCCCAGTCGGCCACGGGCCAGGTCCCGGCGGGCTTGCCGGCAACAGTCGCGGCCAGGTGGGCGGCTGCCGCGGGTGTAGTGGCAGTGGCCGCGGGAGTGGTCGTCGGCGAACTCGTCGCGGCCCTCGTCAGCCCGGCGCTGTCGCCCATGACGGCCGTTGGCGGCGCCGTGATCGACGCCGTTCCGCCAGCCGTCAAAGACTGGGCCGTCTCAGCGTTCGGCACCGCGGACAAGTTGGCGCTGCTCGTCGGCATGGGGCTTGCCATCGGCGCGCTGGCCGCACTGGCTGGACTCCTGGAATGGCGCCGCCGCTTCGCCGGGTTTGCGGTCATCGCCACCTTTGGAGTGGTGGGCCTCGTGGCTGTACTGGGCCGGGCCCAGGCAACCGGCAACGCCATCGCGCTGCCCCTGCTTGCCGCCGGAGCCGCAACCGTGGTGTTGCGCTGGCTGATGTCGCGCCTGCGCGAATGGAAAGAGGCTCCAGCCGCCGTGCCAGCGGCCGCCGCCGGCGCGGCTCCACCCTCGGAAGCTGGCCGGCGCCGGTTTATGCAAGCACTTGGCGGAGGGGCCGTCGTAGCGACGGTGGGCGGAGGGCTTGCCGCAGCACTCCGCGGTGCCGCTGCCGGAGTCAGCGAAGTCCGCAGCAAGCTTGCCCTGCCGGCAGCCGCGTCTCCCGCTCCGCCGGTTCCGGCGGGCGCCGCGCTGAACCTTGACGGCATCAGTCCGCTCGTGACTCCCAACCGGGACTTCTACCGGATCGACACCGCCCTCACGGTTCCGGCGGTGGATCCGGACTCCTGGGTCCTCAAGGTCACGGGCATGGTGGAGCGGGAGGTTGAGCTGGACTTCGCCGCGTTGCTGTCCAAGCCCATGACCGAACGCCATGTGACCATCGCCTGCGTGTCCAACGAAGTGGGCGGGGACCTGATCGGCAATGCGCTGTGGCTGGGCTGGCCGGTCCGCGAACTGCTGGCCATGGCAGGGCCGCAGACCGGGGCGGACATGGTGCTGTCCCGCAGTAAGGACGGGTGGACGGCCGGCACACCGCTGGAGGTCCTCACCGATGGCCGCGATGCCCTGATCGCCGTCGGAATGAACGGTGAGCCGCTGCCGCTCGAGCACGGCTTCCCGGTGCGGCTTGTCGTGCCGGGCCTGTACGGCTATGTTTCCGCCACCAAGTGGCTCACTGAACTCAAGGTGACCCGGTTCGCCGACGACATCGGCTATTGGACGCCCCGCGGCTGGAGCGAACGCGGTCCCATCAAGACGTCCTCGCGCATCGACGTTCCGCGCTCCGGCCGCCCGGTTCGTGCCGGAACGGTGGCCTTCGGCGGCGTTGCATGGGCCCAGCACACCGGGATCGGCAAGGTGGAACTTCGCGTCAACCGCGGCCCCTGGCAGACGGCGGAGCTTGCGCCGGGCATATCCCGGGACACGTGGTACCAGTGGCAGTTGTCGGTGCCCCTGACGCCCGGGCAGTACGAGGTCCAGGTCCGGGCCACGGACCTGAAGGGTGCTCCGCAGATCGAAAACCGTGCCCGGGTGGCTCCCGACGGCGCTACCGGATTCCACACCATTAGAGTTGACGTGACGCCGTAGCGGGCGCCCAGGATGCCCGCACCAAGGTAAGGAACGCATGCACAGCACCGACGACAGGCATCAGGCCCGCACTGTGGAGGCCCACCGCGACGCCGTGCGGGATTTGCTGGCCGACCTCCCCGGACCCGGCCGAACCGAAGAGCTGCCGCTCCTGGCGGCGCTGGGGCGCGGGCTGGCTGCGGATATCCCCGCTCCAGTGGACCTGCCGCCGTTCGCCAACTCCCAGATGGACGGCTTTGCCGTCCGCAGCAGGGACGTTGCCGACGGCGGGGTGACCCTTACGGTTGTGGCGCCCATCCCGGCCGGTGCCACCGCGGCCGCGCTTGAGCCGGGCACGGCCGCCCCCATCATGACCGGCGCCATGATTCCCCTCGGGGCCGACGCCGTCGTGCCCATTGAAATGGCTGTTCCCGATTCCTTCCCGGACCCCGGAACGGCAGCCGCAGTCCGGCTGCCGGCAACAGAGCCTGGCACCTACGTCCGGAACGCAGGCAGCGACATCCGCTCAGGGGAGCTGGCGCTCGCCGGCGGAACCTTCCTCGGCCCGGGCCAGCTGGGGCTTCTGGCCGCACTGGGCATCACCCGGGTAAGCGTGCACCGGAAGCTGAAAGTGCTCCTCGCCACCACGGGCGACGAAGTGGTGGAACCCGGCAGCCCCCTGGCACCCGGCAAGATCTACGACGCCAACGGCACGCTCCTGGAAGCGGCCATGGGCCAGGCCGGGCTGGATGTCCTGCGGGCGGCGATCTCAACGGACAGTCCGGAGGAACTCACCGCCATGCTGCGGGAGCAAGCCCCGCAGGTGGACCTGATCGTCACCACGGGCGGCGTCAGCAAGGGCGCCTACGAAGTGGTCCGGCAGGCCACCGCGGAACAGGACGTGCAATTCCTGCATGTGGCGATGCAGCCCGGCGGCCCGCAGGGAATCGGCCGGTTCGACGGCGTTCCGTTCATCGGTTTCCCGGGTAACCCGGTCAGCTGCCTGGTCTCCTTCGAGATGTTCCTCCGCCCGGTCCTCAGCTCATTGTTCGGGGCACCGGCACCGCGGCCTGCCATTCGGGCCCGTCTGGCGGAGCCGGTGGAATCACCCGCGGGCAAGCACCAGGTCCGGCGCGGGACCCTCCTTCCGGACGGCACGGTCCGGCTGGAAGGCGGCGCAGGCTCGCACCTGGTCCATGCCCTCGCCAGCTCCAACGCCCTGATCCATGTCCCGGTGGGGACTTCTGCGCTCGCCGAGGGCGCAGAAGTGGAAGTATGGACGCTGTGAATACTGAAGACAATGCTGCCGGGCTGACGCATCTGCGCCGGGACGGAACAGCGCAGATGGTTGATGTTTCCGGCAAAGCCGAGACCACGCGGGAGGCCACAGCCACCGCCACGGTCCGCACCACCGCGGAGGTGCTCGCCCTCCTGGGTGCGGGCGACCTGCCGAAGGGCGACGCTTTGGCGGTGGCCCGCGTGGCCGGAATCATGGCCGCGAAGAAGACCCCCGAGCTCATCCCGCTGTGCCACCCGCTGCCCATCTCCAAGGTCACCATTGACTTCGAACTGGGCCGCGATGCCGTTCTGGTGCTGGCCACCGTCAAGACCCGTGGCGTCACCGGTGTCGAAATGGAAGCCCTCACCGCAGCATCGGTGGCGGCACTGAGCGTGTACGACATGATCAAGGCAGTGGACAAGCACGCCGTCTTGACCGATATCAGGGTGCTCGCCAAAAGTGGCGGCAAGAGCGGGGACTGGACAGCATGAGCAGCTTTGGACAGCAGCCCGAACCGCACCGCCACGGAGAGGCTACCGGCCGGAAGGCCGGCGTCGTGATTGCCTCCAACCGGGCCGCTGCGGGCATCTACCGGGACGAAACCGGTCCGGTGATCACCGATTGGCTGACGGAGCACGGCTTCGAAACGTTCCCGGCCATGGTGGTGCCCGACGGCGAGCCCGTGGGCGCCGCGCTCCGGGCCCTCCTGACGCAGCATCCTGCCGTGATCATCACCAGCGGCGGAACCGGACTCAGTCCCGATGACCTCACCCCGGAGATGACTGTCCCCCTGCTGGACCGCGAGATTCCGGGGATCATGGAGGGTATCCGGCAGGCCGGCCTGGCCAAGACGCCCATGGCGATGCTGAGCCGCGGACACGCGGGCGCGGCCGGTCGGACGTTCATTGTCAATCTCCCCGGATCACCCAAGGGCGTCATGGACGGCCTGGGCGTGCTTGATCCGGTCATCACCCACCTTTGCGACCAACTGGAAGGCAGCCATGAGCACTGAAACCGGATTCGAAATCGTGAATGCCGTGCTGAGCGCGGAGCCCATCTCCGTGGCGCAGGCTATCGCCGCCGTGGAATCGGACACGGCGGGCGCCGTGGTCAGCTTCAGCGGCGTAGTCAGGAACCACGACGGCGGCAAGCCCGTTGAGCGGCTCAGCTACAGTGCGCATCCCACGGCCCACCAATTGATGGCCGACGTCGTCGCCCGGCTCGTGGCCGAACATGCGGGCGACGGCGGTGAAACTGTGCGGATCTGGGCCGCACACCGGGTGGGCACGCTGGAAATCGGCGACCCCGCACTGGTGTGCGCCGTGTCCGCCTCGCACCGCGGCCAGGCGTTCGACGTGTGCTCGGAACTCGTTGACCGGATCAAGGCGGAGGTGCCCATCTGGAAGGAACAGTTCTTCAGCGACGGGACCGTCGAATGGGTCGGGGCCGGGGCCTAGTAACCTCCCGTCCCGGTTCATCCGGGCGGCGGGCCCGACGGTAGGGTTAAGTCCATGACCGAACAACTTGCCGTCGCCGTCCTGGGCGCGAACGGGCGCATGGGCGCCGAGGCCGTGAAAGCCGTGGAAGCGGCCCCCGACATGAAGCTCGTAGCGGCCCTCGGACGCGGTGATTCCCTGGAGCAGCTGGTCGACGCCGGCGCCCGTGTTGTGGTGGACCTGACGGTTCCGGAAAGCACCGAAGCGAACGTCCGCTTCGCCGTCGAACACGGCATGCACGCCGTCGTCGGCACCACCGGCTGGGACGCCGGCAGGCTCGGCGAACTTGAGGAACTGCTGGGCCGGAACGCCGGGGTGGGCGTCCTCATTGCCCCGAACTTCGCGCTCGGTTCCGTGCTGGCGTCGGCCTTTGCCGCCAAGGCTGCCAAATACTTCGAATCGGTGGAAGTCATTGAGCTGCACCACCCGGACAAGGTCGATGCACCTTCCGGCACTGCGGTCCGCACAGCACAGCTGATCGCAGCCGAACGCGCTGCCGCCGGCATCGGCGCCAGCCCGGACGCCACCACCACCGAACTGGCCGGTGCCCGCGGCTGCGAGGTGGACGGCATCCGCGTCCACAGCGTGCGCCTCCGCGGCCTGGTGGCCCACCAGGAAGTCCTCCTCGGCGGACCGGGGGAGCAGCTGACCCTGCGCCATGACTCCTTCGACCGGGCTTCGTTCATGCCTGGCGTGCTGCTGGGCGTGCGGAACATCGCTGGCCACCCCGGACTGACCGTGGGCCTGGACGGCTACCTGGACCTCGGGGTCTGACGGCAATGGGCAACGTCCTCACCGGACTGAAGAAGAACCGCACCAAGATCTGGGTCGGCGCGGTGACGCTCCTGCTGGTCTTCTATTTGGTGGTGTCCTTCCAGCGGTCCGTGCTGCTCCTCACCGACCCCAACCCCGTGGCCAAAGCCATTGGCGCCGCCTACTTGGTCCTGCCGGTCATCGGAGCCTGGGCGCTGGTCCGTGAGCTCCTGTTCGGCGCCCGGACAGAACAGATGGCCAAGGTCCTCGAGGCCGAAGGGGGGCTGCCGGTCGACAACCTGCAGCGCACGCCCGCCGGAAGGATCGTGCGGGAATCGGCAGACGCGGAGTTTGAGAAGTACCGCACCGAAGCCGAGGAAGCGCCGGACGACTGGCGCTCCTGGTTCCGGCTGAGCTGTGCGTATGACGCCGCCGGAGACCGCAAACGCGCCCGGGCGTCCATGCGTGATGCACTGAAGCTGTTCCGCGGGGGCAACAAGCCCGCCTAGCGGATTCCCGCCCGCTGGTACCGGCCCACCTCGCTGGCGGCGTGGGCTACCCACTCCAGCGGGCCCCTCCAGTTCAGTGCCGCCAGCGACCCTCCGATGAGGACGGCGGTCAGCGCCTGCGCGGCATATACACCTTCTGCGGTCCATCCCGCCGGCAGTGGCTGCAGGTACATGGCAGCCACCAGGCACACATGCGCCGTGTACAGGCTGAGGGTCATGGCCCCTGCACCGCGCAGGGGGAGCAGCAGGTCCAGCGCGAGCCATTCGCCCAGCCTGCCCAGCAGCAGGCAGGCGCCCACCACGGCGGCGGCTACGGCTGACGTGTGGAGCAGGTCCAGCGTTGTGCCCGAGTGCGGTGCGCTGCTTGCCAGCCACCACCAGGAGCCCGATTGCTCCACCCCGGCAAGGTTCACCTGCAGGAGGCTGTCCAGCGGGTAGCGGGGATCCGCTAGCCGGGCCTGCAATGCCTCCTTGCCGCCCCACGCATCCATCGTCAGCACGCCCAGCCATTTGGCCAGTACAGCCACCACGGTGCCGCCGGCCAGCAGCATCACCTGGACGGCCATCCTGGTCAGTGCCAGCCGGCCGATCACCAGCCCGATCAGCAGGTAGCTCAGCCATTGCAGGACGGGGTAGTAGCCGGTCAGGAAGATGTCCCCCAGCAGGCGACCGGGAGTGGTGAGATCGTCCCAGTTGGGATTGTGGCCCAGCTGGAGCGGCGGGGAAGGGGCCAGCAGCCACGGCCGCAGCAGGTAGGCCAGCACGGGCGAACCCAGCACCCAGCCGGCAGCGAATGCGCAGAGCGGCTTGATGGTGAGGCCGATGAAGGGGAGGACGCACAGGAACAGTACGGCGTAGTGGACCAGGATCACGGCGACGTTCACGTCCAGCCCGCCCAGGAAGAGTCCGACGACGGCGATCACCAGGGCGCGCAACGCTATGCCGCGGCGTGCGCCGCTCAGCTCCTGGCCCTGCGGCGGACGCTGTTTTCCGGTGGACAGGGCGAGGCCAATCCCGGCCAGGACGGCAAACAAGGCAGCGGCCCGCCCCGAGAAAGTCAGGCCGATCCACGTGGGTGTCAGCTGCGCATCGGCTTCGAACGTGGGAAGCAGGTGCGTGGCCATCATGCCGAGCAAAGCCAGCCCCCGGGCCGCGTCGATTCCGGTGAGTCTCGTTGTCTGGGTGGTGCCTTTGGCGGTCCGCGAGGGTGAAGCAGTGCCACGGGAGGTCATGAGCCGATCGTCTCATATCCGGCTGGCAGCCCCCTTGTATTCGAATATATGTTCGAATAGCATCGTTCCATGAACAATGCACCAGAACGCCGGTTGCCGGACTATCGGGCACCGGAAGGCAGTGCGCCGGAACACCGGGCACCAGAACCGAAGGCACCGCAACGCCGGACACATCACGAATCTGCTGCGGGCCCACTCAAGGCGATGAGCCCGGGTGTGGTGGATTATATGTTTCGCCAGCTTGTGGCCGGAGAACCCGCCGAGGATGTTCAGTGGGGCAGTGAGGGTGTCGCCCTGTCGGCCCAGCCGCCCGGCGCCGAATTGGCCCGCAGGCTCTCCGAGTGCGACGTTGATGCCCTCACGCCTACGGAGCTCTTCCACTACGTCCGGGCCGCCCAGCGGCTGGCTGCATGGGCAGAGTCGCTCCGGGAAGACGCCGTGGGCCGCTACTGCGGCGCTCCCCGGCAGGGACCCGCCCGCAGCCCTCAAGAGTGATGCCCCGAGGGCCGAATTTGACGCTCGTCACGCCGCCCCCATTGTCCTAACAAGGCGGGGACAGGGTAACGTTTTTCCTATGGCTGAGACTTCCGCGAATAACCCTGCATTTGGCACCCTCCTGACCGCTATGGTCACGCCGTTCACCGAGGACGGCAAAGTGGACTACCAGCAGGCGGCGGAACTGGCTGTGAAGCTTGTCGACGACGGCTGCGACGGACTGGTCGTCACGGGAACCACGGGCGAAACTTCCACCCTCACCGACGAGGAGAACGTGGGCATGTTCCGTGCGGTCAAGGATGCTGTCGGCGGCCGCGCCGCGATCATCGCCGGCACCGGAACCAACGACACCGCACACTCCGTTCACCTTTCCAAGCAGGCGGCCGAGGTCGGCGTCGACGGTCTGTTGATCGTCACCCCGTATTACAACAAGCCCAGCCAGGCCGGTGTGCGCGCCCACTTTGAGACGATCGCCTCCGCCACCGACGTTCCCGTGATGCTCTACGACATCCCCGGCCGTTCCTCAATCCAGATTGCTCCGGAGACGATGATCCGCCTCGCCGAGCACCCGAACATTGTTGCGGTCAAAGATGCCAAGGCCGATTTCGCCGCAGCCACCCGCGTCATGGCGAACACTGACCTCCTCTTCTACTCCGGGGACGACGGACTGACCCTGCAGTGGATGGCGCTGGGCGCCGTCGGGCTCGTGGGAGTCACCACCCACGTTGCCACCCGCCGGTTCCGCGAGCTGATCGACGCCGTTAACGCGAACGACCTCGGCACCGCCCGCAAGATCAACTTTGAACTTGAACCTGTTATCCGGGCCACGATGACCCGCGTGCAGGGGGCCGTAGCGGCCAAACAGATTCTTAAATGGCAGGGAGTCCTGCCCAACTCGGTTGTCCGTTTGCCCCTCGTGGAGCCGGACGAAGCCGAGATCGCAATCATCCGCGAGGATTTGGCGGAAGCAGGAATGGTCTTTTCCTGATCGGCAAAGACGATTCCTGCTTTCGCCCGGAAAGTAGAGCACTATGACCCAAACCGCCCTTCCCGGCCTTGTTACGCCGCCGAAACTGCCCAAGGACACCCTGCGGATCGTTCCGCTCGGCGGCCTGGGGGAGATCGGCCGCAACATGACCGTCTTCGAAATCGACGGCAAGCTGCTGATCGTCGACTGCGGCGTCCTCTTCCCGGAGGAAACCCAGCCCGGCGTCGACCTGATCCTGCCCGATTTCTCCTACATAGAGAACCGCCTCAATGACATCGTGGCCGTCGTCCTGACCCACGGCCACGAGGACCACATTGGCGCCGTTCCCTACCTGCTGCGCCTGCGCGCCGACATTCCGCTGATTGGCTCCCAGCTGACGCTGGCTCTCATCGAAGCGAAGCTGCAGGAACACCGGATCAAGCCGGTCACCCAGATCGTCACCGAGGGACAGGTGCAGAAGTTCGGCCCCTTCGAATGTGAATTCGTGGCCGTCAACCACTCGATCCCTGACGCCCTTGCCGTGTTCCTCCGAACCTCCGGCGGCACCGTGCTGCACACCGGCGACTTCAAGATGGACCAGCTGCCGCTGGATGGCCGCATCACCGACCTCCGCCACTTCGCCAAGCTGGGCGAAGAAGGCGTGGACCTCTTCATGTCGGACTCCACAAATGCCGACGTGCCGGGCTTCACCACCGCCGAGAAGGAAATCGGCCCCACCCTGGACCGCCTGTTCGGCCAGGCTTCCAAGCGCCTGATCGTCGCCTCCTTCTCCTCGCACGTGCACCGGGTCCAGCAGGTCCTCGACGCCGCAGCCAACCACAACCGCAAGGTTGCCTTCGTCGGCCGCTCGATGGTCCGCAACATGGCCATCGCCGAGAAGCTTGGCTACCTCGACGTGCCGCCGGGCATTCTGGTCGACATCAAGAACATCGACAACCTGCCGGACAACCGCGTGGTGCTGATGTCCACCGGGTCCCAGGGCGAGCCGATGGCGGCCCTGTCCCGCATGGCCAACGGTGACCACCGCGTCGTCGTCGGCCAAGGCGACACCGTGATCCTCGCCTCAAGCCTGATCCCGGGCAACGAGAACGCCGTCTTCCGGATCATCAACGGCCTGCTCAAGCTGGGCGCCGATGTCATCCACAAGGGCAACGCCAAGGTCCACGTCTCCGGCCACGCCGCTGCCGGGGAACTGCTGTACTGCTACAACATCCTCGAACCGCTGAACGCCATGCCGGTGCACGGCGAGACGCGGCACCTGATTGCCAACGGCAAGATCGCCCTCGAGTCCGGCGTGCCGGACGAAAGCATCCTGCTGGCGGACAACGGCACCGTCATCGACCTCCGGGACCACCAGGCCGACGTCGTAGGCCAGGTCGAAGTGGGCTTCGTCTACGTTGACGGCTCCAGCGTCGGCGAAGTCACCGAAGCTGACCTGAAGGACCGTCAGACCCTCGGCGATGAAGGCTTCATCTCCATCATTACCGTGATCCACCGCGCCACCGGCAAGGTGGTCTCGGGACCGGAAATCCACGCCCGCGGCGTTGCTGAGGATGATTCCGTCTTTGACGAAATCATTCCCAAGATCAATGCTGCGCTGGAAGAGGCCGTGCTCAACCACACGGACCACACCACGCACCAGCTCCAGCAGGTTGTCCGCCGCGTTGTCGGCACCTGGGTCAACCGCAAGCTTCGCCGCAAGCCCATGATCATTCCGGTGGTGCTTGAGGCGTAAGGGCCCGGGACTGTTCGACGGGGCCCTCCCCGCAGGAAAGTGAGCCTTCGGGCCGCCGCCTGCAGGGGAGGGCCTCGTCGCTTAAGCCGGTTCGGTCCAGCCCGGAGACGCCTTGCTGCCGCCCTCCGCTCCGCAACATGCATCCCGGAACGCCCCGGAAATCCGCGGTTTTTGGCCCGGCTTCGGGTACCGTGGCGAGTATGGCGACACGTACCTCTTCCGCGCCTAGAGGCAACTCAAGCGGCAAATCAGGCAGCTCAGCGGGCAGGGGCTCCGGCTCCGCTGCGTCCAAAACCAGCCGGACCGGAGGATCGTCGGGCACGGCACGCACCCGCCAGATGGCAGCCGTCGAACCCCGTCAGCCGTGGCTCGTGCGCGTTGCCGCAGGTGCCTGGCTCGGCATCGGGCACGTCGTCGGCGGCGGCGTCCGGAGGATCGGCCACGACGTCAGCGACCTCGCCCCCGAGGACCGCCGGGACGGAGCGGCCCTCTTTAACCTTGCCCTGGGCGTGTTCGTTGCGACCTTCGCCTGGTGGGGCTTCAAGGGATGGTTTCCGGACGCCGTGTTTGCGATCGTCAACGGCACGTTCGGCTGGATGTCCCTGCTGCTGCCGCTCATGCTTTTCGTCTGCGCCTTCCGGTTGTTCCGCCAGCCTTCGGACGGGCGCGGCAACAACAGGATCGGCATCGGCTTCCTCATCATGACCTTCGCCGGCTGCGGCCTGGCCCACGTCATTGGCGGCCAGCCCACCGTCACGGACGGCTTCGACGGCCTGCGCCGGGCCGGCGGCATGCTCGGTTTCCTGGCCGCCTCGCCGCTGGCAGCCTTGCACACGGCCGTGCCGGTGGCCGTCTACAGCCTGCTCGCCTTCACGTCCCTCCTGATTGTGACCGCCACCCCGTTCGGCGCGATTCCCCGCCGGATCAAGGGGGCCTATGAGCATTTGATGGGCATCGACCTGCAGGAACCCGGCGAGGACCACGACCGCAGCTACCTCTACGAAAACGCGGGCCAGGCAGCGCCGAAGAAGAAGCGGCGCAGCCGGCTGTTCGGCAAGGACCCCGAGACTGACCCGCGCCTCGAAGGGTATGTGGGCGACGAGGCCTTCGAACATGCCGTCATTGACGACGACGAAGCGGCCGACAGCGCCAGCGGCGCCAAGTCAGGCGGCAAGGGTCCCCGCCCGGCACCCGGCGTGCGCCGGCCCACGCAGGCTGAAATCGCCGTCGAAAAGATCAAGGCTGCCCAGGGGCTGGGCACCAAGGATGCATACGGCGAGCATGCCACCGAAGCCATCCCGCTCGTCACCCCGGGCATGGTCGCCGCCGGGTCCCTCAATCCCGCCGCACCGGCCGGCGCCGCGGCCGTTGCCGCCGCCGCGCAGGTCCCCTCGCGCCCTGTCGCCCCCGCGCCCCTGCCAACGCCGATCCCGCAGCGTACGGAGCAGCTCTCGCTGGCCGGCGACGTCACCTACACCCTGCCGTCGTCGGACGTGCTGACTCCGGGCTCCATCCCCAAGGAGCGCACCGAGGCCAACGATGCCATCGTGGCGTCGCTGACCGAAACGCTCAACCAGTTCAATGTGGACGCACAGGTCACGGGCTTCAGCCGAGGCCCAACCGTCACGCGTTACGAAATTGAGCTTTCCCCGGGCACCAAGGTGGAGCGCGTCACCGCGCTGTCCAAGAACATCTCCTACGCCGTCGCCTCCAGCGACGTCCGCATCCTTAGCCCCATCCCAGGCAAGTCCGCCATCGGCATCGAAATTCCCAACACGGACCGCGAGACGGTCTCCCTTGGCGATGTACTGCGCAGCCAGAATGCCCGCCGGACCGACCACCCCATGGTGATGGGCGTGGGCAAGGACGTCGAGGGCGGCTACGTCGTGGCGAACCTCGCCAAGATGCCCCACCTGCTCGTTGCCGGTGCCACCGGTGCCGGTAAGTCGTCGTTCGTGAACTCCATGATCACGTCCATCCTGATGCGTGCCACCCCGGACGAGGTCCGAATGGTCATGGTGGACCCCAAGCGCGTGGAACTCACGGCGTACGAAGGCGTGCCGCACCTGATCACGCCAATCATCACCAACCCGAAGAAGGCAGCGGAGGCGCTGCAGTGGGTTGTCCGCGAGATGGATGCCCGCTACGACGACCTCGCCAATTACGGCTTCAAGCACATCGACGACTTCAACAAGGCCGTCCGTGCCGGGAAGGTGCACCCGCCGGTCGACTCCAAGCGCGTCATCCGTCCCTACCCGTACCTGCTGGTGATCGTGGACGAGCTTGCCGACCTCATGATGGTGGCCCCGCGCGACGTCGAAGATTCCATCGTCCGCATCACCCAGCTGGCCCGTGCGGCAGGCATCCACCTGGTCCTGGCCACCCAGCGGCCCTCCGTGGACGTCGTCACCGGCCTGATTAAGGCCAACGTGCCGTCCCGGATGGCGTTCGCCACCTCCTCCGTCACCGACTCCCGCGTGGTGCTGGACCAGCCCGGCGCGGAAAAACTCATCGGCCAGGGTGACGCGCTCTTCCTGCCGATGGGCGCCTCCAAGGCCATGCGTGTGCAGGGTGCCTGGGTCACGGAATCGGAAATCCACAAGGTCGTGGAGCACGTCAAGGGCCAGCTCAAGGCTGTCTACCGCGACGACGTCGCTCCCGAGGCGCAGAAAAAGCAGATCGACGACGACATCGGAGACGACCTCGAGGTGCTGCTGCAGGCCACCGAACTTGTTGTCACCACCCAGTTCGGCTCCACTTCCATGCTGCAGCGCAAGCTGCGCGTCGGGTTCGCCAAGGCCGGCCGCCTGATGGACCTGCTCGAATCCAGGGGAGTGGTTGGCCCCTCGGAAGGCTCCAAGGCCCGCGACGTCCTGGTTAAACCGGACGACCTCGCCGCCGTTCTCGCCGCCATGAAGGGCCAGGACGGGCCGGTCGCCGCCGATTCGCAGACGGCCGCGCTGAGCGACAACGCCAACGCCAACATCGCCCAGGGAGGCTACGCCGAGGACCTCGTGGCGGCTGACCTGGACAACCGCACCCAGAAAGTTGAGTACTACGACGGCGCCGACAGCAACTCCGGTGACGACGAAGACGGCTCCGAGGACGCCTGGTCGCTCACCGGACGGTAGCCTAGGAGGGTGACTAGCACTGAAGCCAACAGCTCAGGCTCCGCCTCCGGGATCTGGAACCTTCCGAACATCCTGACGATGCTTCGGATTGTCCTGGTGCCGTTCTTCGTGTGGTTCCTCATCGCGGACGCGCCCGGGCTCGACAGCCAGGACGGCCTCTGGCGCTGGGCCGCGGCCCTGACGTTCGCGGTTGCCATTTACACGGACAAGCTCGACGGCGACATCGCCCGCAGCAGGGGCCTGATCACCGATTTCGGCAAGATCGCCGATCCGATCGCGGACAAACTGCTCACCGGCTCCGCCCTGGTGATGCTCTCGCTGCTGAACGAGCTGCCGTGGTGGATCACCATCCTGATCCTCGCCCGCGAATGGGGGATCACGGCACTGCGGTTCTTCGTCATCCGGTACGGCGTCATCCCGGCGTCGCGGGGAGGCAAGCTGAAGACTGTGGTGCAGACCGTCGCGATCCTGCTGTACGTGGTCCCGCTCGCCTCACTGGCCCCGTGGCTGGGAGTGGTGGCTTTCCTGGTGATGCTGGCGGCCGTGGCCATCACCGTCTGGACAGGTGGCCAGTATGTTGTCGAAGCGCTCAAGCTGCGCGCGAACGGCCGGCGCGCAGCCAGCCAGCGCCTAAAAGGGGAGCTGCCATGAGTAACCTGCACCGCATCGCCGAACAAGCAGTCAACGGTGCCATTGGCCGCGGACTGACCGTGGCTACCGCCGAATCCCTGACTGCGGGCATGGTGGCGGCGGTCCTCGCCGATAGCCCCGGTGCCTCGGGCATGCTCCAGGGCGGCGTGGTTTCCTATCAGAACTCAGTCAAGTCGGACGTCCTTGGCGTACCCGCCGAACTGCTCGACGCCGTCGGATCAGTCGACGGTGACGTCGCGAAGGCGATGGCGGCAGGGGCCCGACGGGTCTGCGGAGCGGACATCGGAGTGTCCACCACGGGTGTCGCCGGACCGGAACCGCATGGCGGCAAGGACGTGGGGACAGTGTTCGTCGGCGTCGCCACGGCGGACGGCGCAACGTCGTTCGGCTACGTGTTTGAAGGCAACCGCGCGGATATCCGCGGCCAGGCGTGCGCGGCCGCTTTGGAGCGGCTGCTTGAAGCCCTATCTTCCGAGGCTTACCCGGCGTAAAGTTGCCGGGAACAAAATTTGATTCCTAATAGTTGTTACATTGTGTCGCTTCCGAATATGGGAGGCGCCTAGGATGAGTAAATAATTATGGTTCGCCTGATGAGGGCGGACCTGACGTACGAGGGAGCAAGGCGATACAGATGGTAAAGCAGCCCGTATCCGTAAACGGCGTTGTCCGCTGGAAGGATGTGGGCCTCGCCGATCAGGCAAAGAGCGAACAGAAGGAGCGCAAGATGGTAGTACTTCGTCACGAAATCGGTGATGTTCTGCGCGACGTTCGCCAGCGTCAGGGCCGAACCCTCCGCGAAGTGTCACACAGTGCCCGGGTATCCCTGGGTTACCTCAGTGAAGTGGAGCGCGGCCAGAAGGAAGCCTCTTCGGAGTTGCTGTCTTCGATCTGCTCGGCCCTGGACGTCCCGTTGTCCAGCATGCTCCGCGAAGTCAGCGACCGCGTTGCCGTTGCTGAAGGCGTTGCTGTTCCGGACACCGTCCCGCAGGAATTCTCGCAGCGCTACGGCCGCGATCTTGACCGCGAACTCAATACCGACCTCTCTGACGAACTGGCCAAGGGACTGCTCTCGGGCGCCCGCTGACCGGCACACGTCAGAACCTAGTCTCTGCGCTTGACACGAAGGGCCTCCGGCTAAGCCGGGGGCCCTTCGTTGTCTACTTCGCCTCGTCCTTCGGGAAGCCGTCCCGCTCATACGTCGCGTTGAGCTTTGCCATGTAGGCGGCGAGGGTCTGCAGGTCCTCCACGGGCCATTCCCCCAGCCGCTCACGGAAAACTTCGCGCCGGGCATCCTGGACCTGGTGCATCTTCTCCTCGCCCTTGGGCGTCAGCCGGATGGTCTGGGCACGGCCGTCGAGCGGGTCCGCTTCCTTGGACACGAGGCCGATGCTCTCGAGGAATGCGATCTGCCGGCTGACGGAGGGCTTGCCCACTCCGATGCATGAAGCGAGTTCCGTGAGCCTAATGGGGCCTTCCCTGCGGATGACGGTGAGGAGGCCATAGGCTGCCGGCTCCATGTCCGGGTGGACCTGCCGGGAAAGTTGCTGGGAGATGGAGCGTCCGCGGCGCCAGAACAGGCTGATCTGGTGCTCCACGGTCCGCAGGGCCGCGTCGACGCTGTCTTCGGTGGCCCCGGAAGCATCGGGTTCCACAGCTGGGTTGCTCATGGCAACCATTCTATTGGCCGCAGGCGTGAGAGACTTTATCGGTGCGAATCAGCGACTTTTGGCGGCTAATGGACGATGAGTTCGGCGCGGGGTACTCCCGGGTCCTCAGCAGCTCGCTGGTGCTGGCAGGTGTCGGCAGCCGGACGGCGGACCAGGCGTTGGCGGCGGGAGTCCCGCCTCGGCAGGTCTGGCTCGCGATCTGCGACGTGCAGGACGTCCCTGCTGATCGGCGGCTCGGCCGGGACATCAAGCCGTCCCGGAACTGATCCGCGGCGCTGCCTGAGGCTGGATGGCTCCGCCCTGACACGCCGCGCAATTGTTCGAATATCTGTTCGGGTCGGGCTATGCTTTTTGCAGAGCGTTTTCCACATACGCAATGTCATCCGGCAGGAATGTCGGTGGGTGCCGTTAGCGTCGGTGATGACAGATAAAGGGCCGCTCAGGCCACTCCACAGCGAGAAAACTAGAGGTGTGAACCATGGCGGCAGCCCCGGATCGTCAGAAGGCGCTCGATGCAGCGCTTGCCCAGATCGACAAGCAGTTCGGTAAAGGCTCCGTCATGCGGCTGGGCGACGAAGTGCGTGCGCCCATTGAAGTAATCCCCACCGGCTCCATTGCCTTGGACGTTGCCCTGGGAATTGGCGGCCTGCCGCGCGGCCGCGTTGTGGAAATCTACGGCCCGGAATCGTCGGGTAAGACCACCGTGGCCCTGCATGCCGTGGCGAATGCCCAGCGCCTGGGCGGTATCGCTGCGTTCATCGACGCCGAGCACGCCCTGGACCCGGAATACGCCGCCAAGCTGGGTGTCGATACCGACGCGCTGCTGGTATCCCAACCGGACACCGGCGAGCAGGCCCTGGAAATCATGGACATGCTGATTGGCTCAGGGTCCCTCGACGTGATCGTCATTGACTCCGTGGCCGCCCTTGTGCCCCGCGCGGAAATTGAAGGCGACATGGGCGACAGCCACGTCGGCCTGCAGGCCCGCCTGATGAGCCAGGCGCTGCGTAAGATCACCGGACGTTTGAGCCAGACCAAGACCACCGCCATCTTCATTAACCAGCTGCGTGAGAAGATCGGCGTCTTCTTCGGCTCGCCGGAAACCACCACCGGTGGTAAGGCACTGAAGTTCTACGCTTCAATCCGCATCGACGTCCGCCGCATCCAGACGCTGAAGGAAGGCGCTGATTCGGTGGGCAACCGCACCAAGGCGAAAATCGTCAAGAACAAGATGGCCCCGCCCTTCAAAATCGCCGAATTCGACATCATCTACGGCCAGGGGATCTCCCGCGAGGGCGGCATCATCGACATGGGCGTGGAACACGGCCTGATCAAGAAGTCCGGTTCCTGGTTCACCTACGACGGTGACCAGCTGGGCCAGGGCATGGAGAACTCGCGACGCTTCCTACGCGACAACCCGGAGCTTGCGGCGGAGCTGGAGCGCCTCATCAAGGAGAAGCTGGGCGTCGGCGTCAAACCCGCCGAGGCTGAAAAGGAAGCGTCTCCGAAGCTCAAGGCCGTTGACGGTTTCTAGGGGAACCCGGCGGAGCGGGCCAGGATTCCGATCCCGGAAACCTGGCCCGGCCGGCTTCGGCGACGCGGGACCGGACGGGGCTTTGGCCGCGGAGCACGGGTTCGCGCCGGAGCTGGAAGCGGACCACGATGCTGAGCCTGATCCGGCCTCCGTGGCGCGGGCCATCGTGCTGCGGCAGCTGACCACCTCGCCGAAAAGCAGGTTGCAGCTGGCCCGCAAGCTGGCCGAGCGCAATGTTCCGGAGGACGTGGCCGAGGCCGTACTGGACAGGTTCGAGGAAGTCCGGCTCGTGGATGACGCCGAGTTTGCGGACATGTGGGTCCGGAGCAGGTCCCAGACCCGGAAGCTCGCCAAGGGCGCGTTGCGACGCGAGCTTGCGGACAAGGGTATTGAGGCCGACATTGCGGCCCGGGCCCTGGAGCAGCTCAGCGACGAAGCGGAGGAATCTGCCGCCCGTGAGCTCGTCCAACGCAAGCTCAAAGGCGCTGCAGACCTCACGGACCGCGCCGAGCGGGACAAAGTCACGCGCCGGCTCGCGTCGATGCTGGCCCGGAAGGGATACCAGCCGTCGCAGGCCTTCCGGATCGTGGGGGAGGTCCTCGACGCCGCAGCCGGTGAGCGTGCGGAAACGGAATTCCTATGAACCGGTACCCTTAACAGGTGAGTTTGACCATTCCCTCCCCAGCGTCCGGCACCAGCACTTCCGCCAGCAGCGAGGCAGCACCCGCGGCTGCCCAGCCGCGCACCTATCAAGTGCGCACTTTCGGCTGCCAAATGAACGTGCACGACTCCGAGCGCATGGCCGGAATGCTCGAAGGCGCCGGCTACGTGCCCGCGTCGGGTGAGCATGCGGATGTGGTGGTGTTCAACACCTGCGCCGTCCGTGAAAACGCCGACAACAAGCTTTATGGCAACCTGGGGATGCTCGCGCCGGTCAAGGCGGCCAACCCCGGCATGCAGATCGCGGTGGGCGGCTGCCTGGCCCAGAAGGACCGCGAAACTATCCTGAAGAAGGCCCCCTGGGTAGACGCGGTCTTCGGTACCCACAACGTTGGCGCACTGCCCGCGCTGTTGGACCGCGCCCGGCACAACAATGAAGCGCAGCTCGAGATCCTGGAATCACTCGACGTTTTCCCCTCCACCCTCCCCACCAAGCGGGACTCCGTGTACTCGGGCTGGGTGTCGATTTCGGTGGGCTGCAACAACACGTGCACCTTCTGCATCGTTCCTGCCCTGCGCGGCAAGGAGAAGGACCGCCGCCCGGGCGACATCCTCGCCGAGATTCAGGCGCTGGTGGATGACGGTGCCATCGAAGTGACGCTCCTGGGCCAGAACGTCAACTCCTACGGGGTGGAATTCGGTGACCGTCAGGCATTCTCCAAACTGCTCCGTGCCTGCGGTGAAATCGAAGGCCTCGAACGGGTCCGGTTCACCAGCCCGCACCCGGCAGCCTTCACGGACGACGTCATTGACGCCATGGCTGAAACGGCCAACGTGATGCCGCAGCTGCACATGCCGCTGCAGTCCGGCTCCGACAAAGTCCTCAAGGACATGAAGCGCTCGTACCGCTCCACTAAGTTCCTCGGCATCCTGGAAAAGGTGCGGGAGCGGATTCCGCACGCGGCCATTTCCACCGACATCATCGTGGGCTTCCCCGGCGAAACCGAAGAAGACTTCCAAGCCACGCTTGACGTCGTCGAGAAATCACGGTTCGCCACGGCGTTCACCTTCCAGTACTCCAAACGCCCCGGCACTCCCGCGGCGGACTTGCCGGACCAGCCCCCGAAGGCAGTGGTGCAGGAGCGCTTTGAGCGCCTGACAGCGTTGCAGGACCGGATAGCGGCCGAGGAGAACGCCCGCCAGCTGGGCCGCCGGGTCGAGGTCATGGTCACGGCGCAGTCCGGCCGCAAGGCGGAGGAAACCCATCGCTTGTCGGGCCGGTCGCAGGACCAGCGCCTCGTGCACTTCTCGGTCCCGGAAGGTGCTGAGAAACCGCGCCCCGGCGACCTCGTGACGGTCACCATAACCGAAGCCGCGGCCTTCCACCTGGTCGCGGATCCGGCGTCGGCGGCGGACTACACCCTGCGCCGTTCGCGCGCGGGCGACGCCTGGGACAGGTCCCAGGCCGACTCCTGCGGCGTGCCGGTTCCCGGCAGCGGTTCCGGTGCGAACGGCGCCAAGAGCGGCGTGTCCCTCGGCATGCCGGCGGTCCCCGTCCGCCGCGGCTAGGCAATGGCCAATCCTCCAGCCGACGAGCACCACGAAGTGGACGCCCGCCCAGCAGCGATCGCCGATGCTGACCTACCCTCGGCGGCGGACCGCAATACCGGTAACCCCCGTCCTCCCGTAATCGCTGTGGTTGGCCCCACCGGGTCCGGCAAATCTGACCTCGCCGTTGCGCTGGCACTGGCCCTCGACGGCGAAGTCATCAACGCGGACGCCATGCAGTTCTACCGCGGCATGGACATCGGCACTGCCAAGATCACGGCCGTGGAGCGCAAGGGAGTTCCGCACCATCTCCTGGACACCCTCGACGTCACCGAAGAAGCCAGCGTTTCGGACTTCCAGCGCGAGGCGCGGGCCGCCATCGCAGAGATCCACGGCCGCGGCAAGCGGGCCATCCTGGTGGGCGGTTCGGGCCTCTACGTCCGGGCCGCACTCGACGTGCTCGAATTTCCCGGTACGGATCCGGCTATCCGCGGCCGCCTGGAAGCAGAGCTGGCGGACACCGGTCTGGCCCCGCTGCGCACCCGACTGGAAGCGGTCGACCCGGTTTCAGCCGGCCGTCTGGGCGACGCCCGCAGGGTGGTCCGGGCCTTGGAGGTCTTCGAACTGACAGGGCGCCCTTTCAGCTCCTTTATGCCCGTTCGGGAGTACTTCCAGCCGGCGGTACAGATCGGACTCGAAGTGGACCGTGAGCTCCTGAAGGACAGGCTGGCCCAGCGCGTCCACGTCATGGTTGCAGGCGGACTCCAGGCCGAGGTGCAGCGGCTGGACGCTGCAGGGCTCCGAAACGGCAAGACGGCGTCCCGTGCCCTGGGCTATGCCCAGTTCCTGAAAGTCCTCGACGGCGAATGGGATGCCGGCCAGGCCACGGACGACACCATCACGGCCACGCGGAAATTCGCCCGGCGGCAACTCACGTGGTTCAGGGCGGATCCGCGCATCAACTGGCTTGACTGGCAAGACCCGGACCTGGTGGCCAAGGCCGTGGCCATGTCGCTCAAGACGCCCACCCTGAACCGGTAACCTTGATCCATGGACGAAACCCTTGCACCCGCCCCTGACCGCACTCTCCAGGGGCTGAGCGGCCTGGCCTTCTCCAAGGGCCATGGCACCGGCAACGATTTCGTGCTCGTTGCCGACCCCGAGGGTACCTGGCCGATTGCGCCCGAACAGGTCGCGGAACTCTGCGACCGCCACCGCGGCATCGGCGGTGACGGCCTGATCCGGGCCGTGCCTTCGCGATTCCTCCCGGAGGGGCGCGAGCTGCAGGCAGTCCACCCGGATGCCGAATGGTTCATGGACTACCGCAATGGTGACGGATCCCTGTCGGAAATGTGCGGCAACGGCGTCCGCGTGTTTGTCCACTTCCTCATCGCCGAAGGCCTTGTCCGGCTCGGCACCGGCGATGCCCTGACCATCGGCACGCGCGGAGGCGTCAAGACAGTGGTGCGGACCGATAACGGCTACGCCGTGGACATGGGGCCGTGGGAATTCATCTTCCCGGGCGAGGCCACGGCACGTGCCATGGACTCGCTGGTGACCGCGGACGGCCTGGAAGTACCGCGCCCGGCGCTGTCCGTCAGCATGGGGAACCCGCATACTGTGGTGGCCCTGGCCGAACTCAGCGAACTTGAGGCAACACAGCTCTTCAAGGCACCGCACGTTGATCCGAAGCCGGCGAACGGCACCAACGTCGAGTTTGTCGTCCCTTCCGAGCCGCTGGTCCACGACGGCGTCGGCACAGTCACCATGCGCGTCCACGAGCGCGGCGTGGGGGAGACCCAGTCCTGCGGTACCGGCGCCTGCGCAGCAGCTGTCGCCATCCGTCACTGGGCCGGGCAGGGCGCTCCGGACGCCTGGAATGTGAACGTGCCCGGCGGCGTCGTCGGCGTTAAATTCTTTGCGGGGCCGGAAGGCCACGAACATGTGGAACTTAGCGGTCCCGCCGTGATCGTGGCTAGCGGGACGCTTTCCTGACCCGAAGGATCCTGAAGGACTTCGAGGTGCTTTCCCGGGTGACGGTGAAGCTGCTGTCCAGTTCAGCGGCCAGCCAGCGCTGAAGCGAGTCGGAACCAAGGTTCTTCTGGACCACCAGCCAGGCGGATCCGCCTGCGGCCAGCCGCGGCAGCCACAGCAGCAGCAGGGAGTGAAGCTCGTCCTTGCCGATCCGGATCGGGGGATTGGACCAGATCGTGTCGAACCGGAGGCCGGGATCGACGGCGTCGGGCAGGCTGGCGGTCACGTTGTTCAGTCCCAGCAGGCCGGCGTTCTCGTTGGTCAGGGCGACGCAGCGCTCGTTCACGTCCACGGCGAAGACCTGCGCGTGGGGTGCCCGCAGGGCCATGGTCAGTGCGATCGGACCCCAGCCGCAGCCGATGTCCAGCAGGTTGCCCTGGGGTGACGGGGCCGGCACATCGGCGAGTAGGACGGCAGTTCCCTTGTCAATGCCGTCGGGGCTGAAGATGCCGCTGGACGTCTGCAGCCTGCGCGTTTCACCGGCAAGTTCCACGGTTAGCGGTTTGCGGGTGAAGGGCCCGGCAGGCTGGGCGCTGAAATAGTGTGCAGACTCCATAACTCGCCAGATTAGTTGCCCGGCGCGCCGATGGGAAACGAGGAGGGGAACGGGGCACGGAAACCCGTCTGCTAATGTTTAATCCATGTTCTTGATCTTTGAGTAGCCGGCACGGGCACAGCCCGTCCCGCAGCGACGCAGGTATTCACCTTCCGCTCAGTGCGCCGTCAAGCCGTGATTGCCCGGCAGAACGTCCCGCCCGTACTACTTGGAGTCCAGCAATGCTGATCGTCTGACCATGCGCTCTTCTGAACAAGCGCACCCTCCGCAACGTCGCCAGCCTCGCACATCGTCGCCCCACATACCGTCCGTACCGCCGCCCGCTGCGCCGCAGCCGCCGGCACTCCAGGAGCCCGAATGACCAATAGTCGTCAGCCCAGCGCGAATACCGCCCCGCAGACAAACAATCAGCATTATTCTGAAGGTGTCGAATCTTCAAAGGAGAACATGACCAACCAGCCCAACACCGGATCAGATGCAGCCTCCCAGGACATGAGTCCTGAGGAAATCCAGGCCGTCATCGACCGGATTCTGTCCAAGGATGTCCCGGCACGTGCCGCCCACCCTGCATCGGAAAATTCGCGCGGAGTTTTGGGATCGGCGCAGGCGATATCCCGCCAGGACAGCGAACACAGCATCTTCGACGGTGACCAGCAGGACCTTGAGGAACGCCGGGCCCTGCGCCGTACGGCCGGCCTTTCCACCGAACTCGAAGACGTCACCGAAGTTGAATACCGGCAGTTGCGCCTCGAACGTGTTGTCCTCGCCGGCCTGTGGACAGAAGGCACGCTTGCGGACGCCGAGAATTCCCTCCGCGAACTTGCCGCCCTGGCGGAAACTGCGGGCTCGGAGGTTCTGGACGGCATTGTCCAGCGCCGTGCCAAGCCCGACCCCGGCACGTTCCTCGGCTCCGGCAAGGCCCAGGAGCTCAAGGACATCGTGATGTCCACCGGTGCGGACACCGTGGTGGTGGATGCCGAGCTGGCACCTTCACAGCGGCGCGGACTCGAGGACATCGTGAAGGTCAAGGTCATCGACCGCACGGCCCTGATCCTGGACATCTTCGCCCAGCACGCCAAGAGCCGTGAAGGCAAGGCCCAGGTGGAGCTGGCGCAGCTTGAATACCTGCTCCCGCGCCTGCGCGGCTGGGGCGAATCCATGTCCCGCCAGGCCGGCGGCCAGGTGGGCGGCG
This sequence comes from Arthrobacter sp. GW460-12-1-14-TSB2, assembly GCF_059423525.1. Lineage (NCBI taxonomy): Bacteria > Bacillati > Actinomycetota > Actinomycetes > Micrococcales > Micrococcaceae > Arthrobacter > Arthrobacter sp. GW460-12-1-14-TSB2. Next base: position 126,535 of record NZ_JBWKYC010000007.1, read on the forward strand.
CAGGTGCCGGCATGGGTTCCCGTGGTCCCGGCGAAACCAAGATCGAACTGGACCGGCGCCGGATCCGCACCAGGATGGCGAAGCTGCGGCGTGAAATCGCAGCGATGAAGCCGGCACGGGAGACCAAGCGGGCCAACCGCCGTCGTAATTCCGTGCCGTCCGTAGCCATCGCAGGATACACAAACGCCGGAAAGTCCTCGCTCCTGAACCGGCTGACCGACGCCGGCGTCCTGGTGGAGAACGCCCTGTTCGCCACGCTGGATCCCACCGTCCGCAAGGCGGAAACGGCAGACGGCCTGGGCTACACCCTGGCCGATACCGTGGGCTTCGTCCGGTCCCTGCCGACCCAACTGGTGGAAGCCTTCCGTTCCACCCTGGAGGAAGTGGCCGATTCGGACCTCATCCTGCACGTGGTGGACGTCTCGCATCCCGATCCGGAAGGCCAGATCGCCGCGGTCCGGGCAGTGTTCAGCGAAGTGGACGCCCGCAAGGTGCCCGAGATCATCGTGCTGAACAAGGCCGACGCCGCGGATCCGTTCGTGGTGGAACGCCTGAAGCAGCGTGAACCCCGCCACGTGGTGGTGTCCGCGCGCACCGGGCAGGGCATCGCCGAACTCCTGAAGGCGATCAGCGAATCCATTCCGCGGCCCAGCGTCAAGATGGAACTGCTGATCCCGTACAACCGAGGTGACTTGATCAGCAAGCTCCACGAAACGGACGCCGAAATCCTTCGCCTGGACCATGAAGAGCAGGGCACACGCGCCCTGGTCATGGTGCGCGAAGGGCTCGCCGCTGAACTGGAATCCTTCATCAGCAATGTCTGATCCCGGGGCCGGAGAAACCAGCGGCTCCGCCGGCGAGCAGTTCGTCATTGAACTGCTCGACCGGGCGGTGTCCGGCATGGGCGGACAGAGCCGCGACGGCCAGCACGAGATGGCCCGGCAGGTGGCACGCGCTATAGACAGCGGCGACCACCTGCTGGTCCAGGCCGGAACCGGCACCGGAAAGTCCCTCGCGTACCTGATTCCGCTGATCGCCCATTCACAGGTCAGCGACAAACCCACCCTGGTGTCCACAGCTACCTTGGCCCTGCAGACCCAGATCGTGGGCAGGGATCTTCCGCGGCTGCTGGAAACCATCACTCCCGCCTTGGAGCGTCCCGTCAAGGTGGCCCTCGTCAAGGGCCGGGCCAACTACGTCTGCCGGCACAAGCTCGACGGCGGGTTCCCCTCCGAGGAGCCGTCAGAGGGCCAGCTCTTCTCACTGGGGGAGGACACCAGCGTCCCGCACTTCGCCGCCTCCCTGGGCGGTCCGGCGTCGCAGCTGGGCAAGGAAGTGGTCAGGCTCCGCGAATGGGCGGAGAAGACCGCCACGGGGGACCGGGACGAACTCATGCCCGGTGTGACGGACCGCGCCTGGCGGCAGGTGTCCGTCACGTCGATGGAATGCCTGGGAGCGCAGAAATGTCCCATGGCTGCCGAGTGCTTCAGTGAACTTGCCCGGCATGACGCAGCCGAGGCCGACGTTGTGGTCACCAACCACGCAATGCTGGCTGTCAGCGCCTTCGAGGGCCTGGCGGTGCTGCCGGAGTACGACGTCGTGGTGGTTGACGAGGCGCACGAGCTCCAGGACCGCGTGACGGGAGCAGTCTCCGGCCAGTTATCCGTGGCCATGGTCCATGCCGCCGCCTCGGGCGCCCGCAAAAACACCGGGATCACTGTTGACGCGCTCAACAACGCGGCCGCCAACCTTGAGCTGGCCATCGCCGGAGTCCCCAGCGGCCTGCTGCCCAACGGCCTCAATGATGAACAACTCGACTGTGTGGACCAGTTGCGGGAAGCCTGCCGCGCGGCCCTTTCCGACTCAAAGGGGGACAGCGCCAACACGGCCGACGGCGGTCGCCAGCTGGCGCGCTCACGCCTGATGGTCATCCTCGAGCTTTGCGAACGGCTGATTGCCGCACGGGAAAACCGCGAAGTGGTCTGGTTTTCGCGGAACAGCACCTTCGACCCGCAGCAGGGCTACTCGCAGCCGGACGATGCCGCGCCTGCCCTGATCAACATTGCACCGCTGAGTGTGGCTGGAAAGCTCCGAGACGGTCTCTTTGCCGGCCATACGGTGATCCTGACCTCTGCCACCCTCGCCATAGGATCGGCCTTCGAACCGGCCGCCGGCGGGCTCGGGCTCGTGGGACAAGGCGCACCCAGCTGGACCGGAGTGGACGTCGGATCCCCGTTTGACTATCCCAAGCAGGGAATCCTCTACGTCGCCAGCCATCTGCCGAAGCCCGGCCGCGGGACGTCGCCTGAAGCACTCGACGAGCTCGAGAAGCTGATCCGGGCCTCGGGCGGCGGGGCACTGTGCCTCTTTTCGTCGCGGCGGGCCGCCGAGGAAGCGGCAGAAGCCATGCGCCCGCGCCTGGATGTCAGCATCCTGTGCCAGGGCGAATCGACCATGACCGCGTTGGTGCGGCAGTTTGCAGACGAACCGGATACCTGCCTTTTCGGCACCATGTCCCTCTGGCAGGGCGTTGACGTTCCCGGCGGGTCATGCCGGCTGGTGGTCATCGACCGGATTCCGTTCCCGCGGCCGGATGATCCGCTGATGACGGCACGGTCCCGGGCCGTGGCCCAGGCAGGCGGCAACGGCTTTATGTCGGTTTCGGCCACGCACGCCGCGATCCGGCTTGCCCAGGGTGCCGGCCGTCTGATCCGCTCCACGGGCGACAAGGGTGTTGTGGCCGTCCTCGACTCCCGGCTGTCCACGGAACGCTACGGAGGCTTCCTCCGTGCTGCCCTGCCACCGTTCTGGCCCACTACAGATCCTGCGATCGCTGTGGCTGCGCTGAGCCGGCTGGCCAAGGCTCCGGCGGAGGCCGCTTCTGCCTGACGGGGCGGGGGCGCCTGACGGGGCTCGAGCCGGCGCCGGGTGACCGGCGGCGGCTACGGCGGGCTGCTAGAGCGAGCGAAGGACTGAGACGACCTTGCCCATGATGGTTGCGTGGTCGCCCAGGATGGGCTCGTACTGCGTGTTCTGCGGCAGCAACCAGGTGTGGCCGTCCCGCTGACGGAACGTTTTGACCGTGGCTTCATCATCGAGGAGGGCGGCAACGATGTCGCCGTTGGCGGCGTCGCTCTGCTGGCGCACCACAACCCAGTCACCGTCGCAGATCGCTGCGTCGATCATGGAATCGCCGGACACCTTCAGCATAAAAAGCTCACCGTGGCCCACCAGCTGCCGTGGCAGCGGCATGAGGTCCTCGACGACCTGGTCAGCCAGGATCGGCCCGCCGGCAGCGATCCGCCCGACAAGGGGGACCATGGCCGTATCCGTTGCCGTGGCAAGTTCGGAAACAGCCAATCCGCCTACTGTGCGCAGCTTGGCAGGCTTTTCCACTCCGGTGATTTTGGCTGTCCCCTCGTCCAGGGTCAGCGGCATCAGGACTTCCATGGCACGCGGCCGCTTGGGATCGCGGCGGAGGTAGCCCAGTTTCTCAAGCTGCGAGAGCTGGTGGGTGACGCTGGACAGGCTGGCCAGTCCCACGGTGTCGCCGATTTCACGCATGGACGGCGGGTAGCCGTTGTCGTTGACGGAGCGCTGGATCGTTTCCAGAATTTTCTTCTGACGTACTGTGAGGCCCTTCGGCTTCGGTGATGACTGCTGGCTCCGCTGCGTAGCCCTGCCGCCGGTGGCTTGTGCTGCCATGTTCGCCAACGCCTTTCCGTTCTCCCCGGCCTCCGTCGCTGCAGGTGCCGGGAACTTCCGGCCTGAAAATGTCAGACCCTGCTGATCAACTGCAGAAGTGGTTGTTCTGTAGCTCAAACGTAGGCCAGCCCCACAGGTTTTTCAAACATTTGTTCTAGTGAGTCTCGACAATGTTCGTTAATAAGTGCTAGAACAGAACCAGTAAAGTTCGAATATGTGTTCTAGTAGCGAAGTTCTTTCGGTTCTATGTTCGAAAACCGGAACGGGCGGACGTCAGTTTCAGGAACACAGCGGGCAGCACAGTCAGGTCCAGGAGGGCTCAGTTCATGTCAGTTACAAGCGCTTTTCACGGTTCGCGTCATGATGGTTCGGCCAAGCAGGGTTTGGGGCACCACAGCGCGGAATCTCCCATGCAGGGCTTCAACTGGGAGGAACGTCCGGCCGTTAGGACGGCGAAGGCCAGGTCCTCGCAGTCGCCCCTCCGACTGACCCGCCGCGGGCGCATCGTCCTCGTCGGGATTCCGCTGATCCTGCTGTCCGTGCTGCTGATCTCGCTCTCCGGCTTCCTGAACTCGCCGGCGAAGGCGGCGGATTCCGCGTCCGAGCTGTCCTTGACCCCCACCGTATCGGTGACGGTCCAGCCGGGGCAGTCCCTCTGGGAGATTGCCGGATCCGTGGCCCCCGAACGCGACCCCCGCGATGTCGTGGCCGACATCGTCCAGCTCAACAACCTCGACGGCGGCAGGGTCATGCCGGGCCAGCAGATCTTTGTCCCCTCAAACTAGGGCGCCAAAACCTGCTCCCGGCCGGGCGGCGGCGTCACAGTTTCGGCGGCCCGGCCACCCTCACTTAAACTGTTGAAGTGACTGACCAGCTAGAGCGACTGAACCGACTTCCCCTCCGGACCAACCTTCGGGGCCTGAGCCCGTACGGTGCGCCGCAGCTGGATGTTCCCATCCTGCTCAACGTCAACGAAAACACCCATGGCGTTCCGGCCGACGTCCTCGCCGCCATCTCCGAGGCTGTCACCGCTGCCGCAGCGGGACTGAACCGCTACCCGGACCGGGAATTCACCGAACTGCGTGAGCGCCTGGCGGAGTACCTTGGCCACGGCCTGGCCGCTGAGAACATCTGGGCCGCCAACGGGTCCAATGAAGTGCTGCAGCAGATCCTGCAGGCGTTTGGCGGGCCGGGGCGCACCGCCCTCGGGTTCCCGCCCACGTATTCCATGTACCCCCTGCTGGCCAGCGGCACCGATACGGGTTACATCGTTGGCCAGCGTGCGGACGACTATGGCCTCAGTGCGGAGTCGGCGGCCCGTCAGGTCCGGGAACTCCAGCCCAACATCGTTTTCCTGTGTTCACCGAACAACCCCACCGGCACGGGCCTGGGACTGGATGTGGTCGAAGCCGTCTATGCCGCGGGCGAGGCCAGCCAGACCGTCGTAATCGTCGACGAGGCGTACCACGAGTTTGCGCACGACGGCACGCCCAGCGCGCTCACCCTCCTGCCGGGCCGTGAGCGCCTGATCGTGTCCCGGACCATGAGCAAGGCCTTTGCCTTGGCCGGTGCAAGGCTTGGCTACATGGCGGCCGCACCCGAGGTGACGGACGCACTGCGGCTCGTTCGGCTGCCGTACCACCTGTCCGCCATCACTCAGGCGACCGGCCTGGCCGCCCTGACACACCGCGAAGCCCTCATGGCCGACGTCGAAGACATCAAGCGTCAGCGCGACCGGATCGTCACGGAGCTAACCCGGATGGGACTCAAGCCCGCCGCATCCGACTCGAACTACGTCTTCTTTGGCGGCCTCGAGGACCCCCGCGGAGTATGGCAGGGATTGCTCGACGCCGGCGTCCTGATCCGCGATGTCGGAATCCCCGGCCACCTGCGCGTCACGGCAGGCACTGAGACGGAAACCACAGCCTTCCTGGAAGCCCTGGAGCTGATCCTGACCGGGCAGCCCAGCGTCCCGGCCTAAACTGGAGTCAGACCCCGGTTCCCCAGGGAACCAGTTCCCAGACTTCCACCCCGACGGTATTTCTCCTTACATCCAAAGGACACAAACACATGAGCACCACCGGATCCATTGCTGCCGAGGCCCGGACCGCACGCATGGAGCGTTCCACGAGCGAATCGTCCGTGCTCGTCGAGATCAACCTTGATGGCACGGGCATCTCGGACATCAGCACCTCGGTTCCGTTCTACGACCACATGCTGACCGCATTGTGCAAGCACTCGCTCATCGACATGACCGTCAAGGCGACCGGTGACATCCACATCGACGTCCACCACACGGTGGAGGACGTCGCCATCACCTTTGGCGAGGTGCTTCGTACCGCCCTGGGCAACAAGGCCGGGATCCGCCGTTTCGGCGAAGCCACGGTTCCCCTGGACGAGGCCCTTGCCCACGCCGTGGTTGACGTCTCCGGACGTCCCTACCTGGTGCACGGCGGAGAGCCCGCCGGGCAGGAATACCACCTGATCGGCGGCCACTTCACCGGTTCGCTGACCCGCCACGTGTTCGAGGCGATCACCCTGCACGCCGGCATCTGCCTGCACATGAACGTCATCGCCGGCCGGGACCCCCACCACATTGTGGAAGCCCAGTTCAAAGCCTTCGCGCGTGCTCTGCGCGCCGCCGTGGAGCCGGACCCCCGCGTGGAGGGCATCCCCTCCACCAAGGGTGCGCTGTGACCGGCCCGGTCCTCCGGGACGGGGCAATCCTGGATCCTGCCGGAAGCGCGAAGCCGGCCTCACCCGAGGGCAAACCCACCGTTACAGTCCTGGACTACGGCTCCGGCAATGTCCGCTCAGCGGTCCGTGCGCTTGAGCGTGCGGGCGCCGAAGTCATCCTCAGCGCCAAGCCCGAGGACGTCCTGAATGCCGACGGACTGCTGGTTCCCGGCGTCGGAGCCTTCGAAACGGTCATGCGCGAGCTCAAGGCAGTGGACGCCATCCGGATGATCGGCCGGCGTGTTGCCGGCGGCCGTCCCGTCCTCGGCATCTGCGTGGGACTCCAGGTGCTTTTCGAGGCCGGCGTCGAGCACGGCACCGAAGCCGAAGGCATGGGGGAGTGGCCCGGCAAGGTGGAACTGCTTCCTGCCGAGGTTGTACCCCACATGGGCTGGAACACGGTTAAGGTTCCGGAAGGATCCCGGCTCTTCGAGGGCGTTGAGGACGAGCGCTTCTACTTCGTCCACTCCTACGGTGTGCAGCACTGGGACTTCGACGTCATCCAGCCCCGCATGGCTGCCCCGCTGGTCACCTGGTCCGAGCACGGCGCACCGTTCATCGCCGCCGTGGAGAACGGGCCGCTGTGCGCCACCCAGTTCCACCCGGAAAAGTCCGGCGACGCCGGAGCCCGGCTCCTCCGCAACTGGGTCAACAGCCTGCGCCCCGGCAAAGCGGCCGCCACAGCAGCCACTGCCGCCAGTACCGGACCGGCAGCCTAGATGTGGTCGATAGTCCTGACAGGCGTCGCCGGCCTGCTGGTTGGCGGGGCGCTGTCCTTCAGGCAGCAGCACAAGCCGCTCTGGACCCAGGTCGTTTTCTACGTTCTGGCCGGAATGTCGCTGCTGGCCGCGTACCTTCTTACCCTGCCGGCCAACTAGCCGCGCCCGCACCCTGCCTGCCCACCACAGCTTCACTACAACCTGAGGACCTGAAGATGACCACCGAAACGCCGCTGCCCGTCCTGGAACTGCTCCCCGCCGTCGACGTCGTCAACGGCCAGGCGGTCCGCCTGGTCCAGGGCGAGGCCGGCAGCGAGACGAGTTACGGCACGCCGCTGGAAGCTGCACTCAACTGGCAGCAGCAGGGGGCCGAGTGGGTACACCTGGTGGACCTGGATGCAGCCTTTGGCCGCGGCTCCAACGCCGAACTGCTCCGCGAAGTGGTGGGCCGGCTGGACATCAACGTTGAACTGTCCGGCGGCCTGCGCGACGACGAATCACTCGAGAAGGCCCTGGACCTGGGCGTCGCCCGGGTGAACCTGGGCACGGCGGCCCTTGAAAACCCGGAGTGGACTGCACGCGCCATCGACCGCTTTGGCGACAAGATCGCTGTCGGGCTCGACGTCCGCGGAACAACTTTGGCGGGCCGCGGCTGGACGAAGGAAGGCGGCGACCTGTGGGACGTGCTGGCACGGCTCGAAGAAGCCGGCTGCGCCCGCTACGTGGTCACGGACGTCACCAAGGACGGCACCCTGCAGGGCCCCAACGTTGAGCTGCTCCGCCAGATGGTGGAGAAGACCGGCAAGCCGGTGGTGGCCTCCGGCGGTATCTCCAGCCTGGAGGACCTCAAGGTGCTGCGCTCCCTCGTGCCGCTGGGCGTTGAAGGTGCCATCGTCGGCAAGGCCCTGTACGCCGGTGCCTTCACGCTGCCGGAAGCGCTTGACGTAGCAGGCCGCCGCTAACCCGGCAACCACTATGGATCAGCGACCTCCAGCGGAACAGCGACCCCCGGCACCCCGGCAGCTGCCCGGCCACATCGCCGCTGCGCTTGCCGGCTCAGGCGGGGCCACGGATTCCGCCGGCCAGCCCTGGGCCGGCCGCAGCCTCGCCGGCGAGGATGCGAAGATCCACAACTTCGAGGACGACGACGGCACGGCCGATGCCGGTTACCTCGCCGCGGTTGACGCCCTGCGCTCCGCTGCCGGCGACGAGGCTGCCGTGGTGGCATCCCTGGCCACTGCCCGGGTGTTTGTTCCGATCGTTGCCCGGCTGGCCGAAGAAAGCGACCACGGGACGCACGCCGACCCGCTTCACGGGGATAAGCAGGCGGACATGGCGCTCGTAACGCTGAAAGCACCGGACGGACGGACCGCCCTTCCCGTCTTCACGTCGGCAACGGCGTTGGAAGCGTGGCACCCGCAGGCCCGGCCCGTGGCTGTCTATGCCGCGAGGGCCGCACTGTCCGCGGTGGCCGAAGGCGCCGAACTCCTGGTGCTGGACCCGGGTTCCGAGTACACGTTCGTTGTCCGTCGGCCGGCCGTCTGGGCTCTCGCCCAGCAGCAGGAGTGGCTGCCGTCCTACGCAGACCCGGAGCTTGCACGCGCAATGGCGGAAGCAGCGGCAGGCTATCCGCCAGTAAGGCGCGTGGAGCTCGAGCCGGGCGGCGGCGTCGCGTCGTCAACAGCCGGCGGTGCCGTTGTCCCCGGCGGCGGTCCGGGGCCGGAGCTTCGTGTCGTGCTGTACCTGGCCGACGGCCTGGATGCTGCCGGTGTCCAGGCAGTTGTGTCCGGACTCAATGCCGGGTGGTCCCGGAATGCGGTCTTCGCCGAGCGGGTTGACTCGATAGAGGTAAAGTTGCTGCGCGCAGCCGAGTAGCTGACGGTAGACGGGACACATCCTCGTCCTGTCGTCGGCAGGATGAAGGACATAGCCCGTGAATTTCGCTCTTTACAAGGAGCTCCTTGCAGTCAGGCCCATCAGGCTACTGCTGACCGTCGGAATGATAGCCCGCATACCGCATTCGGCGGCCGGGGTACTGCTGACCCTGCACATCGTCCTCACGCTGGGCGAGGGGTATGCCGCCGCCGGTGCCGCGGCAGCGGTAATGACCATTGGCATCGCCGTCGGGGCCCCTTGGCGCGGTCGCCGGGTGGATACCGTCGGTCTTCGCAAGGCGCTGATTCCCTCGGTCGTTTCCGAGACCGTCATCTGGTCCGTGGTGCCGCACGTCTCCTATGAGTGGCTGCTGGCGCTGGTGTTCGTCGGGGGACTCCTCACGCTGCCAATCTTCAGCGTGGTGCGCCAGTCGCTGGGCGTGCTGGCAAGCGGCGAGCAGCGGCGGACGGCCTTCGCGCTGGATGCGATCGCCACGGAGCTGGTCTTCATGCTCGGCCCTGCGGCCGGCGCCATTGTGGCTACCGCCGGTTACTCGGTTGCCGGACTGACGGTTGTGGGTGTGTGCACGTCCGTGGCCGGCCTGTTCCTGATGTGGTTCAACCCGCCCACGCGAAGCGCAGTGCCGGATGACGAGTACGAAACGGACCAGCAGGAAGGCGCGGAAGTGGCGGTCGTCGCGGCGGCTCCGGCACACCTGCAGGAGGCTGCTGCCGAACTTGCTCCGGTGGCGTCCAGTGAGCTCCGCCGCTTGGAGCTGCGTCACAGGGTGGCACACAACTTTGCCTGGTTCACCGCCGCGGTGGCAGCGGTCTTCGCTGTGGCCGCCGGGGCCGGAATGGTCCTCAGCGGCACTGACGTGGGAATTGTTGCCGCTTTGGAAACCGGCGGGCACCAGGCGGAGATTGGCCTGGTCTTTGTCTTCTGGTGCGCGGCTTCCGTGGTCGGCGGGCTCCTTTACGGCGCCATGCACCGGCCGGTTTCCCCGATTATCCTGTTGCTTGGCATGGCCGCCCTCACCATCCCGATGGGCTTCGCCCGGGACACGCTGACACTGTGCCTGCTTTCGCTGCTGCCCGGGCTGCTGTGCGCGCCGGTCCTTTCCTCTGCCTCGGAAAAAGTGGCCGAGCTCGTGGAGGAGCGCCGCCGCGGAGAGGCCATGGGCTGGTACGGATCTGCGCTGACTGCCGGGGTGGCCCTCGGCGCTCCGCTGGCCGGTGTTTTCATTGACGGAATCGGACCGTCCGCCGGTTTTGTCTCGGTGGGTGCGGCGGGCGTTGTCCTCTGCCTGTTCGGCCTGGTGCTGCTGCGCCATCGCCGCCGGCGCGGCCTGCTCACCTAGCGCGGGGCAGGAGCCCGCCTGACCCGGCGGAAGGATTGAGGCCACCGGTCAGATACGACAACGCGGATCTCTTACGACGGGACTCAACCGACGGGACTCAAACGACGACGGCGGCGGGCAGACCCGATTGGTCCGCACGCCGCCGTCGATATGCCGGTGAAAAGCCTAAATTAGCGCCTAGTTGACCGGGCCGGTGTACTTTTCCCCCGGGCCCTTCCCCGGGGCGTCAGGAATGATCGACTCTTCGCGGAAGGCCAGCTGCAGGGAGCGCAGTCCGTCGCGCAACGGACCGGCGTGCTGGGAACCAATTTCCGGCGCGGCAGCAGTCACGAGTCCGGCCAGCGCGGTGATCAGCTTGCGGGCCTCGTCCAGGTCCTTGAGCTCCTCGGCATTGTCCTCGGCGGCAAGGCCGAGCTTGACGGCCGACGCGCTCATCAGGTGCACAGCGGCGGTGGTGATGACCTCGATGGCGGGAACCTCGGAGATGTCCCGGATCTGCTGCGAGACCTGCTCCTGGCCGTCCCGCTGACCGGAGGCGGGCTCGAAAACGTGTGAATTACTGTCTGAAGTGCTCATACTGGTAAGCTTGTCACAGACCGACTGAATGTCGTTATTTTGCTATGTGAAACTCGTAACTGCCAATGTGCAGTTTTTGGGGTTCCTTCGGTAGGATTGACTTTCAGTTTGCAAGCGGAGTTCTCTCCCACCCGCGTCAGCCGTTTTCCCGGAAGCAATTTCCCGCGGAAGCAAGGTTGCCGGGTACCTGGTCGGGCGGTCCACAGCAGCGTCAGTTGCGTGGAACGCGTACAGCCTCCCCGGAGGCGGTGTACATCCGATCTTCGAGGCCTTCGATTGCTCCGGCAATTGGGGGCCTTCTCTATTTGCCGGTGGAGTACTCATCTCAACCACAGGAGTTCTAACATTAGCGAGCCAAGAATCAATGAGCGTATCCGCGTCCCCGAGGTGCGGCTGGTCGGCCCTGCAGGTGAACAGGTAGGAATCGTCCGTATTGAGGACGCCCTGCGTTTGGCTGCCGAGTCCGACCTTGATCTCGTTGAAGTTGCACCGCAGGCCAAGCCTCCGGTGTGCAAGCTGATGGACTTCGGCAAGTACAAGTACGAAGCCGCCGTCAAGGCACGCGAGGCCCGGAAGAACCAGACCAACACGGTTCTGAAGGAAATCCGTTTCCGGCTGAAGATCGACACCCACGACTACGAGACCAAGCGCGGCCACGCCCTCCGCTTCCTCGGCGCCGGGGACAAGGTCAAGGCCATGATCCAGTTCCGCGGCCGCGAGCAGCAGCGTCCGGAAATGGGCATCCGCCTGCTCCAGCGCTTCGCCGACGATGTCGCCGAAGTTGGCGTTGTCGAGTCCAGCCCCCGCATCGACGGCCGCAACATGGTCATGGTTGTTGGTCCGCTGAAGAACAAGGCTGAGGCCAAGGCTGAAGCTCGCCGTGCGACGCAGCGCGCAGAGGCCAAGGCCCAGAACGAAGCCAAGGCCACCGGCCGGGTGGACGTCAGCCGCGACCAGCCCGCCATGACGCAGTCCCTTGCGGACCTGCTTCCTGAGGGTTTTGCCGTAACGACTGAAGAAGCAGCACCCGAGGCGAGCACTGAGGCTGCGGCTTCAACCAGCGCCGAGGCACCTGCAGAAACGGTTGCGGCCCCGGAAGCCGAAGCGCCGGTCAAGGAAGAGCCGAAGCTGGAAGTTCCGGCTGAGGAAGCTCCGAAGCAGGCAGCGCCCGTCAAGGAAGCACCGAAGCAGGAAGCTCCGAAGCAGGCAGCGCCCGTCAAGGAAGCACCGAAGCAGGAAGCACCGAAGCGCGAAGCCCCCAGGGCAGCGGCAGCACCGCGTCCTGCGGTAAGCAGGCCCGCTGTGGCCAAGGCACCGGTTGCACCGAAGCCCGCAGAGGCTGCCCCTGTGGCGCCGAAGCCGGCCGGAGTACCTGCGCCGCCGCCCAAGCCGGTAGCACGGCCTGCGGCACCCAAGCCTGCAGCACGGCCTGCTGCTCCCAAACCGGGCAGCAAGAAGACTAACTAGTTCAAAGCTGTGCGAAGCATCGCCCGAGCACAGCAAGCAACCAGCACGCCGCCCGCAGGGGTGGCTGCACGAAAGACTGCAGACTTGTCTGCGGATACGTAAGGAGATCGGTTCCCATGCCGAAGATGAAGACCCACAGTGGTGCTAAGAAGCGCTTCAAGCTGACCGGCAGCGGCAAGCTGCGCCGCCAGCAGGCCAACCGCCGCCACTACCTCGAGCACAAATCCTCCAGGCTGACCCGTCGCCTCGCCGGCGACAAGATCGTCTTCAAGGGCGACGCCAAGGTCATCCGGAAGATGCTCGGCATCTAAGTTCCAAGTTCTCTGACTGTTGCCACCTGGCAGCGGTCAACTACCAAAAAGGCTTCTCAGGCCAGCCGGTTGTTCCGGCAGTAGATGCTTGGGATCAGATTTTCGAAGGAGTACGCACGTGGCACGTGTGAAGAGGGCGGTCAACGCCCACAAGAAGCGCCGGGTTATCCTTGAGCGCGCAAAGGGCTACCGTGGACAGCGTTCACGCCTGTACCGCAAGGCCAAAGAGCAGCTGCTGCACTCGTTTGTGTACAGCTACGGCGACCGCAAAAAGAAGAAGGGCGACTTCCGCCGCCTGTGGATCCAGCGTATCAACGCTGCATCCCGCGCCAACGGCCTGACCTACAACCGTCTGATCCAGGGCCTGAAGGCCGCTGAGGTCGAGGTTGACCGCCGTATGCTGGCCGAACTTGCTGTTTCTGACGCCAACGCCTTTGCTGCGCTGGTACAGATCGCCAAGGACTCGCTGCCTGCTGACACTTCCGCGCCGGCCGTCTCGGACGATGCCGCCCCGAAGGCAAAGGCTCCCAAGGCGAAGGCTGCAAAGAAGCCGGCCGCCGAAAAGGCTGCCAAGTAGCATTCCTCCGTTCAAGGACCAGTGGCAATAGCCACTAAAGTTCTTATATGAACGAAACCGGGCGCCCGCAAGACTTTCCACTCTCCAACCCCCGAGCTGATCGGGTGCGGGATGTGGCAAAGCTTGCAGGGCGCCCGGCCCGTTTAAAGCGCGGGCAGTTCCTGGCCGAGGGCCCGCAGGCTGTCCGGGAGGCCCTGGTGCTCCACCAGAAGAGGACTGCCGCGGGGGAGCCTGGTGTGGTCCAGGAAGTGTTCGCGAGCGAGAGCTGCCTGGACCGCTATCCCGAGTTTGATGAACTTGCCCAGGGCGTCAACGCCCGGCTCGCTACCGACGAGGTACTTGCCGCGATGGCGGATACCGTCAATCCCCAGGGCATCATCGCCGTCTGCGCCTTTGTGGATGTGGACCTTAACGCAGTGCTCGATGCCGGTCCCCGGCTGATCGCCGTACTGTGCCAGGTGCGGGACCCCGGAAATGCGGGCACAGTACTGCGGGCAGCCGATGCCGCCGGCGCCGACGCCGTAGTCCTGACAGCCTCCAGCGTGGACATTTACAACCCCAAGGCTGTCCGCTCCACCGCTGGCTCACTGTTCCACCTCCCCGTGGTGCTGGGAACGGACCTCGCCGACCTGGCCACCGCCTGCCGCGAACGCGGCATCGGCATCCTGGCCGCCGACGGATACGGCCAGCTGGACCTTGACCAGCTCCAGGACGAAAACGCGGCCCGACGGCTGGGCGCCTCCGGCACCGCCTCCGCGTACGAGCTCGAACGTCCCACCGCCTGGTTGTTCGGCAACGAAGCCCAGGGACTGTCCGAGGCTGAACTCGCGCTGGCGGACCACCGTGTGGCCGTCCCGGTCTACGGGGCCGCGGAAAGCCTCAACGTCGGCACCGCGGCCACGGTGTGCCTTTACGCAAGTGCGCGTTCGCAGAAGCGGGCCTGAACGAAAAAGCGGGGCCCGCCTTCCGGTGGGCCCCGCCGTCGTAATCTTCACTTTCAGGCACCTGCGTGCCCTCAGCGGTGGTGGGTGAAATTATGTGGTCTTGCTGCGGCCGGTGATGAATCCGTAGATGCCGGCTACTACGAGGCCGCCGACGATGGCGAGAAGCCAGGAACCGAGGTTCCAGAATTCCATTTTGCCGCCGCCGAACAACAGGTCGCCGATCCAGCCGCCGACGATGGCGCCGACAACACCAAGCACGAGGCTGGTGACCCAGCCGCCGCCGACCTTACCAGGCATGATTGCCTTGACGATTGCTCCTACAATGAGTCCGAGAATGATCCAGCCAAGAAAGCCCATGTCTCCTCCTACATAATCGTCGGAACTCACTACGGGTCCCGATTATGTTCAAGCTAACACAGGTGTGTTTCCTTGTCAGCAGGCTTAGTTTCAATGTTTTTGGTGTCATCCGCTGTGACCCGTGGTGTGTCCGGGAGCGGCGGGCAGGTAGCGTATTCCTTGCGGGCATCAGCATTGCGCGGTGATCGCACCTGCAATTTTCCGGCAATTCCTGAAGAGGTGAAGCTCACTTGGCTGCAAATGGCGGTACCAAGGCGATCGTCGCGGCTCTGGCTGCAAACCTGACCATCGCTGTACTGAAGTTCGTCGCTTTCATCCTGACGCTGTCGTCGTCCATGCTGGCCGAAGCCATCCACTCCGTCGCCGACTCCGGCAACCAGATCCTCCTGCTGGTGGGCGGCAAGCGCGCCAAGCGTGCCGCAAGCCCCGAGCACCCCTTTGGCTACGGACGCGAGCGCTACATCTATGCGTTCATCGTGTCGATTGTGCTGTTCAGTGTGGGCGGCCTGTTTGCACTGTACGAGGCGTGGGGGAAGATTCAGCACCCGCATGCCATCGAGGGCGACTTCTGGTGGGTTCCGCTGGCCGTGCTGATCGGGGCGATCATCGCCGAGTCCTTCTCGTTCCGGACGGCAATCATTGAGTCAAACCACATCCGCGGCAAGCAGAGCTGGGTGCACTTCGTCCGCAACGCCAAACAGCCGGAGCTCCCCGTCATCCTGTTGGAGGACCTGGGTGCGCTGCTGGGCCTGGTGTTCGCGCTGTTCGGTGTGGGCCTGACGCTGATTACCGGCGACGGCATCTGGGACGCCCTGGGAACCGCGATGATCGGTTTCCTGCTGGTTGCCATCGCCATCGTTCTTGCCCTGGAAACCAAGTCGCTGCTGCTCGGGGAATCGGCCACCAAGGCGGACGTCGCCAGGATCAGCACCGCGCTGGAGGCCGACGGAACCAGGATCATCCACCTGAAGACCCTGCACCTGGGTCCGGAAGAACTGTTGGTGGCGGCCAAGATCAGCGTCGGCGCCGCCGCCACCGGCGCGGAGATCGCCACGGTGATCGACGACGCCGAAAGCCGGATCCGCGAAGCCGTGCCCATCGCGCGGGTCATCTACCTTGAACCCGACGTGGAGCGTGTTCACGTCTGATACGCGCTGCGGGGTTTGAACGCCCGCACGGGGCCGCTGGACCGAAACCTGCCTGGGGCAGGCTAGGAGACCAGCGGCCTTTTGCGTTCCAGCAGGCCGCTGATTACGGCAACGCCAAGTCCCAGAACCGCCAGCACGGCGCCGACGAGTGCCGGTGCGACATAGCCCCAGCCCCAGGCGATGACCAGGCCGCCGAGGAAGGCGCCGAGCGCGTTGGCAACGTTCAGGGCTGCGTGGTTCAGCGAGGATGCCAGCGACGGGGCGTCGGGGGAGGCATCGAGCAGCCGGGTCTGCAGGGCGGGCACCAGCAGTGAGCCGGCACCGCCCACCACAAACACCATCACAAAAGCGGACCACGGCCAGTGGACGGCCACGGCATACACCACCAGGGCGACGGCGATTCCGGGCAGGACCCAATAGATGGTGCCCATCACTGACTTGTCCGCGATGCGGCCGCCCACGATGTTGCCGGCGACCATGCCCAGTCCGTAGAGGGCCACCACCAGGGGGAGGAACGACGCCGGGATTCCCGCCACGGACGTCATGGTGTGCGCGATGTAGGTGTACGTGGCGAAGAACCCACCGAAACCCACAATGCCGATGAGGATGGCGAGCCACACCTGGAGCCGCTTCAGGGCGCCAAGTTCCCGCCGGATGCTGGCGTCCGGGTGCGCTTCCTGGAACGGGACGAACTTCCAGAGCATGGCAAGGGTAGCCAGCCCGATCACACCGACGAGCACAAACAGCAGGCGCCAGCCGAACGCCTGGCCGAGCCAGGTGGCGAATGGAACCCCGACGACGTTTGAGATGGTCAATCCGGCCATCACCATGGAAATCGCCCATCCCCGCTTCGTCGGCGCAACCAGTGAAGCGGCAATGACGGCCGCCACGCCGAAGAACGCTCCGTGAGGCAGGCCGGCCGCGAACCGGGACACGAGCATGGTGCCGTAGTCCGGAGCGATAAACGAGGTGAGATTGGCGAGGCTGAAGAACAGCATGAGGCCCAGTGCGAGGTGTTTGCGGGGAAGCTTGGCACCGACGGCTGCCAGGAGCGGCGCTCCGATCACGACGCCGAGCGCGTAGGCCGAGATGAGGTGGCCGGCCTCGGGAGTGCCGATGTTCAGGCCCTGTTCCACCTCCTTGAGCAGCCCCATCATGGTGAATTCAGTGGCGCCGATACCGAAACCACCCATCGCGAGGGACACGATGGCCAAGGCGAGGTGGCGGGTTCCGGCCTTCGGCTTGGCGGGGCTGAGGGTGGGCGTGGAGGTCATTGGCCTGCTTTTCGAAAGGTCTGGTTCATGGGGGATTTAGTCAGCACGAAGCATAAAATCTGATTACTGCAACGACGGGGGAGGGGGCCGTATTCCGGGTCGCCGTATTTGGGTGACTGCCGTTCGGGGACGACGCTGGCGGAACCTGCCACCACCATTGTCCCCCATAGACTGTTGCGGTGACTGGACTGATCAATGTTGTTGGCGGAGCTGTTGTGGATTCCCTGAGCGCCCCGGCCCGGCTCCTGGTGGCACGCCGGACGGCGCCTCCCCAGTTCGCCGGGATGTGGGAGTTCCCGGGCGGCAAGGTGGAGCCGCTCGAAGCTGCCGAAGACGCCCTGCACCGCGAGCTCCGGGAAGAACTGGGCATCGGCGTCCGGCTGGGCGCTGAGCTGCTGGCGGAATCCGCTGCGGGCTGGCCGCTCAACTCCAAAGCCGCCATGCGCGTCTGGTTTGCCGAGATCGCGGACGGCGAGCCCCGCCCGCTTGAAGACCACGACGAACTGCGCTGGATCAGCCTGGCGGAAAGTGACGAAGCTCTCACCCTCCCTTGGATCCCGGCGGATTTCCCGATTGTCCGGGCCCTGCTGGCCGCGGTTGCCGGTTCAGAGCGGCTTCCGCTGGATTCGTGAAATTATCCGAGTGCTGAAACCCGTTTCGGCGGAATAAATTCGGATTGGGCGCGCTCTATGGCTTCTTGGCAGAATTCTTAGGTTGGGTGCGGACGTTGTCCGCACCCGCTTTTGCGGAC
Source organism: Arthrobacter sp. GW460-12-1-14-TSB2 (assembly GCF_059423525.1). NCBI lineage: Bacteria > Bacillati > Actinomycetota > Actinomycetes > Micrococcales > Micrococcaceae > Arthrobacter > Arthrobacter sp. GW460-12-1-14-TSB2. The sequence continues at coordinate 144,335 of NZ_JBWKYC010000007.1, forward strand.
AATCGTTCCGCGAGGATTTTGAGCCATCACAGGGAGCCCCATGATTTCCGTAGAACGGGTGTCGAAGAGCTACGGCTCCGGTGAGACGGCGGTCCGTGCGCTCGACGACGTTTCGCTGACAGTCGGGCGCGGTGAGATCTTCGGCGTCGTCGGCCAAAGCGGTGCCGGCAAGAGCACCCTGATCCGCACCATCAATTCGCTGGAGCGCCCGGATTCCGGATCTGTCGTGGTGGACGGCCGCGACGTCACCTGCCTGACCGGTGCCGGGCTGCGCACCGCGCGGCACAACATCGGCATGATCTTCCAGCATTTCAACTTGCTCAGCAGCCGGACCGTGCAGGCCAACGTGGAGCTGTCCCTCGAAATTACCGGAGTGGGGCGCGCCGCGCGGCGGTCACAGGCTTTGGAAATACTCGAGCGGGTGGGACTCCACGGCAAAGCGGCCGCGTATCCGGCACAGCTGTCCGGCGGCCAAAAGCAGCGGGTCGGGATTGCCCGCGCGCTGGCATCCAAGCCATCCGTTCTGCTCAGCGACGAGGCAACTTCCGCGCTGGACCCCGAAACCACCACCCAGATCCTGGACCTCATCCGGCAGCTCAGCAAGGACATGGGCCTCACGGTCCTGCTCATCACGCACGAAATGGACGTGGTCAAGCGCATCTGCGACGCGGCCGCCGTCATGAGCGAGGGCAGGGTCCTGGAACAGGGGCCCGTGGAGCAGTTGCTGACCACCGAGAAGTCCTTGCTGGGTCACGCGCTCTTCCCGCTCGGCGACATACCGGAAACGGACAACACCATCATCGAAATCACCTTCACCGGAGCCACCTCCGACAGTCCGGTCATTGCGCGGCTCGCCCGCCGGCACGGCATCGACGTCGGGATCCTCGGCGCGGCCGTGGAAACCATCCATGGCCGGCAGACCGGCCGCACCCGGCTGGAACTTCCGGGCGAAGCATCGGCGGTTGCCGCTGCAGTGGCCGACCTTCGCACCCAGGGACTCTTTGTGGAGGTCATTAAATGATCGACCGCGACGACCCGTACTTCTGGCGGGACCTGTTCGAGACGATACTCAAGGGCACAGGCGAGACGTTCTACACGGTTGGCTTCAGCCTGCTGTTCACGGTGGTGTTCGGCCTGGCCGCCGGTGTCCTCCTCGTGACCACCGAGCCCGGCGGGCTCCTCGCCAAGCCGTTCGGCAGCAGGATCCTCGGCACGGTCATCAACCGCCTGCTGGACGTGGCAGTGAACATTGGCCGGTCCATCCCGTTCATCATCCTGATGATCCTGCTGATTCCCTTCACCCGACTGCTGGTGGGCTCCTTCATCGGCGCAACAGCCGCTATCGTGCCGCTGACCATCGCCGGCATCCCCTTCTTCGCTCGCCTCGTGGAGATCGGCATCCGCGAAGTTCCCCGGGGGCTGATCGAAGCCGCCGAATCGTTGGGTGCCACCCGGTGGACCATCCTGACCAGGGTGATGGTGGCCGAGGCCGTTCCTGCCCTGGCGCTCGGGCTGTCCACCACTGTCGTCGGACTGATCGGATACTCCGCCATGGTGGGCGCCGTTGGCGGCGGCGGACTGGGCGACGTTGCCTTCCGCTACGGCTATCAGCGTTACAGCCCCGAGTACATGTTCGGTGTAGTGATCCTGCTGATCCTGCTGGTGCAGGTCTTCCAGTCGCTCGGCAACTTCGCCGCACGCCGCCTGTCGCACCGATAGCGGCTCTTCACCCGGCGGTAAGAACCGCGACGGTGCTCCCTCATGCTTCATTTCCCCCACATGATCCATTCCGCGAAAGAGTTCCAATGTTCCGATCACACGTCCTGAAAGCCGCCGCAACCGGATTAGCCGCCATACTCGCTCTGTCTGCCTGCGGCGCCGGCAGCTCCGCCGGATCCGCCGAAACCATCAAGGTGGGTGCCCTGGCGGTTCCGGCCGGCGACATGCTCAAGCACGTCCAGCGTGAACTCGCCCCCAAGGAAGGCCTCACGGTGGAGTACAAGGAGTTCAGCGACTACAACACGCCGAACCCCGCTGTAAGCGACGGCGACATTGACGCCAACCTGTTCCAGAATTCGACCTTCCTGGAAACCTACAACAAGGCTTCCGGCAAGAACCTCGTGAGTGTCGGCAAGGTCTATTTGCCCCCGATGGCCCTTTACTCCAACGACATCGCCAGCCTGGATGCCCTTCCCGACGGCGCTTCGGTGGCGATCCCCAACGACCCCACCAACGAGTCCCGCGCCCTCAAACTGCTGGCGTCGAAGGGGCTCATTGAAGTCACCGAAAACCCGATCACGCTCAAGGACGTCAAGGCGAACCCGAAAAACCTGGAGTTCACCGAGATCGAGAACGCCAGCCTTCCGCAGGCGCTCAATGACAAGGACGCCGCGATCGTTACGCTGGCCTTCGCCTTGCCCGCCGGGCTGAGCGCCGACAAGCAGTTGCTCGTGGAGGGCAAGGACAGTGCGTACTACAACGTCCTGGCGGTCAAGGCTGAAATGAAGGACGACCCGCGCGTGCAGAAGCTGTTCAAGATCCTGACCTCGCAGGAGATGAAGGACTTCATCAACACGAAGTTCAAGGGCCTGGTCATCCCGGCAAGCTAACCGCCAGCCATTCCGGCCACGCAACCCGTCCTGGACACTCAGGAAAGCACTCCGGCTCCGGCCCTGCCCATGGCAGGACCGGAGCCGGAAGCGTTTAGCCCGCAGGGTTGGAGTGCGCGGTCAGAACAGCGTGGGCTGCGCGGATCCCACAACGGAATTCGCGCCCGGGCCGGTACGGGCTTCGGGCATGCTGCCGGCCGGATACTGTGCTTCTTCGTCCCTGGCGTCCTGGGCCAGGTCGCGGTGGCTGAAGCCGTGCGAACCGGAAAAGCCGTGCCGGGCCTTGAAGTAGCGGATCCGACCTGCGAGCCATTCGCGGTATTCCTTGGATGCATAGGACCCTGTGCCGTACAGCCTGCGGTAACGGCCCGCCAGTTCGGGGTGTCGGGCCGCGATCCATTGCATGAACCACTCACGCGTTCCCGGCTTCAGGTAAAGGGCTCCGGCCGTGACACCCGTAGCGCCTGCCGCGGCGAGTGAACCAAAGAGTGAGTCCAGGGCGTCGTCGCTGTCGGAAAGCCACGGCAGGATGGGCATCGCCATGACGCCGCACGGCAAGCCGGCTTCACGCAGCCTCGAGACCAGCTTGAGCCGCGCCCTGGGTCCCGGCGTGCCGGGCTCGACTGCCTCGGACAGCTGCTCGTCCGTCATGGCCAGCGAAATCCCGATCCCGACCGGCACCTGTGCGGCGGCGTGCTTCAGCAGCGGGATGTCCCTGGCCAGCAGGGTCCCCTTGGTGAGGATGGACAGCGGCGTTCCTGAATTGGCAAGCGCGCGGATGATTCCGGGCATCAGCTGATAGCGGCCCTCGGCGCGCTGGTATGGATCCGTGTTGGTGCCCAGGGCCACGTGGTGATGACCCCAGGAAGGCTTGGCAAGTTCCTTCCGCAGGACGTCGGCAGCGTTGATCTTAACCACCACCTGGCTGTCAAAATCCAGGCCGGCATCAAAGTCCAGATAGGTGTGGCTCTTGCGGGCAAAACAATAGACGCAGGCATGGCTGCAGCCGCGATAGGGATTAACGGTCCATTCAAAGGGCATGCGGGAACCGGCCGCCACTTTGTTGAGCACCGATTTAGCGGTGACCTCATGGAATGTGACCCCGGCAAATTCGGGGGTTGAGACGGAACGCACGAGCCCGGCCAGCGGCAGCAACGCGTCAACGGCTGGGGCGGCTGCTGTCGCGTTGCTTGCGCTGTTGTCTGCGTTGTTGCCCGCAGGCGCCGGCCGGAGTGCTTGTGCGTCCCATCTCATGGTTACTATTCGAAGGTATGTTCGAATATAAGTCAAGGCCCGGTCCACCCGTGCGGGTGGTCTTGCTACGCTGGGCCCATGATTCTCCTGACCGGGTTCGAACCGTTCGGCGGCGAAACCACCAACCCGTCCTGGACCGCCGCAGCGGCCGCTTCGGAAATCCTGAAGGCGGAGGGCCACGCCGTCGCTGCCCTGGAACTCCCGTGCGTGTTCGGGCAATCCGTCACGGTGCTGGAGGATGCCCTGCGGCGCCATAGCCCTGATCTTGTTGTCTGCGTCGGCCAGGCCGGCGGACGGCCTCGGATCTCCCTGGAGCGGGTCGCCATCAACTGCGACGACGCCCGCATCCCGGACAATGCCGGAAACCGCCCCGTGGACGAGGAAGTGGTCCCCGGCGGCCCGGCAGCCTATTTCAGCTCACTGCCCGTGAAGGCTGCGCTGGGGGCACTTCGAACCGCCGGGATCCCGGCCGAGGTTTCCCAAAGCGCCGGCACCTACGTCTGCAACCATATTTTTTACGCCCTGATGCACTCGCTGAACGCCGGAACCGGCGCCTCCGCAACGCGGGGCGGCTTCGTTCATGTCCCGTATGAGACCGGGCAGGTTCCCAAAGGCAGCGGTACTCCGTCGCTGCCCTCAGCCGTGATGGCGGAGGCGCTCGCCGTCGTCGTCCGTACCGCCCTGGCCACGACGGCGGACCTCAAGCTGTCCGCAGGCACAGTCCACTAACCGGCACAGTCCACTAACCCGGCACAGTCCGCTAACCTGCCGCTGCGCTCGCCGGCCGCGGCGCTAGCTGCGGTCGCGAAGCTCCCAGACGACGCCCACTGTCGCCGACACGCTCGACTGCCCGGCCTCGATCCCTACGGAGTCTGTGGCCATGGCGCGCTGCATCTTCGCCACCGGAATCGGAGCCGACGCCGCGGGCTGCTGGGTGACGGAAACAACCGGTCCGAGTTCGGTGCCGGCCAGCGAGGCAAACTGTGTGGCGGTGGCGAGGGCATCCTGCCAGGCGGCTTCGCGGGCATGCGCCGTGACTGCGGCCGGATCTGCGAACCCGAGCTCCAGTCCGTTCAGCCGGACATCGTTGCCGCCCGCGGCCACGGCCGCTGAGATGACGTCCGAGGAACCGGGAACATCGCGGAGCCGCACCGCCAGGACGCTTGATGCAACGTACCCCGTCACCGTCTGGCCCTGGCCCTCTTTCCACACCACGTCCGCCCGGACGTTGAGGCCCGAGGTGCTGATGTCCGCGTCCGGGACGCCGTGCTCACGCAGGACCGCCGAAATCGCGGCCGAGGCCCTGCCTGCTGCCGCATACGCAGCGCCCACGTCCTCCTGGCGGCACTCCACGCCGATGGAGACGGTCAGTAGGTCCGGCACAGCTTCGGCAGTTCCGGAGCCGGTTACTGTGACGGTCCTGGCGATGTCGGTCATCTCAAGCCTCAATTCCATCGGGAGCGGCGTTGCCCTTGCGGCGTTTGCCTGGTTTGCCTTTGCCTAACGAGCGGTTGCCCCACGTACGGTTGCCCAACGGACGGTGAACCGCCCGGCGGCCGTCCGTTTTGGTGTCCGGTGCATTGCCCGCTTCGCGGACGTGCCGGTCCATGTAACCGCCGGCCTCCAGCCCGGCGAGGCGTTCAAAGACGTTGGCGGACCCCGGGTTGCCCGTCCGCAGCTGCGACCACCCGGCCGCGATGAAATACAGCGGCAGGAACGGCAGGCCCAGGCACCAGGCGTACTGGCTGCTGTGCCGCTCCTCGTGGCCCAGCAGAAGCTTGTTGGACAGCGCCTCCGGCGCCTCCGCCCGGAACAGCACCACGTTGCCCACCGTGAACGCCTGGGCGAAGGGGAGCCGCCACCGGTAGCCCGTGGCGATCAGCAGGCCGCCCGGACCGGGGCGCACAGCCGTCCCGGCGCACCTGGCCAGCAACAGGCCCAGGAGAGTCGTTGCATTCAGCACGTTGGCGATCTGCCGAAGCCGCTGTCCGGAGGTCATGAGGCCATGGTAGCGGGAGGCGGTAATCCGCGTCCCTCCTACCACCCGCCTGCGGGGGCGTCACGTCCGTGCTCTGGCGCGTTCAGGGTTGCGCCTTCAACTAGACTGGGGGAGAGTGCCCGCCGGACGAATACCGGCGAGCCCTGCCCTTTGTCACTTCACGCGGCCCCTGAAGGGCCGTGCGGAACGACAAGCCAGTGACGGACACGCTGCCGGTGGACCCGAATGCAGCTGGACAGCTCGCTGGCGAGACCCGACTCGTAGCTAAGAACAGTAGATGACTGAAACTTTGCCGGGCGCCGCCATCCCGAACCCTCTGGATGAAGCCGCCATTACTGCCGCCGTAGACCACGCCGTTGCCGCCATTGCCGCTGCCTCCACCCTTGACGAGCTCAAGGCCGTGAGGCTGGCGCACACGGGCGAGAAGGCACCGCTGAGCCTTGCCAACCGCGAAATCGGCGGCCTGGCAAAGGACCAGAAGGCCGCCGCCGGAAAGCTCATGGGCGCCTCCCGCGGACGCGTCAACAAGGCGCTCGCGGACCGTACAGCCGAGCTCGAAGCTGAAAACGACGCACGGATCCTCGTCGAAGAGACCGTCGACGTCACGGCCGCTCCGCGCCGCCGCCGAGCCGGTGCGCGCCACCCGCTCTCCACGCTGCAGGACCGTGTGGCGGACATCTTCGTGGGCATGGGCTGGGAGATTGCCGAAGGCCCCGAGGTCGAATCCGAGTGGTTCAACTTTGATGCCTTGAACTTCAAGCCGGACCACCCTGCCCGCGAAATGCAGGACACCTTCTTTGTGGAGCCCCCCGAGGCCCACCTGCTGATGCGCACGCACACCTCGCCGGTGCAGGTCCGCTCCATGCTGGAGCGCGAAGTGCCCATCTACGTGCTGTGCCCGGGCAAGGTGTTCCGCACCGATGAACTCGACGCCACACACACACCCGTGTTCCACCAGTTCGAGGGCCTGGCCATCGACAAGAAGCTGAGCATGGCGGATCTCCGCGGCACGCTGGAGCACTTTGCCCGGCAGATGTTCGGCGACGAGGCCCAGATCCGCCTCCGCCCCAACTACTTCCCGTTCACCGAGCCGTCCGCGGAACTGGACATCTGGCACCCGGGCGCCAAGGGCGGTCCGCGCTGGATCGAGTGGGGCGGCTGCGGCATGGTCAACCCCAACGTCCTCCGGGCCGCCGGAATCGATCCGGACGTCTATTCAGGTTTTGCCTTCGGCATGGGCATCGAGCGCACCCTCATGTTCCGCAACGAGGTGGGCGACATGCGCGACATGATCGAAGGCGATGTACGTTTCAGCGAGCACTTCGGGATGGAGATCTAACAGTGCGTATCCCACTTTCCTGGCTGCGTGAGTTCGCGCAGGTACCGGCCGGAGCAACGGCCGAAGACGTCATGGCAGAACTGGTCAAGGTCGGTTTTGAAGAAGAAGCGGTCCACCGCCCCACGGACGCGCTCCGCGGTCCCGTAGTGGTGGGCCAGGTCCTGAGCCTGGTCAAGGAACCGCAGACCAACGGCAAAACCATCAACTGGTGCCAGGTCCGCGTGGTCCCCGAGGGCCAGGAGCAGACCCTCACCGGCCAGGGCATCGACCCCTCCGGTGTCCAGGGCATCATCTGCGGCGCCCACAACTTCGTGGAAGGTGACAAGGTCGTCGTGACCCTTCCCGGCGCCGTGCTGCCCGGAGACTTCCACATCTCAGCGCGGAAGACGTACGGCCACCTGTCCGCCGGCATGATCGCCTCCGTCCGCGAGCTGGGCATCGGCGAGGACCACGACGGCATCCTGGTGCTGTCCCGCATCGGCCTGGACCCGGAAATCGGGACCGACGCCATGGAACTCCTGGGCCTCTACGACCAGGCCGCCGAGATCAACGTGACCCCGGACCGCGGCTACGCGTTCTCCATCCGCGGTGTTGCCCGCGAATACGCCCACGCCACCGGCACCTCCTTCACGGACCCGGCGTCAAAGGTGCAGGCACCGGCTGAACTGGCCGGCGGCTACGGCGTCAAGCTCAACGACGACGCTCCCATCTACGGCAAGCCGGGCTGCGACCGCTTCGTGGCCCGCACCGTCCGCGGCGTAGACGCCACCAGGCCGACGCCCCCGTGGATGGTCTCGCGCCTGAGGCTGGCGGGCATCCGCTCCATCTCGCTGCCGGTGGACATCTCCAACTACGTCATGCTGGAACTCGGCCAGCCCACGCACTGCTATGACCTGGACAAGCTGTCCGGCGACATCGTGGTCCGGCGGGCCGTGGCGGGGGAGAAGATCACCACCCTGGACGACAAGGAGCGCAAGCTCGACGTCGAGGACCTCCTCATCACCGACAGCTCCGGAGCGATCGGCATCGCCGGCGTTATGGGCGGCGCTGCCACGGAGGTCAGCGATTCGACGTCGAACGTCCTGGTTGAGGCGGCGCACTTTGACGAGGTGTCCATTAGCCGTTCCCGCCGCCGGCACAAGCTGCCCTCCGAAGCGTCCAAGCGTTTCGAACGCGGCGTCGACTGGCAGGTTGCCGGCATCGCCGCGCAGCGCGTGGTTGACCTCCTGGTGGAGCTGGCCGGCGGCACTGCCGACGACGCCGGCACCGATGTCGGCACGGCGCCTGACGCCGTCACCATTGAACTGCCGGCGGCTTTCGCGGCAGCGCGGATCGGCATCGATTTCACCGAAGAGCAGATCGTCACCTCGCTCGAGGACCTCGGCGCTGCCGTGGTGAAGAACGACGCCGGCTGGACGGTCACTGCCCCGAGCTGGCGGAACGACCTCGAAACCAAAGAGGACCTCTCCGAGGAAATCGCCCGGCTGGTGGGCTACGACCAGATCCCCGCGACGCTCCCCGTGGCACCCCCGGGACGCGGCCTGACGCGCGTACAGCAGCAGCGGCGCCGCCTGGTCCAGGCCCTGGCCGATGCCGGCCTCACCGAGGTGCTGGCCTACCCGTTCGTGTCCAAGGCCGCCAATGACACATTTGGCGTGGCCGAGCAGGGTGCAGAGCGCAAGGCCGTGAAGCTGGCCAACCCGATCAGCGAGGAACAGGGCTACCTGCGGACGTCCATCCTTCCCGGCCTGATCGAGGTGGCCAAGCGCAACCACTCGCGCGGCTTCCGCGACCTGGCCGTCTTCGAAGCCGGATTGGTGTTCCTGCCGGGTGACACGGTGGGCACGCCGTCCATCCCGCCGCTCGGCGTCAAGCCCTCCGATGAGGTGCTGGATGCCCTGTACGACGGCGTCCCGGACCAGCCGCTGCATATCGCAGCGGTCCTGACGGGCCACGACTCGCCCGCTGCCGCCGCCCACACGCCGCGTACCTGGGACTGGGCCGACGCCGTGGACATTGCCCGCCTCGCCGGAGACGTCCTCGGCGTCGAAATCGTGGTCAGCCAGGGTCACCACCAGGCCTACCACCCGGGACGCACAGCCCAACTCTCGCTGCGCTCCGGTGACGTAGTGGGCTACGCCGGTGAACTGCACCCCAAGCTGCTGGCCGCGCACGACATGCCGGCACGTTCGGTGGCGCTCGAGTTCAACGCCGACGCATTGTTCGAAGCGGCAGCCGACGTCATCGTCGCGAAGCACATTTCCGGCTTCCCGGTGGCCACCCAGGACGTTGCCCTGGTGGTTCCGAAGGAGATCCCGGCTGACGACGTCCTGGCCGCCCTCCGCGAGGGTGCCGGCGAGCTGCTGGAAGACGTGGCACTCTTTGACGTGTACGCAGGAAAGGGCATCGAGGACGGCAAGAAGTCGCTGGCCTTCGGCCTCCGCTTCCGTGCCGCGGACCGGACGCTTACGGCGGACGAAGCATCAGCCGCCCGGGAGAGCGCCGTTGCCGTGGCAGCCGAGCGCTTCGGGGCCGTTCAGCGCTAGAACCGCTCAGCGTTCAAGGCTAAGACCGGAAGGGCGGGCCATGGCATCACACCTTGTTGTGCGTGCCTGCCCGCCCTTTCGCGTCCCCGGGCAGGACGCAGCACCGGCGGCAGCCGAGCTGGAACGCGATGCCCTGCGGTTCCTGGACCCGCCCGAGCTGGAGCGTGCCCGCGCCATGATGCCCGTGCCACGGCAGGACTTCCTCGCGGCCCGGGTGGCCCAGCGACGGTTCGCCGCGGAACTGCTGGGCGTGCGTGCCCAGGACCTGACATCCCGTTACAGTTGCCCGCGGTGCGGCAGCGGTCCCGGCGTCACCCACGGGAGGCCCGGCTACGAACTGGACGGAGCGCCGGCGCCCCTGCTGCTGAGCCTGTCCCGGGCTGCCGGCTGGACCCTGCTGGCGGCCGTGGCGGAGCCCGGGCCGGGGCAGCGGCTGGGCGTTGACGCCGAGGATCCGCGGCGGTTGGACTTTGACGGCTTCGATGCCGTGGCGCTGACCCCGGCGGAGCACCGGTCCCTGGCACCGCTGCAAGGGAGCGCCCTGCTGAGTGAGCGGGCCCGGCTGTGGGCGCGCAAGGAGGCTTTCCTGAAGATGACCGGGGAGGGCCTGGGACGGCCGCCGGAGACTCTTGACGTGCTCGACCGGGCAGATGTCCGGGACCTGGCCTCCGCCGAGTCGGGGCTGCCGGACGGGCTGGCGGCCGCCGTCGCCCTCGGATGAAGTGGCGGCCCTACCGCACAGGCAGGGCAGGCAGCGGCTCTTCGAACAGCCAGGGGTGGAGCAGGGTTTCTGAATCGATTCCGGCCACACGGTCCGCGGTCTGGATGAACCCGGCGGTGGAGACGGATCCGTGGCGGTTGCTTGCTGCCCAGTCATGCAGCAGCGCAAAGAAGGCGAGGTCGCCGCACCGGATCCGGAGCGCGTGCAGTGCGAGGGCGCCGCGCTTGTACACCCGGTCATCGAACATCAGCTCGGGTCCGGGGTCACCGACCGTGAGGTCCTGGCTCCCGGCGTCGAGCTTCCGCCAGGCGGCCGCGGCGCGGTCCGCAACGCTCATGACTCCGGCCGCCTCGGACCAGATCCACTCCGCGTAGCACGCGAACCCTTCGTGCAGCCAGATGTCCCGCCAGGACGCGACGGTCAGGGAATTGCCGAACCACTGGTGGGACAGTTCGTGGGCGATCAGCCGCTGCGCGTTCCAGTCCGGGGTGAGATGGTTGGGGCCCACGATGGACAGCGTCTGGGCTTCGAGCGGAATTTCGAGCTCGTCCTCTGCCACCACCACCGTGTACTCCTGGAAGGGATAGGGGCCGAAGCTGTTGACGAAGGTGCGCATCATCTCCGGCTGGCGTGCCAGTCCCCGGCGGGCCGCGTCGGCCAGGGCGGCGGGCACTGCCACATGCTGGGGGACGCTGCCCGGAACCGACGTCGTATCCAGGGTCAGGAGGTCATACCGGCCGATCTGCACAGTGGCGAGGTATGTGGCCATCGGTTCGGCCTGCTCGTAGGTCCAGGTTTCACGGCTGGAGCCTGATTTTCGGGAAATCAGCAGGCCGTTGCAGACTGCCCGGTAATTGGCGTCCGTGGTGACGGCGACCCTGTAGCTGGCCTTGTGCTGCGGATGGTCGTTGCAGGGAAACCAGGAGGCGGCGCCGTTGGGCTGGCCCGCCACCAGCACTCCGTCGGTGAGTTCCTCCCAGCCCACTTCACCCCAGAGTCCGCGCCGTGGAGAAGGATTTCCTTCATACCGGATGTCGAGGGTGAAGCGGTCGCCCGGGAGCAGGGCCGCGTCGGGAACGATCACCAGTTGCTCGGCCCGCTGGCTGAACCTGCGCACGCGTTTGCCGTTCAGCGACACCTTGACGGCGCGCAGCCCTGCGAGGTCCAGGACAACGGCCGACGCCGCCCGGTCCGCCTCCGCGTGCAGGACGGCGCGGCCGCTCAGCCGGTTGCTGGCCAGCTTGTAGTCCAGGTCCAGCTCGTACCGCGTGACCCGGTAGGCGTTCGTGCCGTGCCCGGGGATGTAGGGATCAGGGGAGCCGGAGGGCTCGTCCGGCCGGCGTGTGCCGCCGTGGCCGGCTGGTGCTGCAAAACTCATGAACTGGCCTTCGTATTGCGGATGATCGGAGCCGGGTTGGCCGTGCTGGAGCTACTTGAGCCGCCGTGCCGGCACTGCCGGGCCCGCCCAGGGGCTGACCGGATTGCCCATCCAATACGTCGCTGCCGGAACTGTTTCCCCGCGCATGACCAAGGATGCCGGGCCCACCGTGCCGCCCTTCGCGATGCGTGCCCGCGGGAGGATGACGCCATGTGGTCCCATGGTGGCTCCGTCTTCGAGCGTAACAGTGTCAATGCTCATGATCCGGTCGTGGAAAAGGTGGGTCTGGACGACGCACCCGCGGTTGACCGTTGAACTTTCGCCCAGCGTGACAAGGTCCGCTTCCGGCAGCCAGTAGCTTTCGCACCACGTGCCGCGGCCGATCTTCGCGCCGAGTCCGCGCAGCCACCACACGAGGGCCGGAGTACCCGAGGCCGAGCGGGCGAACCACGGTGCGCTCACCATTTCGATGAAGGTGTCCACCACTTCGTTCCGCCAAATGAAGGAACTCCACAAGGCATGCTCGCCGGGCTTGATCCTGCCCACCAGCAGCCACTTGGCGGCCACCGCGCTGGCAGCGGCTGTGGCACCTGCGATGAGGACCACGATGCCGCCCAGAAGCGCCGCGATACCGTAGCCCCACGCCGAAGCGAGCCCGTCGAACGCGAGCATGACACCGGCGGCCAGGCCGACGGTGAGCACGACGGGAATGAACCGGCAGAGCTCCCATAGGGCGCGTGCCAGCTTCAGCCGCAGCGGCGGCTGGAAAGTCAGGGTGTTGTCGGTGGCGATGGCCGTGCGGCGCAGCCGGACCGGGGGGCTGCCCAGCCAGGAGGTGCCTGATTTGGCTTTGGCAGGAGTGGCGGACAGGACGGCCACCAGCGAGTTCTTGGGCACGCTTCGTCCCGCACCCGTCATCCCGGAGTTGCCCAGGAAGGAGCGTTTTCCGATCTTGGCGGGGGCAATCCTCATCCAGCCGCCGCCCAGTTCGTAGGAGGCCACCATGGTGTCGTCCGCGAGGAAGGCGCCTTCGCCGACGGTTGTCATTTTGGGGAGCAGGAGGACGGTGGAGGCCTCCACGTTCTTGCCCACCTTGGCTCCCAGCAGGCGGAGCCAGACCGGGGTGAAAAGGCTGGCGTAGATGGGAAACAGGACATCCCGGGCAAGGTCCAGGACGCGTTCAGTAGCCCAGACCTGCCAGCCGATCCGGCTCCGCACCCTGTAGTAGCCTTCCTTGAGTCCGACGCCCAGCAGGCGGGTGGTGGCAAGGATCAGCAGGAGGTTGGTGGCGAACCAGATGAGCGCCGCCAGTGGCAGCGAGGCAAGGACCAGGGGGAGGGCGGCCACCAGCGATTCGCTGCCGCGGATGAACAGGAACACCACGAATGCCCCGGCGGCAGCGGACAGGTAGGGGATAGTGGCCAGCACGGCTGAGGCTGCAGCGAACGCCGCGAACCATAGCCGTCCGATCAGCGCATGCGACGGGGGCGTGTCCGGCCATGCCTGTTTGGCCTTGCCGATCCGTTCGGCGGGGGATCCGGACACCAGTTGCCCGGCCTTGACCTTTCCGAGGACCGCCGATCCCGGCTCGACCTGCGCCCCGGCGCCGATACTGGCTCCGGGCATGAGCGTGCTGCGGGCGCCCACAGTCGCGCCCGCTCCAACGTGCACCTGGCCGATGTGGACTGTATCACCGTCGATCCACCAGCCGGAGAGGTCCACTTCCGGCTCGATGTTGCTGCCGCGCCCCAGCGACAGCATGCCGGTGACCGGCGGCAGCGAGTGCAGCTGGACATCATTGCCGATCTTCGCTCCGAGGGCCTTCGCATAGTAGGGCACCCAGGGGGCACTTGCCAGGCTGATGGCGCCGGACAGATCCTGGATCTGCTCCGCCAGCCACAGCCGCAGGTGTACCTTGCCGGACCTGGGGTAGGTCCCCGGAACCACGCGCCGGAGCAGGGTCCTGGCGGCCAGGACCGAGAGGGCCATCCGCCCGGCCGGGCTCACGAACACCAGCCACGACGCTGCCACCCACCACCAGGAAACAACCGGGGCCGCCGTGAAGCCGGCAAAGGCCGCCAGGAGGTTGTTGGCCACCATCACGTAAGTCAGCCAGCGCATGCCCACCAGGATGTGCAACGGGACACCCAACAGCGTCTGGAAGACCTGCGATTTCAGTGCCGTGGGGCGGACGTTCCGTTCCGGCGCCGGCCCGGCAGCCCCCTCGGGCAAGGACTGCCGGGCGGCATCGATGAGCGCGCCCACCCGGGGTGTTGCGTAAATGTCGGCCACCGTGACGGTGGGGTAGCGGGCGCGGAGGGCGGACACGAGCTGTGCAGCGGCCAGGGATCCTCCGCCGTGGGCAAAGAAGTCCGCATCCAGGCTCGACGCCGGGGTTCCCAGCACGCTGCCCCACTGCTCCACGATCCAGCGGGCGTCGTCCGGCAGGTTCAGCGGGGCGTTGTCCGCGTCGGCCGCCCCGGCTCCTGCCAACGGCCAGGGAAGGGAGTGGCGGTCAACTTTTCCGCTTGTCTTGGTGGGCAGGGACTCAACCACGGTCAGGAGGGGGATGAGCGCCGCCGGAAGGCTGGTCCCAAGCCGTTCACGGGCGGCGGCGAGGTCGATTTCCGCGGTGCCGGCAGGCGCAAGGTAACCGACGAGGATCTGGTTCCCGGCCGCCGTCGTGCGGACCGCCGCCGCTGCGCCGGCAACGTCAGGCAGTGCCTGCAGCGCGGCGTCGATCTCGCCGAGTTCGATGCGCCGGCCGCCGAGTTTCACCTGTTCATCCGCGCGCCCCATGAACACCAGGCCGGCCGCTTCGTAGCGGACGAGGTCTCCGGACCGGTACGCCCGGGCCCAGCCGAGGGACGGCATCGGCGCGTACTTTTCCGCGTCCTTGGCGGCGTCGAGGTACCGGGCCAGCCCCACGCCGCCGATGATGAGCTCGCCCACTTCGCCCTCTGCCACCGGAACGCCGCCGGTATCAACCACGGCAAGGTCCCAGCCGTCCAGCGGCAGGCCGATCCGGACGGGCCCCGTGCCCAGCGGCGCCGCGCAGGCCACCACGGTGGCTTCGGTTGGTCCGTAGGTGTTCCACACTTCCCGGCCGTCGACGGCGAGCCGCTCGGCGAGTTCAGGAGGGCAGGCCTCGCCGCCGAAAATCAGCAGCCGCACGTTCTCCAGAGCTTCGGCCGGCCACAGTGCGGCGAGGGTGGGCACCGTGGACACCACGGTGATGCCGTGGCTGATCAGCCACGGGCCGAGGTCCATTCCGGTCCGGACCAGCGACCGGGGGGCGGGGACGAGGCAGGCTCCGTAGCGCCAGGCCAGCCACATCTCTTCGCAGGAAGCGTCGAACGCCACGGATAGTCCGGCCAGGACCCGGTCGTGGGGGCCGATGGGTTCGTCCTGCAGGAAGATCCGGGCCTCAGCGTCCACGAACGCAGCCGAAGACCTGTGCTGAACCGCGACACCCTTGGGCGTACCTGTGGAGCCGGACGTGAAGATCACCCATGAGTCGTCGTCGGCCTGCGGCTTCCGCGGATCCGGGAACGGCCGGGGACGCTTGGTGTCCGCGACGATCTCGCCGTCCGCCCGGAGGATGGCGGCGACCCGGGCCTCGCTGAACACCAGCTTGGCGCGCTCATCGGGGTCGTCGGCATCCACGGGAACGTACGCCGCCCCGATCAGCAGGATGGCCAGGATCGACACGTAGAGCCGGTTGGTGCCGGAGGGAATCCGGACGCCGATCTTGTCACCGGCGCCGAGGCCCGCGAGATGGAGCTCACGCGCAGTGGCCCTGACTTCCGCCATCAGCTGGACGTAACTCAGGCGCCGGCGGCCGTCGTCCAGGGCCGAGGCCTCCGGATACGTGCGGGCGGTGGCCTCGAGGATGTCGATCAGCGTCCGCTCGGGCGGCGCCGCGGCGCCGCCCGGCAACTGCGGCAGATACACGTTCCGGACGCCGGGACGTGCTGCGCGTCCTTCCAGGGGGCCGGTCTCTGGCGCCGGCGCTGTTCCGGGAACTTGCGGTAGGTCAGTCACAGGGTGATTCTTGCCGCACAAGATGAACAGAAGGTGTCGCAGTTCGCCGGAGGTTCACGTCCTGTTTACCGGATCAGGAGACTGGCCGGATCAAGGGACGAGGATGATCTTGCCGGTGGTCCGGCGCTGTTCCAGGTCGTCGTGTGCCCGGGCAGCGTGGGCCAGGTCATAGCGGCCGCCGATCCGGACCTTGAGGCTCCCGTCTGCGGCCGCCGCGAAGATCTCGTCGGAGCGCCAGCGGCGTTCCTGGGCGTTGCGGAGGAAGTGGTTGATGGTGGGCCGGGTCAGGTACAGGGAACCGCCGGCGTTAAGCCGCTGCGGATCGAACGGCGGAACGGGGCCGGAGGCGGCACCGAAAAGAACCAGGGTGCCGCGGACGCGCAGCGCGGAGAGGGAGCCGTCGAACGTGTCCTTTCCGACGCCGTCGTACACCGCATCCGCTCCGGTGCCGTCGGTCAGCTCCCGGACTTTGGCGGAGAAGCCGTCGTAGGGGATGACATGATCGGCACCGGCTTCGCGGGTCAGCTTCGCCTTGTCGTCGGTGGAGACGGTGGTGATGACGCGGGCACCCTTCGCCTTGAGCAGTTGAATGGCCAGCAGGCCCACGCCACCGGCTCCGGCATGGAGCAGGATGGTGTGGCCGGGTTCCACCCGGAACGAGGAATTGACCAGGTAGTGCGCGGTAATCCCCTGGAGCGGAAGGGCGGCAGCGGTGAAATCGTCCACGCCGCGGGGGACCGGCAGCGCCTTGTCCTCGTCCACCAGGATGTAGCCGGCGTAGCAGTTGGCGCCTTCGGCGGTGGCCACGCGGTCGCCGGGGGAGAACACGGTGACGCCGTCGCCGATTTCCTCCACGGTGCCGGCTGCCTCGGAACCCGGGGTAAACGGATAGGCCACTTTGTACGTGCCGCTGCGCTTGTAGGTGTCAATGAAGTTCACGCCGGTGGCGGACACCTTGACCAGCAGCTGGCGGGGACCCGGTACCGGACGCTCCACCTCGGCCAGTTCCAGGACGTCGGGCCCGCCCGCCTGGCGGGCCACAATTGCGTGCATCATGTGTCTCCTTCCCTGGGCTGGGATTTCCAGGCCCGGATACAGGAACCATCCTAGGGACACCGCCGCCAACGACGAAGTGGCGGCCGGTAACCGGCCGTCACTTCGGGTCAAACGTGGATCAGGGGCTTGCCTGCTAGGGGAGGCGCCCCTAGTAGCGGCGGGTGACCGTGGCCATGGGGCACTCGAAGTGCCGCCCGGCGGAGAGGCCCACGTCGTTGAGGTAGCGGACAATGATGCCGTAGGACTGCAGCAGGGTGGTCTCCGTGTAGGGGACCTGGTGCTTGGCGCAGAACTCGCGGACGATCACGGCGGCCTTGTCCAGCTGCGGGCGGGCCATGTCCGGGAAGAGGTGGTGTTCTGCCTGGCGGTTGAGTCCGCCCATCAGGATGTCCATGAAGCGGCCGCCGGAGATGTTCCTGGAGGTCAGGACCTGGCGGCTGAAGAAGTCCACGCGGCTGTCCGCCGGCAGGACCGGCATGCCCTTGTGGTTCGGGGCGAAGGAAGCGCCCATGTAAAAACCGAAGACGGCGAGCTGGACGCCGATGAAGGCCAAAGCCATGCCCCAGGGCAGGAACGTGAACGTGAGGACCGGCAGCAGGCTCAGCCGCGCCAGGAGGATCGGGAGTTCAACCCAGCGGTGCGTGACCTTCGCGCGGCGGAAGACGAACTTCACCGAATCGATCTGCAGGCCGAGGCCCACCAGGAACAGCAGCGGGAAGAAGAACCAGCCCTGCTTCCGGGTAAGAAAAGCGAACCGTCCCTTACGATCGGCAACCGCTTCGGTGTGGAACGCGATGGGCCCGGGCGCGATGTCGGGATCCTTGGAAATGACGTTCGGGTGGTTGTGGTGGGCGCCGTGCTTCTGCTCCCACCAGGAGTAGCTCATGCCGGCGACGGACGTGGCCAGCAGCCTGGCAGCCCAGTCGTTGGCGCGGCGGGAGGCGAAGATCTGACGGTGTCCGGCCTCGTGGGCCAGGAAGCTCAGCTGGGTGCAGAGGATGCCGATGGCGGCGGCGATGAGGAGCTGGAACCAGCTGTCACCGATGAGTGCGAAGCCGAACCAGGCGGCCGTCATCAGGAGCACCAGGACGGAGAACACCGTGATGTAGAAGCCGACGCGACGCTCGAGCAGGCCGGCGGCCTTGACGGTCTTGAGGAGCTCGGAATAGCTCAGGACAACCTGGTTGGGCTGCCGGACACGCGTCTGCGGGCGCTCCGAAGTAGTGGTGGGGGTCATGGACTCGGGGCCTCGTAACTGTTACGGGCAACGCTGCAGCCGACATTCGGACCGCGCGGTCAGGATCACCCTTCTCCAAGCATACGCTCACGTTCGTAACGCCAGCGTGAACGAGTGCGGGGACACCCCATGAATGAGCGCAGGTGCGAGCGCATGCATAAATATCGGGTTCTATGCATAGTCTTGCTGTATAGTCGTTTCCATGACTATTTCTGTTGCCGTTTCCGGTGCCAGCGGTTACGCCGGCGGTGAGGTGCTTCGCCTTCTGGCCGGGCACCCCGACGTCACCATCGGCGCCATCACAGCACACAGCAACGCCGGTTCCAGACTAGGCGAATTGCAGCCGCATCTCCATGGTCTGGCCAGCCGCATCCTTGAAGACACCACGGTGGAGAACCTCTCAGGCCACGACGTGGTGTTCCTGGCGCTCCCGCATGGGGCATCTGCTGAGATCGCGGCCCAGTTGCCCGACGGCACAGTGGTGATCGACGCCGGTGCCGACCACCGCCTGGAAGATCCCGCAGCCTGGGAAAAATTCTACGGCTCCGCGCACGCCGGCACCTGGCCCTACGGACTCCCCGAGCTGCCCGGCCAGCGGGAAAAGCTCAAGGGAGCCAAACGGATCGCCGTACCGGGCTGCTACCCGACGTCGTCCCTGCTGGCCCTTACGCCCGGCTTCGCCGCGGGTCTTCTCCAGCCCGACGACGTCGTGATCGTCTCTGCCTCAGGCACCTCTGGCGCCGGGAAAGCCGCCAAAGTGAATCTCATCGGCTCCGAGGTCATGGGCTCGATGAGCCCCTACGGCGTGGGCGGCGGCCACCGGCACACCCCCGAGATTGAACAGGGGCTGGGCAACGCCGCGGGGGAAGCTGTGACGGTCTCCTTCACGCCCACCCTCGCGCCGATGAGCCGCGGCATCCTCACCACGGCAACGGCCCGGGTGAAGCCCGGCGTCACGGCGGCAGAGCTGCGCACTGCCTGGGAAGAGGCGTACGACGACGAGCCGTTCGTGCACCTGCTCCCCGAGGGCCAGTGGCCTGCCACCAAGTCCGTGCAGGGCTCCAACCACGCCGTGATGCAGCTTGCTTATGACGCGCACACCGGCCGCGTCATTGTCACCTGCGCCATCGACAACCTGACCAAGGGGACGGCCGGCGGCGCCGTGCAGTCCATGAATATCGCGCTTGGCCTGGCGGAAACCGCCGGCCTCAACCTGCAGGGAGTTGCCCCGTGACCGTTACCGCCCCCAAGGGATTCCGCGCCGCCGGCGTCAAAGCCGGCCTGAAGGCATCCGGGAATCCAGACCTGGCCCTGGTAGTCAACGACGGCCCGTCCAAAGCCGCAGCGGCGGTGTTCACGTCCAACCGCGTGGCCGCAGCACCGGTGCACTGGTCACGCGAGGTGGTGAAGGACGGCCGCGTCGACGCCGTCATCCTCAACTCCGGCGGCGCCAACGCGTGCACCGGCCCGCAGGGCTTCCAGAACACCCACACCACGGCCGAAAAGACAGCTGAAGCCCTGGGCCTCTCGGCCACGGACATCTTCGTCTGCTCCACGGGCCTGATCGGCGAGCAGCTGCCCATGGACAAAATCATCCCGGGCATCAGCGCAGCCAACGCCGCCCTCAGCGCTGACGGCGGCCCGGCCGCGGCCACGGCCATCATGACCACCGATTCCGTGTCCAAGGAAGCCGTCTTCACCGGCAAGGACGCAGAAGGCAACGAGTACACCATCGGCGGCATGGCCAAGGGCGCCGGCATGCTGGCTCCCGGGCTGGCCACCATGCTGGTGGTCATCACCACCGACGCGGAAGTCCAGCCGGAAATGCTCGACGTCGTGCTCCGCGACGCCACCCGGGTGACCTTTGACCGGGCGGACTCGGACGGCTGCATGTCCACCAACGACACCGTGGTGCTGCTTGCCTCGGGCGCCTCGGCTGCCGTCCCCTCGGCCAAGGACTTCGGTGCCGGGCTGACCCAGGTTTGCGCCGAACTGGCCCGCAAGCTGATCGGCGACGCCGAGGGCGCCAGCCATGACATCGCGATCCGCACGTTCAACGCGGCCAGCGAGAGGGACGCCGAGATCGTGAGCCGGGCCGTGGCCCGCTCCAACCTCTTCAAGACGGCCATCTTCGGCAAGGACCCGAACTGGGGCCGCGTGCTGTCCGCCGTGGGCACCACCGACGCCGCCTTCGAGCCGGACCAGCTGAACGTGTCCATGAACGGCGTTCAGATCTGCCGGAACGGCAGCATCGGCGAGGACCGCAGCCTGGTGGACCTGGAACCGCGGGAGGTCCTCGTTGAAATCGACCTGCAGGCCGGCGACGCCGAAGCCACGATCTGGACCAACGACCTCACGCACGACTACGTCCACGAAAACAGCGCCTACTCCAGCTAGGCCAAGCACCGACCTTCCGGGGAGACAGCAGCAGCATGAACACCCAGACACGCGAGACGACGTCCATGAGTGATGCCCAGGACAAGGCCGGCACGTTGATCGAGGCCCTGCCCTGGATCCAGCGCTTTGCCGGCACCACCATGGTGATCAAGTACGGCGGCAACGCCATGGTCAACGATGAACTCCGCCGGGCCTTCGCCGAGGATGTCGTGTTCCTGCACCACGTGGGCATCCACCCCGTGGTGGTGCACGGGGGCGGCCCGCAGATCAACTCCATGCTCAGCCGGCTCGGCATCGAGTCCGAGTTCAAGGGCGGGCTGCGCGTCACCACCCCCGAGGCCATGGACGTGGTCCGTATGGTCCTGACCGGCCAGGTGGGCCGCGAACTTGTGGGCCTGATCAACTCCCACGGCCCTTACGCCGTGGGCATGTCCGGTGAAGACGGCGGCCTGCTGCGCGCCGTCCGCACCGGAACCGTCGTGGACGGCGAGGAGGTGGACCTGGGCCTGGTCGGGGAAGTCGTGGGCGTCAACCCGGAGGGGATTGTGGACATTCTCGCTGCCGGCCGGATCCCCGTGATCTCTACCGTGGCACCGGAGATCGCCGACGACGGTTCCACCACCGGACAGGTGCTCAACGTCAACGCGGACACCGCGGCGGCCGCCGTCGCGTCTGCCCTGGGCGCCTCCAAGCTGGTCATCCTGACCGACGTCGAGGGCCTCTATGCGAATTGGCCGGACAAGTCGTCCCTCATTTCGTCCCTGACGGCGTCGGAGCTGCGCGAGATGCTGCCGAGGCTTGAATCCGGCATGATCCCCAAGATGGCCGCCTGCCTGAAGGCGGTTGACGACGGCGTGGAACGCGCCCACATCGTTGACGGCCGGCTGCCGCACTCCATGCTGCTGGAAACATTCACCACCGCGGGCATCGGCACGCAGGTGGTCCCGGACGAGGAAACGAACGCATGAGCCAGGTTGAAAAGTCCCCCGTAGTCGAGCTCGTAGAAACCAAGGGCCACCCGACCGGTGCCGAGTGGCTGAACCGGTATTCTTCGTCCCTCATGGGCGTTTTCGGCACGCCGCAGCGTGTCCTGGTCCGCGGGGCCGGCTGCCTGGTCTGGGACGCCGACGGCAAGGAGTACCTGGACCTGCTGGGCGGCATCGCGGTGAATGCGATGGGCCACGCCCACCCGTTCGTGACGTCGGTGATCTCCAGCCAGTTGGCCACCCTGGGCCACGTCTCAAACTTCTTCACCAGCCCCACGCAGATCGCCCTGGCCGAGAAGCTGCTCGAACTGGCCAAGGCGCCGGCGGGGTCCAAAGTGTTCTTCGCCAACTCCGGTACGGAGGCGGTGGAGGCTGCCTTCAAGCTGGCCCGCCGCAACTCCGGCGCGGAGGCACCGGCCGGCCCCGGCAGCGCCGTCACGCGGCGGACCAAGATCATCGCGCTCGAAGGTGCCTTCCACGGCCGCACCATGGGTGCTTTGGCATTGACCGCCAAGGCTGCCTACCGCGCGCCGTTCGAACCTCTTCCCGGCGGCGTTGTCCACATCCCGTTCGGGGATATTGACGCCCTGCTCGGGGAAATCGACGAAACCACGGCGGCCGTCTTCCTCGAACCGATCCAGGGCGAAGCAGGCGTCCGGCCGCTGCCCGCCGGCTACCTGCAGGCAGCACGCGAGGCCACGACGAAGGCCGGCGCGCTCCTGATCCTCGATGAGGTGCAGACCGGCATCGGACGCACGGGAAAATGGCTGGCCAGCGAAGACGCCGGGATCGTCCCGGACGCCGTGACCCTGGCCAAGGGACTGGGCGGCGGGTTCCCGATCGGGGCGCTGGTCACCTTCGGCCCTGAAACGTCCTCGCTCCTCACGGCCGGCCAGCACGGCACCACCTTCGGCGGAAACCCGGTGGCAACGGCGGCCGCACTGGCCACCCTGCACGCGATTGAAAGCCAGCGGGTCCTGGACAACGTCCGCAGCGTGGGTGAACGCCTCCGCTCGAAGCTCGCCGACGTCGACGGCGTCACGGAAGTTCGAGGCGAAGGCCTCCTGATCGGCTTCGACCTGGACGCGGACATCGCCGCCGCTGTGGTGACCGCCGGACTGGACGCCGGGTTCATCGTCAACAGCCCGGGTCCGCGCACCATCCGCCTTGCCCCGCCGCTGATCCTGACTGCCGATCAGGCCGACAGCTTCATCCAGGCCCTGCCCACGCTCCTCCAGACCGCAAAGGATGCCCAGTGACCAGCTCCACAACCACCCGTCACTTCCTCAAGGACACCGACCTCACCCCGGCCGAACAGGCCGAGGTCCTGGATCTCGCGGTCCGCATGAAGGCTGCGCCCTACAGCGTCCAGCCCTTTGCCGCCGAAGGCAGCGGACGCAAGACTGTCGCCGTCATCTTCGATAAGACGTCCACCCGTACCCGAGTGTCCTTCGCCACCGGCGTGGCCGATATGGGCGGAAACGCCCTCATCATCAACCCGGGTGAGGCGCAGATCGGCCACAAGGAATCAGTGGAGGACACCGCCAAGGTCCTCGAGCGCATGGTCTCCACCATCGTGTGGCGCACCGGTGCGCACTCCGGGCTGGTGGCCATGGCCGAGAACTCCAAAGTCCCCGTCATCAACGCCCTGTGCGACGACTACCACCCCTGCCAGCTCCTCGCCGACCTTCTGGCCGTCAAGGAACACAAGGGCGAGCTCAAGGGCCTCACCATGAGCTACCTCGGCGACTCCGCCAACAATATGGCCAACTCCTACCTGCTGGCCGGCGTGACCGCAGGGATGCACGTGCGCATTGCAGGCCCGGACGGCTACCTGCCGGCCGCAGACATCGTCGCTGCCGCGGAGGAGCGGGCTGCGGAAACGGGCGGTTCGGTGCTGATCACCACGGACGCCGCGGAAGCCCTCAAGGGGGCCGACGTCGTCGCCACCGACACCTGGGTGTCCATGGGACAGGAGGCCGAGAAGGAAGCCCGGCTCCAGCTGTTCCGCGACTATTCCGTGGATGAAGCGGCGATGCAGCTCGCGGCGCCGGACGCCGTCGTGCTTCACTGCCTGCCGGCATACCGGGGCTATGAGATCTCCGCGGGGGTCATCGACGGTCCGCAGTCGATCGTCTGGGATGAGGCGGAAAACCGCCTGCACGCCCAGAAGGCGCTAATGGCGTGGCTCATGCACCGGTCGGGGCTGGCCTTCGTTGAGGGTCTGTCGCCCGTTGAAGGAACCGGGGAGAGCACGTTCTAGTGTCCACCAACCCGTCGGTACCGGGCGCGAGCCCGGCCACCAAAACGGCCAGGCTGGCGCGGATCACCGCGATCCTGACCGGTGAGTCCGTCCGTTCGCAGGCGGAGCTTGCCGCGCTGCTAGCGGACGACGGCGTCCAGGTCACCCAGGCCACGCTGTCCCGCGACCTTGTGGAACTCGGCGCAGTCCGGGTCCGCGGCAAGGACGGCGTGCTGGTGTACGCCGTTCCGGGGGAGGGCGGGGAGCGTGCGGCCAAGGCCGGCGTCACCCAGGAGATCCTGGATGCCAGGCTCGCCCGCCTGTGCGGCGAACTGCTGGTGACGGCGGAGGCCTCGGCCAATATCGTGGTGCTGAGGACCCCGCCGGGGGCAGCGAACTTCCTGGCCCTGGCGATCGACCACTCGGTGATGCCGTCCATCCTGGGGACCATTGCCGGCGACGACACCGTGCTGCTGGTCACCCGGGACCCGCTGGGCGGCGCCGAAGTGGCCGCCCGCTTCCTGCAGTTTGCCGAAGAAGCCGGCCATAAGCTTGAAGACAACCAAGAACCAAACAACTAAGGAGCATTTGAAGTGACTGAGCGTATTGTGCTGGCCTACTCCGGTGGCCTGGATACTTCCGTAGCGATCGGCTGGATCGGTGAAGCGACCGGTGCCGAGGTGATCGCCGTCGCCGTCGACGTCGGACAGGGCGGCGAGTCGCTGGAGACCATCCGCCAGCGTGCCCTGGGCTGCGGCGCCGTCGAGGCTTACGTGGCCGACGCCAGCGACGAGTTCGCCAACGAGTACTGCATGCCCACGCTGAAGGCCAACGCCCTCTACCAGGGCCACTACCCGCTGGTTTCCGCGATCTCCCGCCCGGTGATCGTCAAGCACCTGGTCAAGGCCGCCCGCGAATTCGGCGCCACCACCGTGGCCCACGGCTGCACGGGCAAGGGCAATGACCAGGTCCGCTTCGAAGTAGGCATCCAGACCCTCGGCCCGGACCTGAAGTGCATCGCCCCGGTCCGCGACCTCGCCCTGACCCGCGACAAGGCCATCGCCTTCGCCGAGGAAAAGGGATTGCCGATCGAGACCACCAAGAAGAACCCGTACTCGATCGACCAGAACGTCTGGGGCCGCGCCGTCGAAACCGGCTACCTCGAAGACATCTGGAACGCCCCCACCAAGGACATCTACGACTACACCGCCACCCCGGAGTTCCCGCCGGCACCGGATGAAGTCACCATCTCCTTCGAAGCCGGCGTTCCGGTAGCGATCGACGGCGTCAAGGTCACCCCGCTGCAGGCCATCAAGGAACTTAACCGCCGCGCCGGCGCGCAGGGCGTGGGCCGGATCGACGTCGTCGAGGACCGCCTCGTCGGCATCAAGTCCCGCGAGATCTACGAGGCCCCCGGAGCCATGGCGCTGATCACCGCGCACAAGCACCTTGAGGACATCACGGTGGAGCGCGAGCAGGCCCGCTTCAAGGCCACGGTGGGCCAGCGCTGGGCAGAACTGGTCTACGACGGCCAGTGGTTCTCCCCGCTCAAGCGCTCCCTCGACGCCTTCATCGAAGACACCCAGAAGTACGTCTCCGGTGACATCCGCATGACCCTGCACGGCGGCCAGGCGATCGTCAACGGACGCCGCTCTGAGACCTCGCTGTACGACTTCGACCTCGCCACCTACGACACGGGCGACACCTTCGACCAGTCGATGGCACGCGGCTTCATCGAACTGTGGGGCATGTCCGCCAAGGTTGCCTCCGGCCGCGACATCCGCGTGGCGGGAAAGTAGCCCCTGTGGCTGAGCCCGTCGAAACCAAGAAGTCCGAAGCCACCAACACGGGTGCGCTGTGGGGCGGCCGGTTCGCCGGCGGCCCCGCCGACGCCCTCGCGGCGCTGAGCAAGTCCACGCACTTTGACTGGCGGCTGGCCCGCTACGACATCGCCGGGTCCAAGGCGCACGCCCGCGTGCTGCACAAGGCCGGCCTGCTGGACGACGCCGAACTCGAGGGCATGCTCGACGCCCTGACCCGGCTGGACGACGACGTCGCCTCCGGCGACTACCTGCCGGCGGACTCCGATGAGGACGTGCACGGTTCGCTGGAACGCGGACTCATCGAGCGCGCCGGCACGCAGCTGGGCGGCAAGCTCCGCGCAGGCCGGTCCCGCAACGACCAGGTGGCAACCCTCGGCCGGATGTTCCTGCGCGACCACGCCCGGATCATCGCCCGCGGCGTGCTCGCCACGATTGATGCCCTCGTCGGCCAGGCCAAGGAGCACCGCGGCGTGGCCATGCCCGGCCGCACGCACCTCCAGCACGCCCAGCCGGTACTGCTCAGCCACCACCTGCTGGCGCACGCCTGGGCGCTGCTGCGTGACGTGCAGCGGCTGCAGGACTGGGACAAGCGCGCAGGGGTTTCGCCGTACGGTTCGGGAGCCCTCGCGGGCTCCTCGCTGGGCCTGGACCCGGAGGCCGTGGCAGCGGACCTGGGCTTCTTCTCAGCCACGCACAACTCGATCGACGGCACCGCCTCGCGCGACGTCTTCGCCGAGTTCGCCTGGGTTACCGCGATGATCGGGGTTGACCTGTCCCGGGTTTCGGAGGAAGTGATTCTGTGGGCGACGAAGGAGTTCTCCTTCGTCACCCTGCACGATTCCTACTCCACCGGCTCCTCGATCATGCCGCAGAAAAAGAACCCGGACGTTGCCGAGCTCGCCCGCGGCAAGGCCGGCCGGCTGATCGGCAACCTGACCGGGCTGCTGGCCACCCTGAAGGGCCTGCCGCTCGCGTACAACCGCGACCTGCAGGAGGACAAGGAGCCGGTCTTCGACGCCGCCGACACGCTGGAGGTCCTGCTCCCGGCGGTCTCCGGCATGATCGCGACGCTGAAGTTCAACACGGAGCGGATGGAGTCCCTGGCACCCCAGGGCTTTGCGCTGGCCACGGACATTGCCGAATGGCTGGTCCGCCAGGGTGTTCCGTTCCGCGAGGCGCACGAGCTCTCCGGAGCGGCGGTGAAGCAGGCCGAAAGCCGGGACGTTGAGCTGTGGGACCTGACGGACGAGGAATACGCCGCCATCTCGGAGCACCTGACGCCGGAGGTCCGTACGGTCCTGTCCACCGAAGGCTCGCTCAACAGCCGCAACTCCCAGGGCGGAACGGCGCCGGCCGCCGTCGAACGCCAGCTGCTCGCCCTCGAGGGCGAGCTTGCCGGCGTGCGGGAATACGCCGGGTAACAGCCGCACGCTCTCTCACTTGTTGCAACTATTTGGCCGGCGCTCTGTCACTTTCCTCGAGAAAGTGAACTGGTCCCCGGAGGTTGGACTGGTTAAATGAGATCCTAAGCCGCGAGGGCCTGGGCACGGTATTGCGCCGGGC